>NZ_BAAAMJ010000080.1:12034-44617 GCF_039529215.1 Streptomyces sodiiphilus | reverse complement strand
CGGCCGGCGATCCGCCGGTGCGGCGGGCCCTGGCCGCCCGGCGCGCGCACCTGGCGCCGTTCTGGCTGCGGATGCGGACCGGTGACGAACCGGGGCCGGCGCGCGGCGAGGCCCTGGTGATCGACGCGGAGGACACCTTCACCGCGATGCTGGCGCATCTGCTGAGGGCCTGCGGCTTCGGGGCGCGAGTGCTCCGGCACGACGAGCCGGGACTGGCGGAATCGGCCCTGGCACACCGCGGGCCGGTGGTGCTGGGTCCCGGCCCCGGTAACCCCTCGGACCCGGCGGACCCCAGGATGCGGCGGCTGCGGGCCCTGACCGCCCGGCTGCTGCGCGACCACCGGCACGGGGTGCTCGGCGTGTGCCTGGGCCACGAGCTGATCGCCGCCGGAACCGGCCTGGAACTGGTCCGCAGGGCAGAGCCCTTCCAGGGCGCCCAGGAGCGCATCGACTTCTTCGGGCGCACCGAGACCGTCGGTTTCTACAACTCCTGGACGGCGCGCTGCGACGAGTCCACGGCCGCCGGGCTCGCCCTGCGGGGCATCGAGGTGAGCCGGGACGCGCGCAGCGGTGAGGTCCACGCGCTGCGCGCGGCCGGTTTCTCCTCCGTGCAGTTCCACCCGGAGTCGGTGCTGACGCTGGACGGTCCCGGCATCGTCACCGGGCTGCTGGCCGGTCTCAGGGTCGGCTGAGACCGGGGGCCACCAGGGTGTTCTCGCTGGTGGCCCCCGCCAGATAGTCCTCCACGTTGCGCAGCGTGGTGCCGATGATCTGGCCGACCGCTTCCCGCGTGTAATACGCCTGGTGGGAGGACACGATGACGTTGTTGAAGGTCATCAGGCGGGCGAGCGTGTCGTCGGCCACCACCTCCAGGGACTTGTCCTGGTAGAAGAGCCCGGCCTCGGCCTCGTAGACGTCCAGGCCGACACCCGTGAAACGGCCCCGGCGCAGCTCGTCGACCAGGGCGTCGGTGTCCACCAGGCCGCCCCGGCTGGAGTTGACCAGGATGGCGTCGTCCTTCATGGTGCGCAGCGCGGCGGCGTCGATGATGTGGTGGGTCTCGGGCAGCAGCGGCACGTGCAGGCTGATCACATCGGCCTCGGCCAGCAGCCGGGGCAGGTCGGTGTACTTCATGCCCAGCGCCGTACAGGCCGGGTTGGGGCTGACGTCCCAGCCCAGCAGCCGCATCCCGAAGCCGTGCGCGATCCGGCTGAAGGCCTCCCCGATCTTCCCGGTGCCCAGCACTCCGGCGGTCGCCCCGTGCATGTCGCGGCCCAGCAGCCCGTCGAGCCTGAAGTCGAACTCCCGGGTGCGGCGCGCGGCACGCACGATCCTCCGGTTGACGGCCATCGCGAGCGTCCAGGCGAACTCGGCCACCGAGTAGGGCGAGTAGTGGGAGACCCGGGCGACGGTGAGCCCCAGCTCCCGGGCGGTGGGCAGGTCGATGTTGTTGAACCCGGTGGCACGCTGGGCGATCATCCTGGTGCCGCCCGCGGCCAGGTCCCGCAGCACACCGGCGTCCAGCCTGGCGTTCACGCTGACGGTGATGACCTCGTGGCCGCGGGCCAGCGGGGTGGTGTCCGGTCCCAGGTCCACGTCCAGGGCGTGCAGGTCGTGGTCCGCGAAGGCGCGGGCCAGCAGCGGCTTCTCATCGGCCTGGACGCCGAAGGCAAGGATGGTCACGGAAGTCAGTCCTTCTCTCGCTGTTCTCGTGGCTGTTCTCGTGGCTGTTCTCGTTGTCCCGTCGCCGCGTCAGCTGTCGGTGTCCAGGCCGCGCGAGATGGCATAGCGGACCAGTTCCACGCGGTTGTGCAGCTGAAGCTTGCCCAGGGTGTTCTGCACGTGGTTCTGCACGGTGCGGTGGGAGATGACCAGCCGCTCGGCAATCTGACGGTACGTCAGCCCCTTGGCCACCAGCCGCAGCACCTCGGTCTCCCGCTCGGTGAGCCGGGGCACGGCCTCCCTCCGGGAGCCCGGTCCGCCGGGCACGCCGGGGCGCGCGGGCTGTCCGGCGAGCCGCCGGTACTCGCCCAGCACCAGGCCGGCCAGGCCCGGGGTGAACACCGGCTCGCCGGCGGCGGTGCGGCGGACGGCGTCCAGCAGCTCACCGGCGCCGGCCGACTTCACCAGGTATCCGGTCGCACCCGCCTTGACGGCCTCCAGCACATCCTCCTGCTCGCCGCTGGCCGAGAGGACCAGCACCCGGACCCGGAGCCCCTCCCCCTCGTCCTCCTCCCGGCCCCCCGCGTCCCGCGCCAGCAGGCGGCAGACCTCGGCGCCCGGCAGACCCGGCAGGTTCAGGTCCAGGACCAGGACATCCGGGCGCACCGCGCGCGCCCGCCGCACCGCCTCCGGGCCGTCCCCGGCCGTGGCCACCACCTCGAGACCGGACTCGGACAGGTCGCGGGCCACCGCGTCCCGCCACATCGGGTGGTCGTCGACCACCATCACTCTCAACGGCTGCTCGCTCACCGGTGCGCTTCCCTCCCGTTGTGGCGCTGCGGCAGCCTGGGCAGCCGCAGTTCGACCTCGGTGCCCTGACCGGGCACCGACTCCCACCGCGCGGTGCCGCCCAGCTCCCGCAGCCGGCCGCGGATCGACAGGGCCGCGCCCAGCCGGCCCTCCGCCTCGGCGGATGCCAGCCGGCCCTCGGCGATGCCCGGCCCGTCGTCCCGGACGGTCACCAGTACCACGTCCGGCTCGTCCTCCAGCAGGATCCACGCCCGCCCGCCGGCGTGCCGGCGCACGTTGTCCAGGGCCGCGGCGACGGCGGCGGCCAGCTCCCGGGCGGCGTGCGCGGATACCGGCACCGGGCCTCCGGGGCCGGAGACGGTCACCTGCTCGCTCTCGTGAGCGGCCAGCAGGAGGCGCAGGTCCGTCTGCTGTTCCGGGTCCTCCGCCGCCCGTGGCGCGGGGCCGGCCGCCTGCCCCGGGACATCGCCGGCCCGGGGCCGGCCGGCCATCAGGGACCGCAGGGCCGCCTCCTGCTCCCCCGCCATCCGTCCCAGCTCCGCCGCCTCGCCGCCCAGGGCGGTGCCCCGGCGCTGCACCATCGCGAGCACCTGGAGGACGCTGTCGTGGATGTCCCTGGCCAGCCGCTCCCGCTCACGGGTGGCGGCCTCGATGCGCAGCGCCCGCGCCAGCGTCCGTTCGCTGGCCCGGGCCACCTCCACGACGTAGCCGATCGCGACGCTGGCCACGCAGACCAGCATCACGTTGTGCACCGTGCTGTTGCTGAGCCCGCCGGTCTCCACCACGTTGGCCACCCCCACCACCGAGGAGGCCCCGGCGGCCCAGCGCCAGCCGCCCTTGACGGCATAGGCGAGGACGGCTCCGGCGGTCCAGATGGACGGCAGGGTGGGATCGACCGCCCCGTGCGGGTCGGCGAGCAGGCTGAGCAGGATGCCGGTGACGGCCATGGTCAGGTCACCGGCCAGAAACCCGCGGGTGCACCGCTCGGCGGAGGAGACCCGGCGGACGGTGGCCGCCGTCCAGACGGCCAGCGCCGCCAGATAGACGACGCCGACCCACGGCCGCCCCTGCTCGCCGTAGCTCCAGCCGAACAGGCCGATCGCGTAGCACAGGCTGAGCACGCGGTACCCGGTGAGCGCCTGCCACAGCGGCTGCTCGACCGACATCCTCGCCGGCGCTGCCGTACCCATCGCCTCGCCCCCTCCCCGTCCCCGCCCGGAGCGCTACCGGCCGTCCGTGCCCGTGTCCTTCCGGCCGGGCTTCCCCGCCCTGGCCGTCTTCTCGGCCTTCCCGGCCTTGGCCGCCTCGGCGATCTGCCGCTTGGCCGCCGTGGCGTAGATGTCCACGTACTCCTGGCCGGACAGCTTCATGATCGCGTACATCACCTCGTCGGTCACCGACCGGAGGATGAAGCGATCGCCCTCCATGCCCTGGTAGCGGCTGAAGTCCAGGGGCTCGCCGATCCGGATGCCCGGCCGCATCAGCTTGGGCATCACCTTGCCCGGCGGCTGGATCTTCTCGGTGTCGATCATGGCGACCGGAATGACCGGCGCGCCGGTGGCCAGGGCGACCCGGGCCAGACCACCGGGCTTGCCGCGGTAGAGCCTGCCGTCCGGGGAACGGGTGCCCTCCGGGTAGATGCCGAACAGCTCACCGCGCTCCAGGACCGCTATTCCGCTGCGGACGGCGGCCTCGCCCGCGCCCCGCCCGCCGGACCTGTCCACCGGCAACTGCCCCACGCCCTTGAAGAACGCCGCGGTCAGCCGGCCCTTGAGGCCCGGGGAGTTGAAATACTCGGCCTTCGCGATGAAGGTGACCTTGCGGTCCAGCACCGCGGGCAGGAAGAAGGAGTCGGAGAAGGACAGGTGATTGCTGGCCAGGATCGCGGGCCCCGTCGCGGGCACGTGCTCCTTGCCCTCCACCCAGGGACGGAAGGCCAGTTTGAGCCCTCCGCCCACGGAAAGCTTCATCGCGCCGTACAACACCCCGGGAACCTCCAGTTTCTGCCCACCCCGACCTTACCGGCTACCGGGTGCCCGGGCGCGCGCGTAGGGTTGTCAGCCACGGCACCGCCCCGGTACGGCCCATGCCCCGGCGCCGTCCTGTACGGAACGGAGATCCGAGAATGCAGCTTCTTCCCGGCGCGGAGCCCTTCGTGCACGAGGGCTCGCCCACCGGCGTCCTGCTGTGCCACGGGTTCACCGGCTGCCCGCAGTCGATGCGCCCGTGGGCCGAGCACCTGGCCGCGCGGGGGCTGACGGTCTCGCTGCCGCTGCTGCCGGGACACGGGACGCGCTGGGAGGACCTCCAGCACACCGGATGGCAGGACTGGTACGCCACCGTGGACCGCGAGCTGACCGCCCTGGCCGGACGGTGCGAGGAGGTCTTCGTCTGCGGTCTGTCCATGGGCGGCGCGCTGGCCCTGCGGCTGGCCGCCCGGCGCGGGGACGCGGTGCGCGGTGTCGCCGTGGTCAATCCGGCCGTCACCTTTCCGCGCGGGCGCGGCCTGGCGCTGGGGGTGGGCCGTTTCCTGGTGCCCAGCACCAAGGGTCTGACCGGCGATATCGCCAAGGAGGGGGTCGGCGAGACCGGCTACGACCGGGTCCCGCTGCACGCCGCCCACTCGCTGCGCCGGCTGTTCCGGCTGGTGCGGGAGGAACTTCCCCAGGTCACCCAGCCGCTGCTGCTCCTGCGCAGCACGGTGGACAAGGTGGTGCCGGCCTCCGACTCGGCTCTCGTGCTGGCTTCGGTGTCCTCCCGGGACGTGACCGAGCGGGTACTCCGGGACAGTTACCACGTGGCTACCCTTGATCACGACGCGGACCGTATCTTTCAGGAGACGGACGACTTCATCAGCCGGCTCTCGACGAGGAAGACTGCCCGTGACCGAACGTGACCAGGGCCGCGGCGACGGCCGGGACCCGATCGACGAGGAAGCCGCCTGGGCACAGATCGTCGCCGGCTACGGCGCGCGGCCCGCGGAACCCCCGGGCGTGTGGCCGCGGGCCGAGGAGGTGGACCGCACCGACACCGTCGACCGGCCGGCGGAGCGCGAGGAGACCGACCGGCCCGCCGTGCCGCCGGAGGCGGGCGGGCGGCCCGAGGGCGACACCCTGACCAAGCCGGGTTCCGGGCCGCTGGACGACTCGTCGCCCTCCGGGCAGTGGTCGGGTACCGGGCCGCGCGACTGGGCGCCCGAGGAGGAGGACGAGGGGCACTTCGTCCCCCCGGAACCACCGCCGCTGCCGGAGACCGACATGACCACCAAGATGGCCTGGCTGGGCGCGGTCGGCGGGCCGCTGCTGCTGGTCCTGACGGTGCTCTTCCAACAGGACATGACCTGGTGGATCGTGACGCTCGGCGTGGGGGGCTTCCTGGGCGGGTTCGCCACCTTGGTGGCCCGGATGCGCGACGGCCGCGACGACGAGTGGACGGACCCCGGCAGCGGCGCGGTGGTCTGAGGGGCGGCCCGTCCTCCGCCCGTCAGCCGGGGTCCGGGATGCGCAGCGTGGCCAGGACGGGCAGATGATCCGTCGCCCGCGCCGGATCGTCCGCGCGGGCCCCGGGCAGCTCCACGGGTACACCGCAGCCGGTCACCTCCACCGCCGCGGTGCACAGCACGGCGTCGATGCGCTTGTGCGGACCGGTGGAGGGGTAGGTGGGCCCGCCACCGCCCGGAGCCACCGCCCAGCCGTCCTGGAGCTCCCCGGCCAGCCGGCGGAACGTACGCCCGCCGGGCCGCTCGTTGACGTCCCCGGCAGCGACCGCGGCGGGTGCCCCCAACCGTCGCAGCTCACTCAGCAGCAGCCCGCCCTGGCTCCACCGCTCCTCCTCCTCCAGGCTGAGGTGGAAGCTGATCACCCCCAGCCGGGCGGCGCCGCCGAAGCGGAGCACCGCCGCGGACAGCGCCCTGCGGTGCAGGCCCGGGGTGAGGGGCATCGGCAGGTCGGCGGTGCGCTCGACCCGGGCCCGCGGGTCGGCCATGATCATGGTCCCGCAGGTGGGAGCGCCGCCGGTCACATACATCAGGCCGGTGGCCCGGCCCAGCCGGGCCGCGTGCCGGCGCCACCGGAAGAACCGCGGTGCCTCCTGCACACACAGGACATCCGGCGCGCAGGCCCGCACGACCCGGGCCAGCGCCCCCAGGTCATCGCGCAGGGAGCGCACGTTGTAGCTCAGGACGGAGACCTCGGCAGCCATGCGCCGACCGTACCGGCCCCGCCCCGGAGCGGTCAGCCGTGGCGCGCCAGGTCCGCGGCCCCCACCAGGCCGGCCTGCCCGCCCAGCCTGGCCGCCAGGACCTCGGCGTGCGGGCGGTACCGGCCGCCCACCAGCCACCGCCGGAAGGACTTGCGGATCGGCTCGAGCACCAGGTCGCCCTCGTCGGAGACCCCGCCGCCCACGATGAACGCCGACGGATCGAAGAGAGAGGCCAGATCGGCCAGCCCGGCCCCCACCCAGCGGGCGAGCTCGCGGAAGGAGTCCACGGCGACCGGGTCGCCGCCCCGGGCGGCCAGGCTGACGTGCCGCCCGTCGATGCCCTCGGGGGTGCCGTCGCCCAGCGCCAGCAGCGCGGCCGCGGCCTCGGGCGTCGCCGCGGCGCGCTGCCGGGCGTAGCGGACCAGTGCCCGGCCCGAGGCGTACTGCTCCCAGCAGCCCTGACTCCCGCAGCCGCACAGCAGTCCGTCGGGAACGACCCGGACGTGGCCGAACTCCCCGGCCACGCCGAACCGGCCGCGGTGCAGCCTGCCGCCGATGATGATGCCGCCGCCCAGGCCGGTGCCCAGGGTGATGCACACCACGTCCTCGTGGCCGGCCCCGGCGCCGAAGCGGTACTCGCCCCAGGCCGCGGCGTTGGCGTCGTTCTCCACCACCACGGGCAGGCCGACCCGCTGCTCGATGCGGTCCTTGAGCGCCTCGCGGCGCCAGCGGATGTTCGGGGCGAACAGCACGGTGGCGCGCTTGTCGTCGACGTATCCGGCCGCTCCTATGCCGACGGCCTCCGCCGAGCCGGAGCCGACGGTGCGCACCGCGTCGGCGATGGCGTCCACCACGGCATCGGGGGTGGGCGGGGTCGGCACCGTGCGGGTCTCGAGGATCGAGCCCTTCTCGTCGACCACACCGGCCGCGATCTTGGTACCGCCGATGTCGACGCCGATGGTCAGTCCCATGAGTCCCTCAGTGAAGTCCGGTGAATCCGCCGGTGGACACCGTACCGGAGGGAACCGCGGGGGTCTGCCGGGTGATCGGCTGGTGGATGGTCCGTGATCGGCTCGCGGACGTCCCGGGGTTCAGTCGAGGTCGATCCGGGTCGGTGCGGGACCGCCGCCCGGAGCGTCCCGGTCGCCGGTCTCCCCGCCCTCCCCCGCCTGCGGACCGCGGGGTGCGGGGGGCCGGGTCCAGTCCCGCTCGTGGGCGCTGACGGCGGCCCGGTAGGCGGCCAGCAGTTCCCCTCCGGCGCGGGCCAGGTGGCCCGCCACCTCCGGGTTGCGGAGCAGTACGGGGCCGAGGACCTCCTGTACCCGTCCGGCCAGCGGGCCGGTGTCCAGGCCCAGCCGCCCGAGCCCTTCGGTGACGGCACCGGCGAGCCGGCGCAGTTCCTCGGTGAGATCGGCGGGCGGCGGGTCGTGCCGCTCGCGGTGCCGGGCCGACTCGGCCGCCAGATCCTCCTCGCAGGCCCGCGCCCAGGCGTCGGAGTCGTGACCGGTGGGGTCCTCGCCGGGGCGGGCCCCGGCGGCGCCCCGGTCGGGGTGTTCGGTGGAATCGCTCATCGCGGGCTCCTGCGGCGGCCGGCACGGTCCGACGTCCGGCCGCCGGATGCGGCCGTGGCGTCCGGTACCGACGGTACCGGACCGGCCGGTCATGTCCCTGCGGTGCCGGCGGGCCACAGGCCGGGGTCGGGGGCGAACCGCACGGCGAGCGCTCCCCCGCGCAGCCCGGCCCCGGTGACCGTGCAGCGCCGCAGCACCGGGGGCAGCTCCAGCACCCGGCGGAAGGGCCCGACGGTGACGACGAGTTCGTCGCCGCGCCGGACCAGGTCGAGTTCCTCCCGGACGGCGCCGGGCAGGGGGAGCCGCCAGACCAGCGTGCCGTCCCGGGCCAGCCGGTCGTCCACCGGCAGCTCCCCGGGGCGCACCGCCGGGCCCGGAGGGCCCTGCGGGTGGGCCGGCCCGGCCAGTTCCGCCAGCAGGCCGAGATCGCCGGGGCCGGACACCTCCCGTCCCAGGTGCGGCAGTTCCCGTACGTCCTTCGGTGCCTCGTCGCTCCGGCCGCACTCCGGGGCCGCGAGGCGGGCGAGGTCCTCCAGGGCGGTGCGCTGCCGGGCGGCCGCGGACGCCAGCCACGGGTCGCCGGACCCGGCCGGCAGGACCCGGTTGGCGACGACCGGGCCGGCCCGAAGGCCGTGCAGGGCGAGCCCGGCCCGGACGGTGCGCAGCGCGGCCACCGCCCCGGCCTCCGGTTCGGCGACCAGCCGCACCGCGGTGCCGGGGTGCTCGGTCACTGCCTGGACCGCGGCCAGCGACGCGTCCAGGCGGCCGGCGGCCTCGTACAGGCCCTGGGCCGGCATCGGCACACCGGCGAGCTGGGCGAGGAGCGGACGCAGCGCCCTCGCGGTACGGCGCTCGGGCGGCAGCAGGCGCCGCAGGTAGCGGCGCAGCTGGCCGGGCAGGGCTAGCATGCGGACGGCGTCCGCGGCCGGAGGCAGGTCCACCACCAGCAGGTCCCACTCCCGTGAGCCGTGCGCGGCGCCCATGGCGTGCAGCAGGGCGAGTTCACCGGCCCCCGGCAGTTCGGTGAGCTCGTCGTCGTCCAGCGGTACGGCTCCCAGCGCGTCCAGCGCGGCGCTGCCGTGCCGCTGCAGGGCCAGTGCACCCGCGCGGAACCGTGCGGCGGAGTCCACCCGCACGGCCCGCAGTCCGTGGGCCGCGGCCGCCGGGGCGGCGGGCCAGGCGGGCGGGGCGGTGCCCAGCAGGGCGGCCAGACGGGCCTCCGGCTCACCGCTGAGCAGCAGGGCCCGCTCGCCGCCGCGTGCCGCGGCGAGCGCGGTGGCGGCGGCGACCGTGGTTCGGCCCGCTCCGCCCGGGCCGGTGACCAGCACGGTGCGCGGTCCGGGGTGCGTCATCGTCATCCGTTCCCGGCCGGGGCCGCGGGGCGCCGGGGTCAGTCCCGGCCGGGTGCGGGCAGGGACTCGACGCGCTTCTTCAGCCCGTCCAGGGCCCGGTCGATGATGACCTTCTCGGCCTTGCGCTTGATGGTTCCCAGCATCGGGATCTTCACGTCGACGGTGAGCCGGTAGGTGACCTCGGTGCCGCCGCCGGCCGGCACCAGCCGGTAGGAGCCGTCGAGAGCGCGCAGCATGCGGGACTTCACCAGGGACCAGTGCACCTCCCGCGGACCGGTCCACCGGTAGGCCAGGGTGTGCTCGTCCTTGATGGCACCGGCGTCCAGCAGGAGGCGGACCTCCTCGGCCCGGCCCCGGTCGTCGGTGGAGAGCACCTCGGCCTCCTTGACCTCCTCCGTCCACTCCGGGTACCTGCCGAAGTCGGAGATCACCGCCATGACCTGTTCCGGTGACGCCTCGATGGTGATGCTCGACCTGGTGTGCTCAGCCATCGCCGTGGCTCCTTGGGGGTTGTCGCGGTTCTCCCGGCCGGTGATCGCCGCCGGGTTCCGGGGGAAGGCTACCGCGCACCGGCGCGTGCCCGTCCGCTCGTTCCCGTCACGGGGGCCCGGCCTGACGTAGGCTGCTGCTGAGGGACGGGGAAGTGTGACACACAGTACATCTCAGGCGGGTGGCCATCGCCGGGAAGGTACCGACGGGTGGCCGGGGGCCGCTCGGCCCCTCCCCGCCGGTACCGACGAGGAGCACCCGTGCGCGAGTTCAGCCTTCCAGCCCTCTACGAGGTCTCTCCCGGCAGCACCCTGCCGCAACTGCTCGAACGGAACGCGGCGGAGCACCCCGGGGTGCCGGTCGTCGCGCGCCGGCGCGACGGCGAGTGGCGGGATGTGACGGCCCGGCAGTTCCTCGACGAGGTGCGCGCGGTTGCCAAGGGCCTGCTCGCCGAGGGCGTCCGCCCCGGCGATCGGATCGGCCTGCTGTCGCGAACCCGGTACGAGTGGACTCTGCTGGACTTCGCCATCTGGTCGGTGGGCGCGGTCACCGTGCCTGTGTACGAGACGAGCTCGGCCGGGCAGATCGCCTGGATCCTCGGCGACTCCGGCTCCACCGGCTGCGTGGTGGAGAGCGAGGAGCACCTGCGGAAGGTGGAGTCCGTCCGCGACCGGGTGCCGGACCTTCGGCGGCTGTGGTGCCTCGATGCCCCCGGCCAGGAGGCCGCAGTGGCCCGCCTGACGGCGGCCGGCGCGGACGTTCCGGACGAGGAACTGGCCCGTGCCGGCGCGACGGCCGACGCCGGGAGCACCGCGACCCTCATCTACACCTCGGGCACCACCGGGCGCCCCAAGGGCTGCGTGCTCACCCACCGCGCGTTCCTCGCCGAGTGCGGCAACGTCGTCGAGGGGCTGGCTCCGCTGTTCCGCACCGGGGAGAGCTCCGTCCTGCTGTTTCTCCCGCTGGCCCACGTCTTCGCCCGGATGGTGGAGGTGGCCGCGGCCCTGGCGCCGATCCGGCTCGGGCACGTGGCGGACACCGCCACCCTCACCGACGACCTGGCCACGTTCCGGCCGACGATCGTGCTGGGTGTCCCGCGGGTCTTCGAGAAGGTCTACAACTCCGCCCGGGCCAAGGCCAAGGAGGACGGCAGGGGCAGGATCTTCGAGAAGGCCGCGGATACCGCGATCGCCTGGAGCCGGGCCCTGGACGACGGCCGTAGCCCCTCCCTGGGACTCCGGCTGCGCCATGCCGTCTTCGACCGGCTGGTCTACCGCAAGCTGCGGGCCGTCCTGGGCGGCCGGGCCACCCACGCCATCTCCGGCGGGGCCCCGCTCGGCGAGCGGCTCGGGCACTTCTACCGGGGTATCGGCTTCACGGTCCTCGAGGGCTACGGCCTCACCGAGTCCTGCGGCGCCGCCGCGTTCAACCCCTGGGACGCCCCCCGGATCGGCACCGTCGGCCGTCCGCTGCCCGGCGGCGGGCTGCGCGTCGAGGACGACGGCGAACTGCTGGTCACAGGCGAGCACCTGTTCTCCGGTTACCTGAACAACCCCGAGGCCACCGAGGAGGCGATGACCGACGGCTGGTACCGGACCGGCGATCTGGCCTCGCTGGACGACGACGGCTACCTGACCATCAAGGGCCGCAAGAAGGAGATCCTGGTGACCGCCGGGGGCAAGAACGTCGCCCCGGCCGTCATCGAGGACGGCATCCGCAGCCATGAGCTGGTCGCCGAGTGCATGGTGGTCGGCGACGGCCGTCCCTTCGTCGCCGCGCTGGTCACCCTGGACGAGGAGTTCCTGGGCCGCTGGGCGAGGGAACACGGCAAGGCGGATCTGGAGCGCGGGGAACTGCTGGCCGACCCCGGCGTGCGGGAGGCGGTCCAGGAGGCGGTCGACAGGGGCAACGAGGCGGTCTCCCGCGCCGAGTCGGTCCGGGAGTTCCGCATCCTGCCGGACCAGTTCAGCCAGGAGTCCGGACACCTCACGCCGACGATGAAGCTGAAGCGGCACGCGGTCCTCGAGGACTTCGCCGACCGGATCGAGGAGATCTACACCCCCCCGGGGGAGGGGAAGCGGGAGAAGCGGGAGAAGCGGCGACGCTGACCGTCCGTCACGCCGGCTTCGCTCAGTCCGGCCGGCCCAGCAGCCCCTTCAGCTCCCCGGCCAGCAGGTCCCAGCGCCAGCGCTCCTCCACCCAGGCACGGCCGCGCTCACCCATCCGGCGGCGCAGCGCGGCATCGCCCAGGAGCGTCACGATCCGCCCGGCGGTCTCGGCGGGGGCCGCCGGACCCGCGCCCCGGACCACCCATCCCGTCTCGCCGTCCAGCACCGCGTCAGGGGCCCCGCCGGAGTCCCCGGCCACCACGGGCAGGCCGGTGGCGGACGCCTCCAGATAGACGATGCCCAGGCCTTCCACGTCCAGCCCGCCGCGCCGGGTCCGGCAGGGCATCGCGAAGACGTCGCCCGCACCGTGGTGCGCCGGGAGCTCCTCCCAGGGCACCGCGCCGGTGAAGTGCACGGAGGCGGCGACCTCCGTCTCCTGGGCCAGCCGCTGGAGATCGGCACGGTAGGGGCCGTCGCCGACGATCAGCAGCACCGTGTCCGGCTCGGCGGCCAGGATCCGCGGCATCGCCCGGATCAGGGTGTCCTGGCCCTTGCGCGGCACCAGCCGGGACACGCACACCACCACCGGACGGTCCGTCAGGCCCAGTCGGGACCGGACCTCCTCGCCGCCGGATCCGGGGTGGAAGACCTTCTCGTCCACCCCGGGCGGCAGGTGCGCCATTCTCGCCGCCACCTGCTCACCGACCGCCCGGGCGATCCGCGACCGGGTGTACTCGCCGAGATAGGTGAGGGTGTCCGTGCGGCGGCCGATCCGGCGCAGCAGCTGCCGGGAGCCGGGCAGCGCGGCCCAGCCGGCCTCGTGGCCGTGGGTGGTCGCCACCAGCCGCTCGGCGCCGGCCCGGCGCAGCGCCGGGGCCATCAGGCCGAGCGGGGCCGCGGCGCCGAACCAGACGGCCGAGCAGTCGTGTTCCCGCAGCAGGGCACAGGCCCGCCGGGTGACGCGCGGGGTGGGCAGCAGCATGGTGGCCCGGTCCCGGATCACCGGGTAGGGCTGGTCCGCGTCGAAGCGGGCGGTGGCCTCCCGGCCGGCCCGTGTGCGGTTCCACGTCGAGGCGTAGACCACCACCCGCTGCGGGTCCAGGCGCAGCGCCATGCTGTGCAGGAACGCCTGGATGCCCCCGGGGCGGGGCGGGAAGTCATTGGTGACGACGAGAGTCTTGCGCATCACCCGACGACCCTACCGGGCCCCGCCCGGGGCCCTGCCCGGTGCCCGGGGTCAGGGACGCACGACAGCCGTGACCGGCATCATGCCCACCGGGTCGTACCGCACGCGGGCCCCGGGATAGGGCGCGTGGACCACCCGGCCGCCACCGGTGTACAGGCCCACGTGGCTGGCGTCGTCGCGGTACACCACGATGTCCCCCGGCCGGATCCCGGACAGCGGGACCCGCGCCCCGGCGCCGGCCTGCCCCTGGGAGGTCCGCGGCAGCGAGACACCGGCCTGCCGGTAGGACCACTGGACCAGCCCCGAGCAGTCGAACGCGGAGGGCCCCGACTGCCCCCAGCCGTAGGGCCGCCCGACGGCCCGACGGGCGGCGGCGACGGCGGCGGCGGCGCGCGAGGCGGCGGCCTCCGCTTCCGGGCCGGGCAGACCGTCCGGATGCCGCCCGGCGCCGCGGGCGGCCTGCTCGCGCTCCTGGCGCTCCCGCTCGGTCAGCTGCTCGTACTGCCGCCGGGCCGCGGACAGTTTGCGCTGGACGGCCTCCTTCTTCCGGCCCAGCTCCTCCCGCTCGGCCGCCAGCCGCGACAGCTTCTCCTCGGTCTCGGTGCGGCGCTGCTCCAGCCGGCGCTGCGCCCGCAGCAGTCCGGTGAGCTCCCCGGCCTGACGGGCCCCGGCCCTCTCCAGGACGGCGGCGCGGTGCAGATAGCCGTCGGGGTCGGGCGAGAGCAGCAGGGTCAGCGAGGGGTTCACGCCGCCGGACCGGTAGTGGGCGGCGGCGGCCGAGCCCAGGGCCCGGCGCTGCCGGTTCACGGCGTCCTGGCCGTGGGCGACCAGGTCACGGCCGCGCTCGGCCTCCCGCTCGAGCTCCCCGACCCGCTCGGCGGTGCCGTTGTACTCCTCCACGGCCCGCTCCGCCTCGGCGAACAGCTCCGTCACCTTCCGGGCCGCGTCGGCACGGTCGCCGGGCGGCGCGCCGGGGTCCGCGGCGGCAGGAGTGAGGGTCACGGCCGCCACCGCGCCGGCGGCGGCGGAGAGCATGGTGATCCGGGCGTACCGGCCCGGGCCGGTATGCGGAGGACGTCGGTGCGAAACCACTGCGGGCGCCGCTCCCTTCGGTCGGAACCAAGGCGAGCAGAATCTAGCCGCGTGGCGGGTGGGGAAAAGGCCGAACAGGCATTACGGAGCGTCACAGCAGGCCACTTCCGCAGGTCACGAGACCGACACCGAGAGTGACGACACTCCGGATTCACCCGTCCGGAGGACACCGGTCCGGTGCTGTCCCGGACCGGTGCCGCGGTGGGTCAGCCGACCCGGACCCCGAACTGGAAGGGCATCACGTTGATCGACTCGTAGCGGACGACGGTGCCCGGGCGGGGGGAGTGGATCATCTGCCCGTTGCCGGAGTAGATCCCGACGTGGCCGAGGTCGCCGTAGAAGAAGACCAGGTCGCCCGGCTGCAGCTGGTCCCGCGACACCCGGGTGCCGACGTTGGCCTGTGCCTGCGAGGTGCGCGGCAGGCTGATCCCGGCCTGGGCGAAGGCCCATGACGTCAGACCGGAGCAGTCGAAGGAGTTCGGGCCGGGCGAGCCGTAGACGTAGGGCGAGCCGAGCTTGGACTGGGCGGCGCCCAGTGCGGAGGTGGCGCGGGAGGAGCCGGCGGCCAGCTCGGTGCGGCCCTCGGAGCGGTCGGCCCGCTGGGCCTCGGCGGCCGCGCGGGCGGCGGCATCCGCCTCCGCGGCGGCGATCGCGTCGCGCTCCTCCTGGGTCAGCTGGTTGAGCAGGCGCTGGGCCTCGTTCAGCTTGCCCTGGATCTTCTTCTTCTTCTTGCCGATCTCCTCGCGGACCTCCTCGAGCTCCTCCAGCTTCTTGGTGGCCTCCTGCCGCTGCTGGGCGAGGGTGCGCTGCTTGGCCTCGATCAGCCGCAGCGACTCGGCCTGCTTGCCGGTGATCTGGTTGAGGGTGGAGGCCTGCTCGAGGTAGGCGTCCGGGTCGGAGGAGAGAAAGAGCTGGACCGACGGGTCCAGGCTGCCGGTGCGGTAGTGGGCGGCCGCCGCGGAACCCAGGCTGTTGCGCAGCGTGTTGAGCTCCTCCTGGCCGCGGGCCACGGACTCCTGGAGCTCATCGGCCCTCTCCTGGAGCTGTTCCTCGTTCTCCTGGGCACCGATGTACTGCTCGTTGATCTTGGTGACCTGCTCGTACAGGTCGTCCACCTGCTCCTTGACCTCGTCCTTGGAGAGGTTCGGGTCGGCCTGTGCGGCCTGCGAGGAGAGAGCGACGGTGGCGGCGGCGGTAGCGCCGAAAATGGTGACGCGGGTACGGCCCGGCTGCTTGGGACGACGGTGGGACGCCACTGGGGCGAGCTCCTTCTTCCTCAGCCGCCTGCCGGGTGTGGGGGCCTGGTCCCGGCTCCGCGTATCGGCCGCGGATCGGCGGTACCTTCGCGGCCACCCCGGGTGAGGTGAACTCCCTCGCGAAGGTTCGTGGGCCGACACTAGCCATGCTCAGTTCATCGGTTCAAATCCTTCTCCGATGTTTTTACTTATCTCACACCGCCCGCGACGGCCCTCACACCGTCGGTGTGCGGACAGAACGCACCTTCCGGACCAAGCGGACTGTCAGGACCTGGCGAGCCGCTTCAGCAGCAACGCGGAGGAGACCGGCCGGGCCCCCGCCCGGGCCACGCCCTCGGCCACCTCGCGGTCGGAGGAGACCACCGTCACCGGACGGCCCGGGGGCTCGGCCCGCACCAGCTGCCGGATCACCTCGTCCGCGGTCTGTCCCGGCTTGCTGAACAGCACCCGGACCCCCCGCGGCGGGGTCAGCAGCACCGGCGCCGTGAGCTCCGCGCCGTCGAACACGCAGGTCATCTCCGCACCCGTCTGGGCCGCCAGCACCGCCAGCCCGCCCAGCAGCCGCAGCCGCTGCTTCTCCAGCGGCATCGTCGGGTAGCCGGCCTTGGTGACGTTGTAGCCGTCCACCACCAGATGGGCACGCGGCAGCGCCAGCAACTGGTCGAGCAGCGCCGGGTCGTCGCCGGCCAGCGCCCGCTGCTCGACGTCCCGGGGAGTCACTCCCCCCGGTTCGACCGCGTCCACCGTCTGCGCCGGGCGCAGTTGCACGGGCGGCAGGGCGAGTTCCCGGCGCAGCCCCTGGGCCGCGTCCAGCACGGTGTCCAGCAGCAGGCGCAGCCGCATGTCCTCGATGCTGCGGCCCTCCCGGGCAGCCCTGCGGCCGGCCTCCACCGCGGCCTCCGCCTCCGCCAGCCGGGCCCTCAGCCGCCGGCCCTCGCTGTCGGCCGCCACCTGCGCCGCCGCGGAACGGCTGCGCAGATCGTCCAGCGCCGCGCGCAGTTTGCGCTGTTCGGCCTCGCCACGCCGCACGTCGCTCAGCGCGCTGCGCAGTCTGCGGTGCAGCGCGTCGTTCTCCTTGCGTGCCGATTCCAGTTCGGCGCGCAGCCGCTCGGCGTCCTCCCGCGCGGCACCTCGGGCCTGTGCCAGTTCGGCGCGCAGCCGGGCCAGTTCCCGCTCACGGTCCTCGACGTCCTTGGCCTCCTGGAGCCGCTGCGCCTCCTCGCCGGCCGCGTCGACCAGCTTGGTCCAGCCCGGAGGCCGCAGCAGGTAGGCAGCGGCGGCAACCTCCACCGGGTCCGCCGCGGCGGGCGGGGTCCCGCTCTCCACCGCAGCGGCCAGCTCCGGCTCCGTCTCGCGCAGCCGGGCCGCCACGCGGTGCCGGAAGCCCGTCTCGTTCTCCAGGGCCGCCGCGATCGCCGCGCCGCCGAACTTGATCCGCCGCGGCGGGGTGAACCTGGCGTACTGCCGCAGTCCCGGAGGGAGTTCCGCCAGGGTGAACGAGGGGAACGCCTCGCCCGCGACCGCCACCACCTTGTGGCGCACGCGTCCGGGCAGCGGGCGGTCCAGCACCTCGGCCTCGTCCTGGCCGCAGGCGCGCACCTCGGCGCCGTCCCTGGGTTCCATCCTGTCACCCTACGGCCTGCCGGCCCGGCGGCGGTGCCGGGCACGGCCGCCCGGGTCCGTTCCCCGCGCGGCCGGGACCGGGGCGGCTAGAGTGACGGCGGTGTCCGCAGGCTCCGGAGGAAAGGCCCACTCGTGATCACCTCGATCGTGCTCATCAAGACCAGCGTGGACAGGATCCCGGAGATCGCCGAGCAGATCGTGGCCCTGGAAGGGGTCAGCGAGGTCTACTCGGTGACCGGCGCGCACGACCTCATCGCCATGGTCCGGGTACCGCGCCACGACGACCTGGCGGAGGTCATCCCGGGGCGGATCAGCAAGGTCCCCGGCGTGGAGTCCACCGAGACCCACATCGCCTTCCGCACCTACTCCCAGCACGACCTGGAGGCGGCCTTCGCCATCGGGCTGGACTCCTGACCGCCCGGTCACGGGCGGTCAGGGCCGCACCAGGACCTCACAGCCGGCTGGCCGCCACCCACCGCTCCAGCGCGGTGGCGGCCGCCCCCGAGTCCAGCGAACCGGCCGCCCGCTCCATCCCCGCGGCAAGCTGTTCGGGCAGCGGGGCCTCCTCCGGCTCGAGGGCGACAAGCGCCGCCGCGGCGTTGAGCAGCACGGCGTCGCGGACCGGGCCCTTCTCCCCTTCCAGGAGGCGGCGGGCCACATCGGCGTTGTAGGCCGCGTCCGCGCCGCGCAGCGCCTCGATGGGAACCGGCTCGATCCCGACACTGCGCGGGTCGAAGGACTCCCGGCGGACCGCGCCGTCCCGGACCACCCACACCGTGGAGGTGCCGGTCACGGTCAGCTCGTCCAGGCCGTCGTCCCCGCGGAACACCAGCGCGGAGGAGCCCCGCTCGGCCAGCACCCCGGCCATGATGGGCGCCATCCGGGCGTCGGCGACCCCGGTGGCCTGGGCCCGCACCCGCGCCGGATTGGTCAGCGGGCCGAGGAAGTTGAAGGTGGTGGCGATGCCCAGCTCCCGCCGGGCGGCGGCCACATGCCGCAGCGCGGGGTGGAACTTGACCGCGAAGCAGAAGCCGATCCCGGCCTCCTCCACCACCGCGGCCACCCGGTCCGGGTCCAGGTCCAGGTTGACGCCGAGCTTCTCCAGCACGTCGGAGGAGCCGCTGGCGCTGGAGGCGGCCCGGTTGCCGTGCTTGACCACTCGGGCCCCGGTGCCGGCCACCACGATCGCCGACATGGTGGAGATGTTCACGGTCCTGGCGCGGTCCCCGCCGGTGCCCACGATGTCCACGGACGGGCCGGGGACCTCGATCACCCGGGCGTGCGCGTACATCGTGTCCACCAGACCGGTGAGCTCCTGCACCGTCTCGCCCTTGGCGCGCAGGGCGACGGCGAAACCGGCGATCTGGGCGTCGGTCGCCTCCCCGCGCATGATCCGGTCCATCGCCCATGCCGTGGCCCGGCTGCTCAGGTCCTCCCCCGCCAGCAGCGCGGTGAGCAGCTGGGGCCAGCTGAACGACCCGTCCCCGTGCTCGGCGGTGGTCGCGGCGCTCATGGCATCACTCCTGGCTCGGTCGTCGGCGTGCGGTTCCTGACGCCCCGGAAGCCTAGCGGCGCCCCGGAGCCCGGACGGCCCGTTGCCCGGAGTACGGACAACGGGCCGGGCCCCGCGATCCACCCGAAAGGGTGAGGCGCGGGGCCCGGATCGGTGCGTGTGCGACGCGGATCAGTGATGACCCTCGCCACTGGTGATCTCGCGGTACTCCTCGGCGGTGGGCTTGGGCACCTGCCCGGCCGGGCCGTAGTAGCTGCGGCTGAGCCTGACCCGCAGCCTCTCCAGCCTGCTGACCTTGCGCGGCACGCCGTTCTCGTCCTCCGCCGGGCCGAGCTCCAGCGGCTTGGGCTGGTCGTGTGCGGTGAGCCGGTACAGCTCCTCCCGCGACAGCGGCTCGTGGACCTCCACGAACTCACCGTGCGGCAGGCGCTTGATGACACCGCTCTCCCTGCCGTGCAGCACCTTCTCCCGGTCCCTGCGCTGCAGGCCCAGGCAGATCCGCCGGGTCACGATGAAGACGACGACCGGCAGCACGAAGAAGGAGACCCGGCCCCACCAGGTGATCGCGTTGATCGACAGGTCGAAGTTGAGCGCCCACAGGTCGTTGCCGCCCGCGACCAGAGCGACGAAGTACCAGCTCAGCCAGGCGACACCGAACGCGGTGCGGTTCGGCGCGTTGCGCGGACGCTCCGCGATGTGGTGCTCCCGCTTGTCCTTGGTCACCCAGTTCTCGAAGAACGGGTAGAGCGCGATGACGGCCATCATCAGCGGGAAGACCATCAGCGGGACGAGCAGACCCAGGTTGAGCGTGTACCGGTCGAACAGGACGAACTCCGCGGCCGGCATGAGCCGCACCAGACCCTCGGAGAAGCCCATGTACCAGTCCGGCTGGGCATTGGTGGACACCTGATCGGGCCGGTACGGGCCCAGGACCCAGACCGGGTTGATACTCGTGGTCGCCGCGATCAGCGCGAAGAGACCGAAGATCAGGAAGAAGAAGCCACCCGCCTTGGCCATGTAGACCGGGAACAGCGGCATGCCGACCACGTTGTTGTTGGTGCGCCCGGGTCCGGCGAACTGGGTGTGCTTGTGGTACACGACCAGGATCAGGTGAGCGGCGATCAGAGCCAGCATCAGCCCCGGGAGCAGCAGCACGTGCACCACGAAGAACCGGGGGATGATCACATGGCCCGGGAACTCCCCGCCGAACAGCAGCATCTGCAGCCAGGTACCGACCACCGGGACGGCCAGGATGGCGCCCTCCATGAAGCGGACACCGGTGCCCGACAGCAGGTCGTCCGGCAGCGAGTAGCCGGTCAGACCGGTGAACATCGCCAGCAGCAGCAGCGTGAAACCGAACAGCCAGTTGATCTCACGCGGCTTGCGGAAGGCGCCGGTGAAGAACACCCGCATCATGTGGAAGAACAGGCCGACCACGAAGATCAGCGCCGCCCAGTGGTGGATCTCCCGCATCAGCAGGCCACCGCGGACGTCGAAGCTGATGTGCAGGGTGGAGGCGTAGGCCTCGGACATCAGCACGCCCTGCATGGGCACGTAGCTGCCGTCGTAGGCGATCTCGCCCATGCTCGGGACGAAGAACAGCGTCAGGTAGACACCGGTGAGCAGCAGGATCACGAAGGACCACAGGCACACCTCCCCCAGCAGGAAGGACCAGTGATCGGGGAAGATCTTCCGCATGTTGGCCTTGGCCAGGCCGTAGATGCCCAGTCTCCCGTCGGCCCAGTCGGCGGCCCGCTCGCCCGCGGGTGCCTTCCCCCGGGCCTCGGGGGTCTGTGTTGCCGTACTCATCCGCGCTCCCAGAAGCTCGGGCCGGGGGGTTCCTCGAAGTCGCCGAGCGCTTCGAGGAAGCCGTCGTCGTTCACCGTGATACGAAGCTGTGGCAGGGGGTGACCCGCCGGGCCGAAGAGCACCCGGGCACCGTCGGCCAGGTCGAAGGTCGACTGGTGGCAGGGGCACAGCGCGTGGTGCGTCTGCTGCTCGTACAGGACCGCCGGGCAGCCGATGTGGGTGCAGATCTTGGAGTAGGCGAGGATGCCCTCGTGGCCCCAGTCCGCGGACTGCTGGTCCTTGATGTCCTCGGGCTCGATCCGCACCAGCATGATCGCGGCCTTGGCGATCTGTGCGTGGAAGTCGTGGTCGTGGAAGTCCAGGCCCTCGGGCATCGCGTGGGTCAGCGAGCCGGTGGTGATGTCCTCCGGACGCAGCGGCTGCATGGTGTTCTCGTTGATCAGCAGGCTGCCGGGCTCCCAGGCGGTGTGGAAGAGCTTGTCCCCCGGCGCCGGGCCGAGATCCCGCAGCAGCACCAGGCCGGAGAGCGGCACCAGGGCGAGCGCACCGTACAGGGTGCGCCGCACCAGCGTGCGGCGGCCGATCTGGGACTCCTCCGCCCCCTTGGCGAAGTCCTCCAGGACCTGCGCCTTGACCTCGGGGGAAGCCTCGACCGGGTGCCGCTCACCGACGAGTTCGACATCCGACATGAGGGTCCGCGACCAGTGCACGGCGCCGGCGCCCAGGCAGAACAGGGCGGTTCCCAGGGTGCTGCCGAGCGCGAAGTTCAGCGCGCTGACGTCGCCGAACGGCCAGATGTAGGTGATCTGGTCGATCGGGATCAAGGCGTAGCTGACGATGAAGCCGACGGTCGCCAGCATGGAGACCACGAACAGCAGGGCGACCGTGCGCTCGGAGCGCTTGGCGGCCCGCTCGTCGATGTCCTGAATGCGGTGCTCATGCGGCGGCATGCCCGGGTCGGCGAAGGGGTCCTCCGCCACGATGACGGCCCCCTCCTCCCGTTCCTGGGACGAGAGCCGGTCCGGGACCTCGTTGTGCGATTCGGTGTGACTACTCATGACTTCCTGGCCTTTGCGGTCCGGGCGCCGACCCACACGGCGGCGGCGACGAGGGAGCCGATGCCGAAGGTCCAGGCGAACAGGCCTTCACTGACCGGTCCGTAGCCGCCCAGCGAGAAGCCGCCCAGGCTCGGGGCCGCCTCGCTGTTGGTGGCCTCCAGCCACGCGATGATGTCCTTCTTCTCCTGCTCGGGCATGACGCCGTCGGGGAAGGAGGGCATGTTCGCCGGGCCGGTGAGCATTGCCTGGTAGATCTGCTTGGGGTCCACGTCGTGGAGGTTCGGGGCGATCTTGCCGTGCGTGAGAGCGCCGCCCTGACCGGTGAAGTTGTGACATCCGGAGCAGTTGGTGCGGAACAGCTCGCCGCCCTTGGCCGAGTTGCCCTCGGCCGGGTTGTACTGGGAGGGCTCGGGCACGGCGGGACCGGGCCCCAGCGAGGCCACGTAGGCCGCCAGCTGGTCGATCTCGGCCTGCGTGTAGATGTTGGGCTTGACCGGCGCCTGCGGGCCGGGCTGCTGCAGCGGCATCCGGCCGGTGGCGACCTGGAAGTCGACGGCCGCGGCGCCCACGCCCACCAGGGTGGGTCCGTCGCTGGTGCCCTGCCCGCCGCTGCCGTGGCAACTGGAGCAGCCGACGGCGTACAGCTTCTGACCCTCCTCGATGGCGAGGGACTGCGCCGAGGCATCGGCCTTGGCCTCACCCGCGGGGGCGAGTACGGCGTACAGCCCCCCGGTGGCCGCCAGCGCGAAGATGAGGACGACGAGCGCCGCCAGCGGATGGCGCCGTCGTGCGGAGAGCTTTTTCACGGATTACCCCGGTGTCAGGATCTTCTGCGTCGGTGCTTGACGTGTGCGTCCGGTGCGGGACCGGTTACTTGATCAGATAGATGGTGGCGAAGAGGCCGATCCACACCACATCGACGAAGTGCCAGTAGTAGGACACGACGATGGCGGAGGTGGCCTGTTCGTGGGTGAACCGCCGGGCGGCATAGGTCCGGCCGAGCACCAGCAGGAAGGCGATGAGCCCGCCCAGCACATGGAGCCCGTGGAACCCGGTGGTGAGGTAGAACGCCGAGCCGTACGGGTCCGACGAGATCGAGATCCCCTCGTGCGTCACCAGCTCGACGTACTCGGTCACCTGGCCGCCGATGAAGATCGCCCCCATCACGAAGGTGATCACGAACCACATCCTCAGCCGCTTCACATCCCCGCGCTCGGCGGCGAACACGCCGAGCTGACAGGTCAGGGAGGAAAGCACCAGGATCGTGGTGTTGGTCGCCGCGAAGGGCAGGTTCAGGGCTTCGGCCTGCCCCTGCCAGTATTCGGCACCCATCACCGACCGCAGGGTGAAGTACATCGCGAAGAGGGCCGCGAAGAACATCAGCTCGGAACTCAGCCAGATGACGGTTCCGACGCTGGTGAGGTTCGGCCGGTTGACCGAGGGGTGCGCGTGCCCGGTGTCTACTGCTGCTGTTGCTGTCGCCACGCCGGACATTATGTCTCTCGCTTATCCCGTGCTCACCCCGGGGGTACTGTTCGGAGTGTCAGCGCCTTCTGCGCAGCACGAACGAGAGCCCCGAAGCCCCCTCACGGGTGCCTCCCCTGCCCGGTCCCGCACCGGACGGAGTAGCATCCGCGCAACGGCAGCCGACCCATCCCCCGCGGAGGAACGATGCAGCGCACCGCCACGGTGCTGGTCTACAGCGACGACGTCAACACCCGTGAGCAGGTCAGGCTCGCCGCCGGCCGGCGCCCCGCGGCCGACGCCCCGCAGGTGGAGTACCTGGAGTGCGCCACCCTGCCGGCGGTGCTCAGCGCCCTGGAGGCGGGCGGCATCGACGCCTGCGTCCTGGATGGCGAGGCCGTCCCGGCCGGCGGCATGGGCGTCTGCCGGCAGATCAAGGACGAGATCTTCGACTGCCCGCCGGTGCTCCTGCTGATCGGCCGCCCCCAGGACGCCTGGCTGGCGACCTGGAGCCGGGCCGAGGCGGCCGTGGCGCACCCGGTGGACCCCTCCGAACTCGCCGCCGCCCTCGCGGGGCTGCTGCGTGAACGTCTCCCGGCGAGCGCCCGCCCGGGGGCGTGACGGCTCACAGCAGCGGCCTCAGCCGCGCCGAGCGGCCCGTGGCGGCACTGCCGGAGGTCCGTGCGGCCTCCAGGGCGCTGCCCTCGCGCCAGGCGTCCCAGGACAGGTTCCAGTCCCCGAAGCCGTTCCCGAACGGTGCCATGTCCTCGCCGTAGCCGTTGATGTGCTCGACGATGTCGCCCGGCCTGACCAGTTCGAAGAACCATCGGGCGTTCTCGCTGCTCAGCCCGGTGCAGCCGTGGCTGACGTTGGCCGACCCGTGCGAGCCCGCGGACCAGGGCGCCCCGTGGACGTACTCACCGCTCCAGGTCAGCCGGGTGGCCCAGTACACCGGCAGGTCGTAGGACTCCGCGCTGCCCGCCGGGATGCCTATGCTCGTGCCCCTCATCCGGACGAACGACTCCCGGGTGAGGATCACCTTCTTGCCGTTGCGGGTGCGGAACCCCGCCTTCCCGGTGGTGATGGGCAGGGTGCGCAGGACCTCCCCGTTACGCCGGACCGTCATGGTGTGGGCCTGGATGTCGGCGACGGCCTCGATCCGGTCGCCGGTACGCAGCCTGAGCGTCTCGGCCGGGGCACCGCGCAGGCCCTTCCGGATGCGCACGCCGTCCAGCGCGGACTCCACGGTGATCGTGGCGTGGGCGGGCCAGTAGTCCTTGGGCCGGTAGTGCAGGAGCTTGTCGTCCACCCAGTGCCAGGCGCCCTCGGTCCGGGGCCGGGACCGCACCGTAAGGGCCTCTTCGACGACCGTCCGTTCCGCGGCGTCGGATATCTCCTCGCTGAGTTCGGCCGTCACCGGCTGCCCGACGCCGTAGGTGCCCTCCTGAGGGCCGAAGGACACCTCCAGGCGGTCTCCCTCCGCGGGGCGGGTGCGGAAGGCGTGGGTGCGCACCCCGGGGGTTCCGTCGCCTCGTTCGGTGCGGACCTCCACCGTGTAGCGGGCGCCGGCGGCCAGCGGCGCGGTGCTGCGCCAGCTGCTGCCGTCGGCGGCCATCTCGCCGGCCAGCGGCCGTCCGGCGGCGTCGGCCACCGAAACATCGGTGAGACGGCCGGATCCCTGGGTGGTTATCCGCAGTGGTTCGTCGGGATCGACCCGGGCGCCGTCCTTGCCTGCCGGGCCGAAGGAGACGTGGTCCGAGGCGTCCTGGGGGGAGACCGCCAGCGGCCGGTCCGCGGCGTTGCCGCACCCGGTGAGTCCGGCCAGCAGCGGCGCGAGTATGAGGGCGCAGCTCCGCGCCAGTCTTCCGTGACTCATGATCACAAATTAGGCGTGATGTCCAGGAACGGCACGCCGTGGCGGGCAAACGGGTCGGCCCCCGGACGCGAGGTCCGGGGGCCGACCCGTTCAGGGGTGGTACCGCCTACTGGTTCTGGTTCTCCCCGCGGTAGAACTCGAAGACCCACAGCCACAGGCCGACGGCCAGCAGCGGCGTGGTGAAGTACAGCACCCACCAGCCGAAGACCGGGCCCATGAAGGCGAAGATGCCGCCGCCGGCCAGCGCCAGCGGAGCCCAGCTGTGCGGGGCGAAGAAGCCCAGCTCACCGGCGTCGTCGGCGACCTCGGCGGACTTGTCGTCCTGCGCACCGGTGTCCACCCGGCGGGCGGTGAAGACCAGGTAGAACCCGACCATCACGGACAGCCCGAAGGCCAGGAAGAAAGCGGTGGTGCCCACCGGCTCCTTCGACCACAGGCCGTAGACGACGGCCACGACCAGGAAGAAGGCCGCCAGCCAGTTGAACATGATGCCCTGGATCTTCACTTCCCGGCCTCCCCACGGTCGGCGGGAATGACGGCGTCGGGGCCGCGATTCTCCAGCTGATCGAGTTCCGTGATCTCAGGATGGTGCAGGTCGAACGCCGGCGACTCGGTGCGGATCCGCGGCAGGGTGACGAAGTTGTGCCGCGGCGGCGGGCAGGAGGTCGCCCACTCCAGGGAGCGGCCGTAGCCCCACGGGTCGTCGGTGTTGACCTTCTCGCCGTACTTCCATGTCTTCCAGACGTTGTAGAAGAAGGGCAGCATCGACATGCCGAGCAGGAACGAGCTGATGGTGGAGATGGTGTTCAGCGTCGTGAATCCGTCGGCGTGCAGGTAGTCCACGTACCGGCGCGGCATGCCCTCGGCACCCAGCCAGTGCTGCACCAGGAAAGTGCCGTGGAAACCGACGAACAGCGTCCAGAAGGTGATCTTGCCCAGCCGCTCGTCCAGCATCTTCCCGGTGAACTTGGGCCACCAGAAATGGAAGCCGGCGAACATCGCGAAGACGACCGTTCCGAAGACCACGTAATGGAAGTGCGCCACCACGAAGTAGGTGTCCGACACGTGGAAGTCCAGCGGCGGCGAGGCCAGGATGACACCGGTCAGACCGCCGAACAGGAACGTGACCAGGAAGCCGATCGTCCACAGCATCGGGGTCTCGAAACTGAGCGAGCCCTTCCACATGGTGCCGATCCAGTTGAAGAACTTCACACCGGTGGGCACCGCGATCAGGAAGGTCATGAAGGAGAAGAACGGCAGCAGGACCGCGCCCGTGACATACATGTGGTGCGCCCAGACCGTCACCGACAGACCGGCGATCGCGATCGTCGCGGCAACCAGGCCGATGTAGCCGAAGATCGGCTTGCGGCTGAAGACCGGGATGATCTCCGAGACGATGCCGAAGAACGGCAAGGCGATGATGTACACCTCTGGATGGCCGAAGAACCAGAAGAGGTGCTGCCACAGAATGGGCCCGCCGTTGGCCGCGTCGAAGATGTGCGAGCCGAAGGTCCGGTCCGAGGCCAGCGCGAACAGCGCGGCGGCCAGCACCGGGAAGGCCAGCAGCACCAGCACGCTGGTGAGCAGGACGTTCCAGGTGAAGATCGGCATCCGGAACATCGTCATGCCCGGGGCACGCATGCAGATGATGGTGGTGATGAAGTTGACGGCACCGAGGATGGTGCCGAAACCACCGAACGTCAGGCCCATCACCCACATGTCACCGCCGATGCCCGGCGAATGCACCGCGTTCGACAGCGGAGTGTAGGCGAACCAGCCGAAGCTGGCGGCGCCCTGCGGGGTGAAGAAGCCGCCGAGCGCCAGCAGGCCGCCGAAGAGGTAGAGCCAGTAGGCGAACATGTTCAGCCGCGGGAACGCCACATCGGGCGCCCCGATCTGCAGCGGCATGATCCAGTTCGCGAAGCCGGCGAAGAGCGGCGTCGCGAACAGCAGCAGCATCACCGTGCCGTGCATGGTGAACAGCTGGTTGAACTGCTCGTTGGAAACGATCTGGTTGCCGGGCCGGGCCAGCTCGGCGCGCATGATGAGGGCCATCACGCCGCCGACGATGAAGAAGATGAACGACGTCAGCAGATACATCGTGCCGATCGTCTTGTGGTCGGTGGTGGTCATCCACCGCACCACGATGTTGCCCGGCTCCTTGCGATAGACCGGCGGGGTCGCTGTGGGCGGGCCGGAGATGCCCGCCTCCTGGGAGTTGTCGAGGATGCTCACGGGTTGTTCGTCTCCGCGTTCTTGGCGGCGTCCGTCTGGCCGATGCCCGCCGGGATGTAGCCGGTCTGGCCCCTGTCCGCCAGGTCCTGCAGGTGCGCCCGGTACTCCTCGGGGGACACCACCCTGACGTTGAAGAGCATCCGGGCGTGGTCGACGCCGCACAGTTCGGCACACTTGCCCAGGAAGGTGCCCTGCTTGTTCGGGGTCACCTCGAAGCGGTTGGTGTGGCCGGGGATGACGTCCTGCTTCATGAGGAACGGCACCACCCAGAAGGAGTGGATGACGTCCCTGGAGGTGAGGATGAACTGGACCGACTCGCCCTCCGGCAGCACCAGGGTGGGGCCGGGGTTGCCGGTCTCCGGGTCCCGGTCGGCGGGGATGCCGATGTCGTACACGCCGTCGGCGCCCTGGGGCACGGCCTCCATCATGCGGTCGGGGATGGACTCCAGCTCGGCGGCGGTGTGCGCGTCGCCGTCGGAGGCCCCGACGTCCGCCAGATAGTTGAAGCCCCAGCCCCACTGGAACCCGACCACGTTGATCACGTGATCCGGCTCGTCCGAGGTCTGCATGAGCTCGCTCTGGTCACGGGCCGTGAAGTAGAAGAGCACCGAGACGATGATCAGTGGAACGAGGGTGTACAACGCCTCGATCGGCATGTTGTAGCGGGTCTGCGGAGGAACCTCCACCTTGGTGCGGCTGCGCCGGTGGAAGAAGACACTCCACAGGATCAGACCCCAGACCAGGAGGCCCGTGACGAGCGCGGCCGCCCACGAGCCCTGCCACAGGGACAGGATCCGCGGCGCCTCCTCCGTTACCGGACTGGGCATGCCGAGGCGGGGGAAGTCCTCGTATGTGCAACCTGTCGCGGTTGCCAGGACCAGGCCCGCGATCAGCGCCGGCGGCAGAATCCGCCGCATCGGGCGCCGCGACGAGCGGTCGGAGCCGTTGGGACTCACGTAGCGCCTTCCCGAGAGTCTCGCCCGCAGGCCGGCCGCGGCTCGCTCGGGGCGGGGCGCCGGCCCTGGCACGGGCAGGGGTTTGGATGTTTATGCGGACCAAACCCTACTGGACGCCTTCCGGCATGCTGCGGGGAGGGTGTCCAACGCGCCGCGTCACCGCACGAAGGGGTGTCGGGCACGGGCCTCTCCGGCGTTAGCGTGGCGGCGTGCCCTACTTCGACGCCGCCTCATCGCTGCCCCTCCATCCCGTCGCCAGGCAGGCGCTGGCCGCCGCCTGGGAGGACGGCTGGGCCGACCCGGCCCGGCTGCACCGGGAGGGGCGCCGGGCCAGGATGCTGCTGGACGCCGCCCGGGAGTCGGCCGCCGAACTGGCCGGCTGCCGGCCCGACGAACTCGTCCTCACCTCCTCCGGGACCCGGGCACTGCACACCGGCATCGCCGGAGCCCTGGCCGGGCGTCGGCGGGCCGGCCGGCACCTGGTGGTTTCCTCGGTCGAGCACTCCGCGGTGCTGGCCGCCGCCGAGGCCCACGAGAAGACCGGCGGAACGGTGGCCTCCGTCCCGGTCGGCCGGAACGGGCGTGTGGACGTGGCAGCCTTCGCCGCGGCGGTTCGCGGCGCTCCCGCGGACTCCCGCGGTACCGCCCTGGCATGCCTGCAGTCCGCCAACCACGAGGTCGGCACCGAGCAGCCGGTCGCCGAGGCGGCCCAGGAGTGCCGGGCGGCCGGGGTGCCGCTGCTGGTGGACGCCGCCCAGTCGCTGCCCTGGGGCCCGGTGGCCGGGGACTGGTCGCTGCTGGCGGCCAGCGCGCACAAGTGGGGCGGTCCGGCCGGGGTGGGACTGCTCGTCGTCCGCAAGGGGGTGCGGTTCGCGCCCGTACCGCCGGTGGACGAACGCGAGTCGGGGCGGGCCGCCGGCTTCCCCGACATCCCCGGCGTCGTCGCCGCGGCGGCCTCGCTGCGGGCGGTCCGGCAGGAAGCGGCCGCCGAGGCGGAACGGCTGCGATGCCTGGTGGACCGGCTGCGGACCCGGATTCCGGAACTGGTGCCGGACACCGAGGTGGTGGGCGACCCCGTGCGCCGGCTGCCGCACCTGGTCACCTTCTCCTGCCTGTACGCCGACGGCGAGGCACTGCTGCACGCCCTGGACCGGGAGGGCTTCGCGGTCTCCTCCGGCTCCTCGTGCACGGCCGCCACCCTGGTGCCCAGCCACGTCCTGCGGGCGATGGGCGTGCTGTCCGAGGGCAACATCCGCGTGTCGCTGCCGCCGGGCACCGCGGAGGCCGACGTGGACCGGCTGCTGACGGTCCTCCCTGAGGCCGTCGCCTCGGTCCGCGCCCAGCTGTCCGCCCCGGACACCGCGACGCGGCCCCCGACGGGGGACGGCCCGGACGACGCACCGGAGGCCGCCCGGGAGCCCCGGGACCTCACCGTGGACTCGCTGGGCAGGCGCTGCCCCATCCCGGTGATCGAACTGGCCAAGGCGATCGGCCAGGTGCCGGTCGGCGGCGTCGTCACCGTGCTGGCGGACGACGAGGCGGCCCGCCTGGACATCCCCGCCTGGTGCGGCATGCGCGGCCAGGAGTACCTGGGCGAGGAGGCCGCCCCCGCCGGGAGCGCCTACCGGGTGCGCCGGCGCGCCTGACCTCCGGGCCCGCGCGCCGTCAGGGCAGGTGCCCGCGCACCTCGTCGGCGGCCTGTGGACCGTACGCCTTGGCGAACCGCTCCAGGAAGGCACCGCGGCGCAGCTCGTACTCCTGGGTGCCGACGGTCTCGATGACCAGAGTGGCCAGCATGCAGCCGAGCTGGGCGCACCGCTCCTGGGAGGCGCCCCAGGCCAGCCCGGACAGGAAGCCGGCCCGGAAGGCGTCGCCCACCCCGGTGGGGTCGGCCTTGCGCTCCTCCTCCGGGCAGCCGACCTCCAGCGGGCTCTCCCCGGCCCGTTCTATCCGCACGCCCCGGGCGCCCAGCGTGGTGATCCGGGTCCCGACCACGTCCAGCACCTGCTGCGAGGTCCAGCCGGTCTTGGACTCGATCAGGGCGTTCTCGTACTCGTTGCTGAACAGGTAGGCGGCCCCCTCGGTCAGCCCGCGGATCTCCTCGCCGTCCATGCGGGCCAGCTGCTGGGAGAAGTCGGCCGCGAAGGGGATGCCGCGGGTGCGGCACTCCTCGGTGTGCCGCATCATCGCCTCGGGGTCGTCCGCCCCGATGTGCACCAGGTCCAGCCCGCCCACCCGGTCGGCCACCGACTTCAGCTCGATCAGCCGTGCCTCGCTCATGGCCCCGGTGTAGAAGGAGCCGATCTGGTTGTGGTCGGAGTCGGTGGTGCAGATGAACCGGGCGGTGTGCAGCATCTCGGAGATCCGTACCGAGCCGGTGTCCACCCCGTGCCGGTCCAGCCAGGCGCGGTACTCCCCGAAGTCGGCACCGGCCGAGCCGACCAGCACCGGGCGTGCCCCGAGCTGGCCCATCCCGAAGCAGATGTTGGCCGCGACTCCGCCCCGGCGCACTTCCAGGCCGTCCACCAGGAACGACAGCGAGACCGTGTGGAGCTGGTCCCCCACGAGCTGGTCGGCGAACCGGCCGGGGAAAGTCATCAGATGATCGGTGGCGATGGAGCCGGAAACGGCGATGCGCACGGCGGTCTGCTCCTGGGGAAGAGGGCGGGCGGTCCGCCAAAGGCTACCGGGCGGGAACCGGAGTGCGGGGCCTTCCGTCCCATCGGCAGACATCGCCGGACCGACAGGAGCGAGACCGTGAGCGGTGAGCGTGGGGACGAGGGGGGCACCGGGCGGCGCGGGCGCCCGCGGTGGGCCGTGACCGCGGCGGCAGCGGCGGCGGTCACGGTGATCGCCGTCGGGCTGTACGGGGCGGCGGAATCAACGGCTCCGGACTCCGGGGACCCCGCCGACGGCGCCCCGGCCCGGCTGGTGCTGGACGGCTACGGGCCGGAGGCCGACGCCGTCGCCGGTGCCGCGGAGCCCGGCCGGGCGGACGGGTACGGAGGTGCGGCGACGCTGCGGGCGGAGGGCCCGCTGCCCGAGGGGCCGGGGCGGGCTCCGGTGTACCGGTTCGAGGGCACCGTCGGCGAGGCGGAGGCCGCGGCCCTGGCCCGGACCTTCGGCATCGAGGGGCCGGTGCGGGAAGCGGCGGGGGCCTGGACGGTCCAGGACCCCGGGGACGGCGCCCTGTCACTGACAGTGCAGCAGGAGGCGCCCGGTTACTGGTCGTTCAGCCGGGCGGGGCCGGCCCTGCCCGGGGACCTGGGTCCGGACGCCCCGGTGGACTCCGGCCCGGCCCCCTCCCCTGACGGCGAGGCCCCGCCCACCGAGGAGCAGGCGATGCGCGTCGCCGCTCCGGTGCTCGCCGCGGCGGGTCAGGGCGGCGCGGACCTCACCGTGCACGTCGACGCGTCGGCAACCTCCGGCGGGCTGCGCACGGTGACGGCCCGTCCGGAGGTGGGCGGCCTGGCGGTGCACGGCTGGGAGACCACCGTGACGGTCGGTCCCGACGGCTCCGCGGCCGGCGGGACCGGGGCGCTGGCCGCACCGGTGGAGGGGGACGTCTACCGGGTGCTCGGCGCGGAGGAGACGCTGCGCCTGCTCAACGCGCACACCGCCGCCCGGGAAGTGCCGGCCGGCCCGCTGTGCCCTCCGGACCTCGCGGAGCCTGTGCCGTACGGGACGAAGGAACCGGCGCCGGAGATGCCTCCCGTGGACGGGGGCCCCGGAGGGGGGACGGACGGGGTGCCGTGCGGCCCGGAGCCGGTCAGGGCGGATCCGGTGCCGGTCACCGGGGCGCAGTTCGGCCTGGCACCGCATTACTCGGAGGGCGAACCGGTGCTGGTTCCTGCGTGGCTGTTCACCGCTCACCCCGAAGGCGCCGCGCCGTACACCGTCGGCCATCCGGCGGTGGATCCGCTCCAGCTGTCGTCCGGCACCGGCGCCGGTGCGACGCCGGATTCCGGCACGGACGTGGGCGAGCCCGGCGGGGGCAGCGACGTCGAGCCCGGCGACCCGGGGGAGGAACCTGCTTCCGGGATGTCGGTGGAGCCCCACGGTCCCGGGGCCCGCGCACTCACGGTGCACTTCTGGGGCGGAGTGTGCGCGGAGACGGCGGTGACCGCCGAGGAGACCTCGGACGCGGTCACCCTCCGCCTGGTCACCCTTCCCGGGGAGGGCGGCGAGGAGGAGGCCTGCATCCTGGTGGCCGAGCGGCAGACGGCCACGGTCCGGCTGGACGGCCCGGTCGGCGACCGGGACCTGCTCGACGAGCGAGGCCGGCCGGTCCCGGCACGGTGACCGGGCAACAGCGGCGAAGGG
>NZ_BAAAMJ010000080.1:0-12026 GCF_039529215.1 Streptomyces sodiiphilus | reverse complement strand
GGCGCTCCCCCTCCGGGGGAGCGCCGCCCTTGGTCGGGCCGCCGGGGCGGGCCGGCTCAGCTGAAGGAGTCGCCGCAGGCGCAGGAGCCCGTGGCGTTGGGGTTGTCGATGGTGAACCCCTGCTTCTCGATGGTGTCGACGAAGTCGATCGACGCACCGCCGAGGTAGGGAGCGCTCAGCCGGTCGGTGACGACCTTCACTCCGTCGAAGTCCTTGACGACGTCGCCGTCGAGGGAACGCTCGTCGAAGAAGAGCTGGTAGCGCAGACCGGAGCACCCGCCGGGCTGGACGGCGACGCGGAGCGCCAGGTCGTCACGGCCCTCCTGCTCGAGCAGGCTCCTGACCTTCGCCGCGGCGGCGTCGGACAGGATGATGCCGTCGCTCACAGCGGTCTCGTCCGATACGGACATCTGGTTATCTCCCGGGTAGTTCGGAATGCTCTGCCGGTGTTCCAACAGCCCGCCTCCCGGATTCATTCCGGCCGGCGGGTCACGGAGCTCCGGCACTGCCTGTCTTTCGGGGCCTGTCTGTCGGGCGTCGGCCGCCTCTTCTCATGCTCGCACACGGCGCGCCCGGCGGTCACGGTCACCGGTGGCCACCCGCGAGGAGAACGTGCGGAAGGCCGCGAAGGGCCACGGGGGGCCGCGGGGGATACGTCACATCGGCACGACCGCTGTCGTCCGACTGACGCGAAGCGGCTATGATAGATAGCGTCAGTTCGACGAGAAGCTGTGGAACAGCAGCAACAGAAAGGGTGCGTGACGTGACCACCGCCCAGCCCCTGGACGTCCAGCCCACCGCGCTGGCCCTGCTCCTGCTCGGCCGGGAGTCCGACCCCGCCAGTGAGCGCGGCACGGACTGTCCGGGCGATCTCCCCGCACCCTCCGACCCGGACCTGGTCGAGCGCGCCCGCGCGGCCAAGGAGAAGCTCGGGGACAAGGTCTTCGTGCTCGGCCACCACTACCAGCGCGACGAGGTCATCGCCTTCGCCGACGTGACGGGGGACTCCTTCAAACTGGCGCAGAAGGCCGCGGCGCGCCCCGAGGCCGAGTACATCGTCTTCTGCGGCGTGCACTTCATGGCCGAGTCGGCCGACATCCTCACTTCCGACACCCAGCGGGTGGTGCTTCCCGACCTGGCCGCCGGCTGCTCGATGGCGGACATGGCCACCGCCGAACAGGTCGCCGAGTGCTGGGACGTGCTCACCGAGGCGGGAGTGGCGCAGGACACCGTTCCGGTCTCCTACATGAACTCCTCCGCCGACATCAAGGCGTTCACCGGTCGGCACGGCGGCACGATCTGCACCTCCTCCAACGCCGAGCGCGCGCTGCGCTGGGCGTTCGGCCGGCGTGAGGACGGCCGCGGCAAGGTCCTCTTCCTGCCCGATCAGCACCTGGGCCGCAACACCGCGGTGCGCGACATGGGCATGTCCCTGGACGACTGCGTGGTCTACAACCCGCACAAGCCCGGCGGCGGCCTGACCCGGCAGCAGCTCGCGGACGCGAGGATGATCCTGTGGCGCGGGCACTGCTCGGTGCACGGGCGGTTCTCCCTGGACTCCGTCAACGAGGTCCGCGAGCGGGTGCCCGGCGTGAACGTGCTGGTGCACCCGGAGTGCCGTCACGAGGTGGTGGCCGCCGCCGACTACGTCGGCTCGACCGAGTACATCATCAAGACCCTCCAGGAGGCCCCCGCCGGGTCCAAGTGGGCCATCGGCACCGAGCTGAACCTGGTCCGCCGGCTGGCGAACCGTTTCGCCGGTGAGGGCAAGGAGGTCGTCTTCCTCGACCGGACCGTCTGCTTCTGCTCCACCATGAACCGCATCGACCTCCCCCATCTGGTGTGGGCCCTGGAATCCCTCGCCGACGGCCGGACGGTCAACCGTATCGAGGTCGACCCGGAGACGGCGGACCTGGCCAAGCTCGCCCTGGAGCGCATGCTCGCCCTGCCCTGAGCCGCCCGGCGGCCCCGGGGCGCGGTTTCCCCCGCGCCCCGGGTCGGCCAGGATGGAGGGCATGCTGGTGCGCCGCATACGGGACAGCAAGGACGACGCCGAGGCGGTGCGCCGCCTGGTGGCCGGGGCCCACGGGGAAGGGGGCCCCTGGCCCCCGGGCCGCACCGCCCGGCACCACCGCGTCACCCGGCACCTGGCACGCACCGACCCCGGCGGCTGCTGGCTGGCGGAGGACGCCGCAGGGCGTCCGCTCGGGGCCGTGCTGGCCTCCCTCCGCGAGGGCACCTGGGCGCTGGGGCTGCTGGCCGTGGCGCCGCACGCGGGGCAGGACACCGGCCCGGCCCTGCTGGAACGGGCCCTGGAACACGGCCGCGGCACACTGCGCGGCCTGGTGCACGGCTCCCGCGTCCCGCGCTCCGTCCGCGCCCTGCGGCGGGCCGGCTTCGCCGTACATCCGGCGATGAGCCTGTCCGGAACCGTGGACCCGTCCGGTCTCGAGCCGCCGGACGGACCGGCCGTCGAGGGAAGCCGGGCCCACGGCGACCTCATGGACTCGGTGGACCGCAGGCTCCGCGGCGGGGCACACGGACCGGACCACGAGGAACTGCTGCTGCACCACCGAGCGGTGGTCAGCGACGACCTGGCCGGCAGCGGCTACTGCTATGTGCGCGAGGACGGCCGCGTGGAACTGCTGGCCGCCACCTCACGACGGATCGCGACCCGGCTGCTCACCGCCGCCCTGCTGAGTCTGGCACCGGGCACGCGGGCCCGGATCGACGGCCTCACGGCCGAGCAGCAGTGGGCGGTGGACGTGGGACTGGCCGCCGGCCTCGAACTGTCCTGCGACGGCTGTCTGTGGCTACGCGGCATGCGGCCCCCCTCCCCCTACATCCCCTCCCGCGCCTTTCTGTGACCCGGCCTGACCAGGCCCGTCTCGTAGGCGGTCACCACCAGCTGGGCCCGGTCCCGGGCCGACAGCTTGGACAGCAGCCGGTTGATATGGGTCTTGACCGTCAGCGGGCTGAGCCCGAGCCGGACGGCGATCTCGTCGTTCGACAGCCCGCCGGCGACCTCGGCCAGGACCTCACGTTCCCGCGCGGTCAGCACCTCCAGCGCCTCCGGCGCCCCGTCCGGCCGAGAGGGCTCCTCCCGGGCCAGGAACCGGGAGATCAGCCCTCGTGTCGCGGCCGGGGACAGCAGTGCCTCCCCCGAGGCGGCCAGCCGGATGCCGGCCAGCAGCTCCCCCGGCTCGGCGCCCTTCCCGAGAAAGCCCGCGGCCCCGGCCCGCAGTGCGTCGACCACGTACTCCTCCGCCTCGAAGGTGGTCAGGATCACCACCTTCACCCGCGCCAGGGCGGAGTCGGACGCGATGGCCCGGGTGGCGGCCAGGCCGTCCGTGCCGGGCATCCGGATGTCCATCAGCACCACATCGGCGCCCCGCTCCGCCAGCAGCCGCAGGGCCTCGGCGCCGTCGGCCGCCTCACCGGTGACCACCATGTCCGGCTCGGAGTCCACCAGCACCCGGAACGCGCTGCGCAGCAGCGCCTGGTCGTCGGCGATCAGCACCCGGATCGTCACCGCCCGCACCCCCGGCCGGCGTCCCGCCGCGCCGTGGGCTGCCCCAGCGGCAGGACCACCCGGACCTGGAAACCGCCCTCCGGCCCCGGGCCGGTGCGGCAGCTCCCGCCGAGCGCCTCCGCCCGCTCGCACATGCCGACCAGGCCGTGCCCGGTGCCCGGGGCGGCCGTGCCCGGCCCTCTGCCGTCGTCGTGCACGGTGATCTCCACGGCCCCGCCCTCCCCTTCCCGCCCCGGTCCGGGCGAGCGCCTGATGCCGACCCGCGCGCGGGCACCGGGCCCCGCGTGCTTGTGCACATTGGTCAGCGCCTCCTGCACCACCCGGTAGGCGGCCAGATCGACCGCCGCCGGCAGCGGCCCGCCGGGGCCCTCCCGCCGGACGGTCACCTCCATTCCCGCCCGGACGAAGCCGTCCACCAGGTCGTCCAGCACGGCCAGTCCCCGCGCCGGTTCCTTCGGCGCCACCGGGTCGTCCCGGTGGCGCAGCAGCCCTACGGTGGCCTGGAGCTCCCCCAGTGCCTGCCGGCTCGCCTCCCGCACGTGCGCCAGCGCCTCCTTGGCCTGGTCCGGACGTGTGTCCATGACATGGGAGGCGACTCCGGCCTGCACGTTGACCAGAGCGATGTGGTGGGCGACCACGTCGTGCAGCTCACGGGCGATCCGCATCCGCTCCTCCGCGACCCGCCGGCGGGCCTCCTCCTCCCGGGTGCGCTCGGCACGCTCGGCGCGTTCCCGCACCGCGTCCATCGCGGCCCGCCGGCTCCGCACCGCCTCCCCGGCCACCGCCGCCAGCGCCACCCAGGCGAAGACGGAGAGGTTGTCCCCGGCGTACCAGGGCCTCGGCCCCAGCAGCATCACCGCCCCGGTGACCACCGTGACGGTCACCAGCCCGACCCGCCAGGTGGTCGGCCGGCCGGTGCGGCCGGCGACGGTGAACAGGGCCACCACCACCCCCACCGCGAGGGCGACGTGCCGCTCCTGCGGTTCACGGGTGGCCGCCGACAGCGCCAGGTCCGCGACGGCCAGGGCGCAGACCGCGGCCAGCACCGCCATCGGGAAGCGACGGCGCACCACCAGGGCCGCGCAGATCAGGACGGCCAGCGCCGCGGTGTGGGCGGGCAGCTCCCGCTCGCCGAAGCCGGGGACTCCGTCGGGCCGGTGGGCGACGGTGACCGCCGCCGTCAGGATCACCGCGAGCACGGCAACGGCGATCAGGAGGTCCAGCAGCAGCCGGCGGGCCCGGAGCAGGCGCCGGGCGCGGCCGGGCGGCGGGCGCGTCACGCCGTGCCTCCCGCCCGGCTCGCGGCGGACCGCCCCGGGCGGCACGGCACGCACCGCGCCCCGGTCCGTGCGGACACGGACCGGGGCGCCGGGGTTCTCGGGAACGGGCTCAGCTCGGTTCCAGAGGGATCAGGCCCTCCTCGGTGAGCATCGCCCGGACTTCCTCCAGAGACGCCTCAGGCGCGGGCAGGATCAGCTCCGAAGGCTCCAGCGAGTCGTCCGGCAGCGGCTCGCCCATGCTGCGGACGGCGTCGAGCAGCTGGTTCAGGGTCCGCCGGAAACCGTCGGTGTCCCCCGTCTCCACCTCGGCCATGAGCTCGTCGTCGAGCTCGTTCAGCTTCGGGAAGTGGCTGTCGTCGAGCTTGACCTGGCCCTCCCCCATGATGCGTACGATCACATCGCGCTCCTTCTCCCGGGGCTCCGCAGGCGGGCCGCCACTACTGCTTGTCGAACTTCGGTGATTCCTGCTGCCCGCCCTGGCCGCCCTCGATGGCCTGCTGGGTCCCGGAGGAGCCCCCGGCCAGCTCGGCCTTCATGCGCTCCAGTTCGAGATCGACGTCCGCGCCGCCGGAGATGCGGTCCAGCTCGGCGCTCAGGTCGTCCTTCGTGGTGCCCGTCGGGTCGTCCAGGGCCCCCGAGGCCAGCAGTTCGTCGATCGCCCCGCTGCGCGCCTGCAGCTCCTGGGTCCGGTCCTCGGCACGCTGGATGGCCATGCCGACGTCCCCCATCTCCTCGGAGATCCCGGAGAACGCCTCGCCGATCCTGGTCTGCGCCTGGGCCGCCGTGTAGGTCGCCTTGATGGTCTCCTTCCGGGTCCGGAAGGCGTCCACCTTGGCCTGGAGCCGCTGGGCGGCCATCGTCAGCTTGTTCTCCTCGGCCTGCAGCGTCTCGTGCTGCTGCTGGAGATCGGAGACCTGCTGCTGCAGCGCCGACCGGCGGGTCAGCGCCTCACGGGCCAGGTCCTCCCGGCCCAGGGCCAGCGCCTTCCTGCCCTGCTCCTCCAGCTTGGAGGACTGACCGTTGAGCTGGTTCAGCTGGAGCTCCAGCCGCTTGCGGGAGGTCGCCACGTCCGCGACCCCGCGCCGCACCTTCTGCAGCAGCTCCAGCTGCTTCTGGTACGAGTAGTCCAGCGTTTCGCGCGGGTCCTCCGCCCGGTCCAGGGCCTTGTTGGCTTTCGCGCGGAAGATCATCCCCATCCGCTTCATGACACCGCTCATGGGCCTCGCGCGCCCCCTTCATGACGGATTCGAGCCTTCAGGCCGGCTGTTCCTGCCTGATCCCCTACCCTACGGGTCCCACCGCCATGAGCGCACCGTGCGGGCCGTTTCACGTCGTCACGAGGGACGATCCGGCCACCGGGACCACCGGCCCGGGACGCCGTCCGCGCGCCTGGCGGCGGATCGAGGCCGGATCGTACTCCACTCGCAGGCCGCGCGCCGCCCGGGACACCGTAGGCTGGGGGTGTGTTCCGAAGCCGTTCGAATCAAGAGCAGGCCCCCGCGCCGGCGGCCGAGCAGCCGAAGGTCCGTGACCCGCAGGCCCCCAAGGGCCGGCCCACGCCCAAACGCAGCGAGGCCCAGGCACTGCGCAAGGCCGTGGTCAAGCCGCCCACCAACCGCAAGGAGGCCGCCAAGCGTGCCAGGGAGGCCCGCCGCGCCGCGCTGGCCAAGCAGCGCGAGGCGCTGATCAGCGGCAAGGAGGACTACCTGCCGCTGCGCGACCGGGGGCCGGTGCGCCGCTACGCCCGGGACTTCGTCGACGCCAAGTGGCACGTGGCGGAGTACTTCCTGCCGATCGCGGTGGTCATCCTGATCCTCAGCATGATGCCCTCCATGCAGGCCAAGAACACGGCCCTGCTCATGTGGATGGGCGTCATCCTGATGATCGTGTTCGACTCGGTGTTCACCTCGCGCCGGCTGAAGAAGGGGCTGCGCGAGCGGTACCCCGACGAGAGCCACAAGGGCGCCACCGCCTACGCGCTGATGCGGACCCTGCAGATGCGCCGGATGCGGCTGCCCAAGCCGCAGGTCAAGCGCGGCCAGCCGCCCCGCTGAGCCAACTGGCGGCACCACCGGCCCGGCAGCGGCCACAATCCGGGTATGGCCCGCACCTCCGCGCTCTGGACGCGTTACGCCGCCCTGTGCTGCGCGACGGCACTGCTCGCCGGGTGCACCGGCATCCGGCCCCAGCAGGCCACCGGCGCCGCCACCGCCGACGCCCCCACCACCGGGTCCGAGCTGCAGGAGCTGTACCGGGATGTCGTCCAGGACGTCCTGCCCTCGGTCGTGCAGATCACGACCACGGACGGCGGACTGGGCTCCGGCATCGTCTACGACTCGGCCGGGCACATCGTCACCAACGCGCACGTCCTGGCGGACGACACCACCTTCGAGGTGCTGCTGGCCACCGGCCAGGAGCCGCTGACCGCGGAACTGGTGGCCGCCTACCCCGAGCAGGACCTCGCCGTGATCGTGCTGGAGGACGCCCCCCGGCAGCTGCGCCCCGCCACCTTCGGCAACTCCTCGAAGGTGGAGGTGGGGGAGATCGTCCTGGCGATGGGCAACCCGCTGGGTCTGTCCTCCAGCGTCACCCAGGGCATCGTCTCGGCGGTGGGGCGCGCGGTCAGCGAGGACGAGGGCGGCAGGGCCCTGGGCAACATGGTGCAGACCTCGGCCGCGATCAATCCGGGCAACAGCGGCGGCGCGCTGGTCAATCTCTCCGGACAGGTCATCGGCATCCCCACCCTGGCCGCCCGCGACCCGCAGCTGGGCGGCGGGCAGGCGCCGGGCATCGGATTCGCCATCCCCTCCGCCACCGTGACCCACCTGGCCGACCAGATGATCGAGCACGGCGAGGTCATCGACTCCGGCAGGGCGGCGCTGGGCGTATCCGTGCGCACAGTGCTCGGCGAGGGCTTCCAGCCGGCCGGTGCCGCGATCGTGGAGACGGCCGAGGACGGGCCGGCCGACCGGGCCGGGCTGCGCCCCGGCGACGTGCTGGTGCAGCTGGGCTCCGAGACCGTCACCGACGTGGCCTCACTGGCGGAGGCGCTGGCCGCCCAGCAGCCGGGGCGCACCGTGGAGGTGACCTACCGGCGGCACGGGGAGCGGCGGACGGCCGAGGTGCGGCTGGGCGAGGCCTGACCGCCGCCGGAGCCCGGCGCTCCCCCGCTCCTCACTCCTGGGCGGCGTGCAGGTTCATCGGACCGTAGACCTCGGTGCCGTCCTCCAGCAGCGTGACCTGATCGACCCCCTGCTCCAGCAGCTCCTGCCAGGTCTCGCCGATCCAGGACTCCGCATCGCCCTGGGTACCGAAGTCCCCGGGCGCGGCCGCCGGCTCTGTCACCGAGCCGTCCGCCCGCTCGAACCGCCACTCCCACGCCATGTGCGCCTCCCGCTGCTCGACGGGCCAAGCGGCCCCGCGGCCGCCGGACCTTCACCGACGGCCGTCGTCCATACTGCCCGCAGACTAGTACCGGGCCGCCGCCGGCCGCGGGACGAACGAAGGATCACCGCGTGGATGTCACCCTGCTCGGCACCGGCGGGCCCGCCGGGCTCCCCCGCCCCGGCTGCCCGTGCGCCTGCTGCGCCCGGGCGGTGGGCGAGCACGTCCGTGCCCCCACGTCCGTCCTGGTGGACGGTGTGCTGCTGATCGGTCCCGGGCCGGATCCCTGGCCGGCCGCGGCCCGCGCCGGGCGCTCCCTGGCCTCCGTGCGGCAGGTGCTGCCCGGCCGCCCCGGCGGCCCGGGGAACGCCGCCGTCCCCGGGCTGCCCCCGCCCCTGCGGCCGGACGGCCCGGAACGGCTGCCCACCGGCCACCGGGTGCGGCCCCTGCGGCTGGACCGGCCCGGGACGGGCTGGGACATCACGGGGCCCGACGGTACTCGGCTGCTGTACCTGCCCTCCGGCAGCGGCCCGGCGACATCGGTCACGGCGCCCGGGCCGCCCTTCGACCGGTGCCTGCTGGACGTGACGGGCCGCCCCGACGTCCTCGCCAGGCTGCGGGCCACCGGGGCCGCCGGACCGGCCACCGACGTCCTGGCGGTCCATCTCGACCACGACATGCCGCCGGGGCCCGGACTCACGGGCCGCCTGTCGGCGGCCGGCGCGCGGGCGCTCCCGGACGGCAGCACCGCGGGCCCGGCGGACGGCGCCACCGCCGCCCCCCGGCGCACCCTGGTGCTGGGCGGGGCACGGTCGGGCAAGTCCCTGGAGGCCGAGCGCCGGCTGGCCGCCGCCGCGGAGGTGCACTACGTGGCCACCGGCGGGCGCCGCGGCGGCGACCGGGAGTGGGGGGACCGGATCGCCGCGCACCGGGAGCGCCGGCCGCCGGGCTGGACCACCCTGGAGACCTGTGACCTGCTTCCGCTGCTGGCGCGCGGGGACGGGCCGCCCCTGCTGGTGGACTGCCTCGCCCTGTGGCTGACGGACGCCATGGACAGCGTGGGGGCCTGGGACGACCACGCCTGGCGCGAGGGCGGCGAACAGGCGCTGGCCGAGCGGACCGGGGCGCTGGCCGCCGCCCTGCGGCACACCCGCCGTACCGTGGTGGCGGTCAGCAACGAGGCCGGTTCCGGGGTCGTGCCGGCGACCGCGTCCGGCCGCCGGTTCCGGGACGCGCTCGGCCGGCTCAACGCGGCTGTGGCAGCGGAGTGCGAGCAGGTCCTGCTGGTGACCGCGGGGATCGTCCAGCGGCTGCGGTGACCTGGGCCGGCGGCGCCGGGCGGCGGTAATCTCGTGCGCATGAGCGATCACAGCCTGGATCTGGACTCCTTCGGCGACCTCATCGAGCGGCCGGACGCCCGGGTCCGCCGGGAAGCCGAGGAACGCCGGGAGCGCACCGGGCTGCCGCCGCGGGCGCTGGGACGGCTGGACGAGATCGCCGCGTGGCTGGCCGCCGCGCAGGGCCGGGTCCCGGTGACCGCCCTGGAGCAGCCGCGTGCGGTGATCTTCGCCGGGGACCACGGCGTGGCCGCCCTGGGGGTGTCGGGCCGCCCGGCCGGCACCACCGGCACTCTGGTGCGCGGGCTGCTGGACGGTACCGCCCCGGCCGCGATCCTGGCCGCGCGCGCCGGGGTGCCGGTGCGCGTGGTGGACCTCGGTGTGGACTGCGACCCGCAGGAGCTGCCGGAGGAGGTCACCCGCTACCGGGTGCGCCGCGGATCGGGCCGGCTCGACACCGAGGACTCCCTCACTCTCCAGGAGGCGGAGCGGGCCTTCCGGGCCGGCATGGCGATCGCCGACGAGGAGGCCGACGCCGGCACCGATCTGGTGGTCCTGGGCGATGTGTCGGTGGGCGGCACCACCGCCGCCGGGGTGCTGATCGCCGCCATGTGCGGGACCGACGCCTCGGTGGTCACCGGCCGCGGCGGGGTCCGGATCGACGATCTGGCCTGGATGCGCAAGTGCGCCGCCATCCGGGACGGCCTGCGCCGGGCCCGCCCGGTCCTGGGCGATCAGCTGCGACTGCTCGCCGCGGCGGGCGGCGCCGACCTGACGGCCATGACGGGCTTTCTCCTGCAGTGCGCGGTGCGCCGCACCCCGGTGCTGCTGGACGGGGTGGTCTCCGCCGCGTGCGCGCTCGTCGGCCAGCGGATCGCCTTCCGGGCACCGGACTGGTGGCTGGCCGGCCAGGCGAGCGGCGAGCCGGCCCAGGCGAAGGCACTGGACCGGATGACGATGGACCCGGTCCTGGACCACGGCGTGACGGTCGGGCAGGGCGCCGGCGCCCTGCTGGCACTGCCGCTGGTGCAGTCCGCCGCGGTGCTCGCCGCCCGGCTCCCGGAGGCCCTCGCACCGGAGCCGCAGCGCCCGGAGCCCGGCGCCGGCCTGCCCGCGGACCCCTCGGTGATCGCCGAGGCGACCTGAGACACGCGACGTTCAGCGCGGGCGGAGCTCATCGTCCGGGGTGCCGCCCAGGAGGTCCTGGAGCCGGCCGGTGACCGGCGACCAGCGTCTGTCGTGGCGGCGCGCGCGGCGCCGTGCGCGCTCGCGGGTCCGGGGACGGTTCCGGTAGAGCCGCCGGTCCCAGAACGAGCCCGGCCGCGCCAGCCGCACGGCCCCGGTGAAGGCGATCAGCGGCACCACCGCGCCGGCGACGGCCGTCCACAGCTTGCCCTTGGCCAGCGACACCAGCGCCGCCGCGAAGTTCAGCAGGACCGTGCCCGCCAGCACTCCACGCTGCCTGCGCTCCTCCTCGGACAGGGCGTCCACCCCGAACGGCACGACCCCCGCCAGCACCATCACCAGCAGCGCGGTGGTCAGCACCACGGCCTCCACGCTACGGCGTCCCTGCTCGGTCCAGTACACATCGGCCAGGTAGAGGATCAGCGCGAACTCGTCCAGCACCAGCCCGGCTCCCACACCGAACAGCACCGCCGCGAGCACTCCCGGCCACCCCGCCTGGCCGGTCGCGATCCCGGCGAAGCCGCCGGCCACCATCAGCACCACGCCGGGAACGGCGTGGTGGATGTGCACGCCGCCCGCCGAGACGTTCCGGAAGGGGCCGTGCCCGGCGCGGATCAGCCGGGTCACCGTCCGGGTCACCAGAAAGGTCATCACGAAGGACACCAGCGCGGCCAGCAGCGGCAGCTTCCCCGGGTCGACGATGTCGCGGTACCACCACTCCTCCATGGGGGACCAGGCTGGGCGGCTAGGCTGCCCGGTCATGAACGCCACGCCGCCGCCGTCCTCCTCCGGCTCCGGCGACGCCACCCGGACGGGCGGGTGGCAGCACGGGCCCCGCTTCGCCTTCGGCACGCTGACCGTGCTGCCGGTGCGCGTCACCCGCTGGGACCGCGGCGCGGCCCGTTCCGGGATGCTGTGGGCGCCGGCCGCCGGGCTGGTGGCCGGGGGCTGCGCCGCGCTGGCCGGGAGCCTGCTGACGGTGCTGGGCGGCGGCCCGCTGCTGGCCGCCGTCGCCTCGGTCGCGGTGCCCGCCGTGCTGACCCGGGGGCTGCACCTGGACGGCCTCGCGGATGTCGCCGACGGGCTCGGCAGCGGCCGGCCGGCCGCCGGTGCACTGCGGGTCATGAAGGCCTCCGACATCGGCCCGTTCGGCGTGGTCACCCTGCTGCTGGTCCTGCTGGCCCAGGTGGCGGCGCTGCACGGGCTGTACGCCGCGGGGTGGGAACGGGGGGCCGTGGCGGCGGTGGTCGCCGGGCTGGTCTCCCGGGCCGCGCTCACCACCGCCTGCCGCCGGGGGGTGGCCGCGGC
>NZ_BAAAMJ010000079.1:0-38268 GCF_039529215.1 Streptomyces sodiiphilus | reverse complement strand
GCCGTGGCCAGGGCGGTCCTCGCCCGGGCGGCGGCGGCGGTGGCTTCGCCGGCCGTCCCGGTACCCGTCCCGGTGGCGGCGGCGGTGGCTTCGGCGGCCGTCCCGGCGGTCCCGGTGGCGGCGGTGGCCGTCCCGGCGGTCCCGGCGGTGGCTTCGGCGGCCGTCCCGGTTTCGGCGGCCGTCCCGGCGGCCCCGGTGGCCGCGGCGGAACGCAGGGCGCCTTCGGCCGTCCCGGCGGCCCGGCGCGCCGTGGGCGCAAGTCGAAGCGGCAGCGCCGTCAGGAGTACGAGGCCATGCAGGCCCCGTCGATCGGCGGCGTGATGCTGCCGCGCGGCAAGGGCGAGACCATCCGGCTCTCCCGCGGCGCCTCCCTGACGGACTTCGCGGAGAAGATCAACGCCAACCCGGCGTCGCTGGTCCAGGTGATGTTCAACCTGGGTGAGATGGTCACCGCGACCCAGTCCGTCTCCGACGAGACGCTCCACCTGCTCGGCGAGGAGATGAACTACACGGTTCAGATCGTCAGCCCCGAGGAGGAGGACCGCGAGCTGCTGGAGTCCTTCGACATCGAGTTCGGTGAGGACGAGGGCGACGAGCAGTCCCTGGTGGCCCGTCCGCCGGTGGTGACCGTCATGGGTCACGTCGACCACGGAAAGACCCGCCTGCTGGACGCGATCCGCAAGACCAACGTCATCGAGGGCGAGGCCGGCGGCATCACCCAGCACATCGGTGCCTACCAGGTCTCCACCGAGGTCAACGGCGAAGAGCGGAGGATCACCTTCATCGACACCCCGGGTCACGAGGCGTTCACCGCCATGCGTGCCCGCGGTGCGAAGTCCACCGACATCGCGATCCTCGTGGTGGCGGCGAACGACGGTGTGATGCCGCAGACGATCGAGGCGCTGAACCACGCCAAGGCGGCCGAGGTGCCGATCGTGGTCGCGGTCAACAAGATCGACGTCGAGGGTGCCGACCCGGCCAAGGTGCGCGGCCAGCTCACCGAGTTCGGCCTGGTGGCGGAGGAGTACGGCGGCGACACCATGTTCGTCGACATCTCCGCCAAGCAGGGCATCAACATCGAGGGTGTTCTGGAAGCGGTGGTCCTCACCGCGGACGCCGCCCTGGACCTGCGCGCCAACCCCCGGCAGTCCGCCCAGGGCATCGCGATCGAGGCACACCTCGACCGCGGCCGCGGCGCGGTGGCCACGGTGCTGGTGCAGCGGGGCACGCTCCGCGTCGGTGACACGATGGTCGCGGGCGACGCCCACGGCCGCGTCCGGGCCATGCTCGACGACACCGGCAAGAGCGTGAAGGAAGCCGGTCCGGCGATGCCCGTCCTGGTGCAGGGTCTGACCAACGTGCCGGGCGCCGGGGACAACTTCCTGGTCGTCGGCGAGGACCGGACCGCCCGGCAGATCGCCGAGAAGCGTGCCGCCCGCGAGCGGAACGCCGCGTTCGCCAAGCGCACCCGCAGGGTCTCCCTGGAGGACCTGGACAAGGTGCTCAAGGCGGGCGAGGTCCAGCAGCTCAACCTCATCATCAAGGGCGACGCGTCCGGCTCGGTCGAGGCACTGGAGTCCTCGCTGCTGCAGCTGGACGTCGGCGAGGACGTCGACCTGCGCGTCCTGCACCGCGGGGTGGGTGCGGTCACCGAGACCGACATCGACCTGGCGGCCGGCTCCGACGCGATCGTGCTCGGCTTCAACGTCCGCGCGGAGGGCCGGGCCACCCAGGCCGCCGAGCGCGAGGGCGTGGATGTCCGGTACTACTCGGTCATCTACCAGGCGATCGAGGAGATCGAGGCGGCCCTGAAGGGCATGCTGAAGCCGGTCTACGAGGAGGTCGAGCTCGGCACCGCGGAGATCCGCGAGGTCTTCCGCTCCTCCAAGCTGGGCAACATCGCGGGTGTCATCGTCCGCTCCGGCGAGGTCAAGCGGAACACCAAGGCCCGCCTGCTGCGCGACGGCAAGGTCGTGGCGGAGAACCTCAACATCGAGGGCCTGCGCCGCTTCAAGGACGACGTCACCGAGATCCGCGAGGGCTTCGAGGGCGGTATCAACCTCGGCAACTACAACGACATCAAGGTCGAGGACGTCATCGCGACGTACGAGATGCGGGAGAAGCCGCGCGGCTGATTCCGCGACAGGGCCGGTCGGCCGGATCCCGGGGCGTCCGTCGCGGCGCCCCGGGCCCCTCCCTCCCCTCCGGGGGCGGGGAGGGGAAACCCCGTCGATCGGCCCTGTGCCGTGCGCGTACGATCACCGGCATGTATGTAGGGACGCTGTCCTTCGACCTGCTGCTCGGGGACGTACGCTCGCTCAAGCAGAAGCGCTCCGTGGTCCGCCCGATCATCGCCGAACTGACCCGCACTCACCAGGTCAGCGTCGCCGAGGTCGGGGACCAGGACCTCCACCGCCGGGCCGTGATCGGCCTGGCCGTGGTCTCCGGGGACGCCGGGCATCTGACCGGCGTGCTCGACCGGTGCGAGCGGCTGGTGGCCGCCCGCCCGGAAGTGGAACTGCTGTCCGTCCGGCGGCGGTTCCACGGCGACGAAGACGAATAGCAAGGAGACGGATCAGTGGCCGACAACGCGCGGGCGAAGAGGCTGGCGGACCTCATCCGTGAGGTCGTCGCAGAGAAGCTGCAGCGTGGCATCAAGGACCCCCGGCTCGGCACCCGGGTGACGATCACGGACACCCGGGTCACCGGGGACCTGCGGGAGGCGACCGTCTTCTACACGGTGTACGGCGACGAGGAGGAGCGCCGGGAGGTCGCCGCGGGGCTCAAGAGTGCCCGGGGCGTGCTGCGCTCGGCCGTCGGCGAGGCCGCGGGCGTCAAGCACACCCCCAGCCTGGAGTTCATCCCCGACGCACTCCCGGAGAACGCCCGGAACCTGGAGCACCTCTTCGAGGCCGCGCGGGAGCGGGACGAGCGGGTCCGCCGGGCATCGGCCGGGGCCGAGTACGCCGGCGGGGCCGACCCGTACCTGAAGGACGACGACGCCGAGGACACCGGCGACGACGGCACCGACCGCCCCGGCACCCGATGAGCCGCCGGGCCGGCGGGCCCGCAGGCCCGGACGGGCTGGTCGTCGTCGACAAGCCCTCCGGGTACACCTCGCACGACGTCGTCGCCAGGATGCGCGGCATCGCACGCACCCGCAAGGTGGGGCACGCCGGAACACTCGACCCGATGGCCACCGGCGTGCTGGTCCTCGGCCTCGGCCGGGCCACCCGGCTGCTCGGTCATCTCGCGCTCACCGAGAAGGAGTACGAGGGCACCGTCCGGCTCGGGCAGACCACGGTCACCGACGACGCCGAGGGCGAGGTCACCGCCGCGGCGGGGGCCGGCACAGTCGACCCGGCAGCGCTGGAGACCGCCGTCGCGTCCCTCACCGGCGACATCATGCAGGTGCCGTCCAGCGTCAGCGCCGTCAAGATCGACGGCAAGCGCTCCTACGCCCGGGTGCGGGCCGGGGAGAACGTGGAGATCCCGGCCCGCCCGGTCACCGTCTCGTCCTTCACCGTGCACGGCGTCACCCGGGAGACCGCGGCGGACGGCACGCCGGTCACCGACCTGCGGGTCACCGTGACCTGCTCCTCCGGCACCTACATCAGGGCGCTCGCCCGTGATCTCGGCGCACTGCTGGGAACCGGCGGGCATCTCACGGCGCTGCGGCGGACCCGGGTCGGGCCCTACGGCCTGGACCGTGCCCGGACCCTGGAGCAGCTGGAGGCCGGGCTGGAGGTGCTGCCGCTGGGCGACGCGGCAGCGGCGGCCTTCCCCCGCTGGGACGTCGGCGAGGAGCAGGCCCGTCTGCTGGGCAACGGAGCCCGGATCACCGCCCCGCCGCTGCCGCCCGGGCCCGTCGCCGTCTTCGGCCCGGAGGGCCGCTTCGTCGCGCTGGTCGAGGCCGGGGAGAACGACGGCGGGCGGCGGACCAGAAGCCTGGCGGTCTTCGTCTGAGGCACCGGCCCGGACAGCCGGCGGCGGCACGCGGCACGGGCAGGGCCACGGTGGGGCGGCGACCGACTGCCCGGTACCGTTGACCGGCAGGCGGGACCAACCGGAAGGCGAGGAGCGACGACAGTGCAGCGCTGGCAGGGTTTGCAGGACATCCCGGCGGACTGGGGGCCCAGCGTCGTCACGATCGGTTCCTACGACGGCGTGCACCGGGGACACCAGCTGATCATCGGCAGGGCGGTGGCCCGGGCCCGGGAGCTGGGGGTACCGGCCGTCGTGGTCACCTTCGACCCTCACCCGGTGGAGGTGGTGCGCCCCGGCAGCCACCCGCCGCTGCTGGCGCCGCACCCCTTCCGGGCCGAGCTGATGGCCGCCCTCGGGGTGGACGCGGTGCTCGTGCTGCCGTTCACCACCGAGTTCTCCCGGCTGTCACCGGCCGACTTCGCGGTGAAGGTGCTGGTGGAACGGCTGCACGCCCGCACGGTCGTGGAAGGGCCCAACTTCCGCTTCGGGCACCGGGCGGCCGGGACCGTGGACACCCTCCGCGAACTGGGCGGGACGTACGGGTTCGAGGTGGTGGTCGTCGACCTCTACGAGCGCGGCAGCGCCGGGGACGGCGAGCCGTTCTCCTCCACGCTGACCCGGCGGCTGATCTCCGAAGGTGACGTCACCGCCGCGGCGGAGGTGCTGGGCCGCCCGCACCGGGTGATGGGCGTCGTGGTCCGGGGGGCGCAGCGCGGCCGGGAGCTCGGCTTCCCGACCGCGAACGTGGATGTGGTGCCGCACTCGGCCGTTCCCGGCGACGGCGTCTACGCGGGCTGGCTCATCGCCGACGGCGCCCGGATGCCCGCGGCCATCTCCGTCGGTACCAACCCGCAGTTCGAGGGCACCGAGCGGACCGTCGAGGCCTACGCCCTGGACCGCACCGACCTGGAGCTGTACGGCAAGACCGTGTCGGTCGAGTTCCTCACCCGGCTGCGCGGCCAGATGACCTTCGACAGCATCGACGGTCTCCTCGTCCAGATGACGGCCGATGTCGACCGGGCCCGGGAACTGACCGCCTGACAGCCGACGGTGACGGGCCGGACTCCGGACGGCGGCGCATGCCTGTGCCGTCCGGGGCCCGGCCCGTGGCCGTTTTCGCCGCTGTTCAGTGCTGCTGGGGCCACTGGCCGCCGGGCGGGGGCGGAGGAACCGCCCCGGGATGCTGCCCCGGCTGCCCCGGCTGGGCCTGGTGTCCGGGCGGGCTGCCGGGATAGCCGTAGCCGGGCGGCGGCTGCTGCGGGTAGCCGTACCCCGGCGGCGGGCCCTGCGGGGGCTGCTGCGCCGGGGGCCCCTGGCCCGGCTGCGGGTAGCCGTAGCCCTGGGGCGCACCCGGCAGTGGCGGCGCCATGTGCGGCGGCATGCCGCCGTCCTGCGTCCACAGCCCCTGCTCCTGCTGCGCCCGCACGAAATCCTCGGCGATGAGCGCGGCCAGATCGAAGTAGGCCTGCCGGGTCCGGGGCCGCATCAGGTCCAGGTCGAGCTCCGCGCCGGCGGCCAGGTGCTCGTCGAACGGCGCGACGACCACCCCGCGGCAGCGGGTCCTGAAGTGGGCGACGATGTCCTCGACCTTGACGACCTTCCCGGTCTCCCGGACGCCGGAGATCACCGTCACGCTGCGCTGCACCAGCTCGCCGTATCCGTGCGCCGACAGCCAGTCGAGCGTGGTGCTCGCGCTGCTGGCACCGTCCACCGAGGGAGTGGAGACGATGATCAGCTGGTCGGCGAGGTCCAGCACCCCGCGCATCGCGCTGTAGAGCAGGCCGGTACCGGAGTCGGTGAGGATGATCGGGTACTGCTTGCCCAGGACATCGATGACCCGGCGGTAGTCCTCGTCGTTGAACGTGGTCGAGATCGCCGGGTCGACATCGTTGGCGAGGATCTCCAGGCCGGAGGGGGCCTGCGAGGTGAAGCGGCGGATGTCCATGTAGCTGTTGAGATAGGGAATCGCCCCGACCAGGTCCCGGATTGTCGCCCCGGTCTCCCGGCGCACCCGCCGCCCCAGCGTGCCCGCGTCGGGGTTGGCGTCGATGGCGATGACCTTGTCCTGCCGCTCGGTGGCGAGTGTCGCCCCCAGCGCGGTGGTGGTCGTGGTCTTCCCGACGCCGCCCTTCAGACTGATGACGGCGATCCGGTAGCAGGAGAGCACCGGTGTCCGGATGATCTGCAGCTTCCGCCGGCGTTCGGCCTCGGCGGCCTTGCCGCCGAGCTTGAAGCGCGAACCGGACCGGCCCGGGGGCTGCGAGCGCGGCTTGCTGCGCCGCTTGTCGTGGAGCAGCCGGTCGGAGGACAGCTCCACCGAAGCGGTGTAGCCCAGCGCACCGGGCTGGCTGCGGGCCGCGTACTGCTGCGGATCGGGCCACCCGCCGCCCGCCCGCGGGTCCTGCGCCTGTCCCGGGGGCTGCTGGCCGGGGTGCTGCGGGGCGGCGGCCGGCTGCGCTCCCGGGGGCTGGGCCGGGTGCGGAGGCTGCCCGGCGGCCGGGGCGCCGGGGACCGGCTGGGCGCCGTGTCCCTGAGGCGACGGCACGGGGGCGTGCTGCTGCCCGGGCACTGCCCGAGGGTCCTGCTGCCCGGGCTGCACCGGAGGCACCGGCGGCCCGCCCGGTGCCGAGGGGTACTGCGCCGGCCCCTGGGCGGGCGGCTGCGCGGCGGCAGGGGAGGCCGGCCACCCGGTGCCGGGCTGCCCGTGCTGCTGCGGCGGGACAGGCTGTCCCGGCCACTGCTGTCCGTGAGCCGTCGGTGGCCCCTGCGGTGTCACGGGGGCATAGGGGTGCGGGGCGGGCTGCTGGGCAGCAGATGGGGCCCCCGGCTGCGACGGGGGCGCGGCGTCGGCCGCGGTCCCGCCCGTGGGCTCCGCCACCGGGGCGGGGAGGGAGGCGGGGCCGGTCCCGGGGGAAGGCTGTGTCTGCGGAGCGGCGGTAGGGACCGGACGGGCCGGCGGGGCCTCCGGTGACCGGGCGGCCGGTTCACCGCCCGGCTCTGCCGGCTCGCTGCCGGTTGCCGCTGCCGGAGGAGCGCTCGGGGTGCCCGGCTCCGGCACTCCGGCTCCCGTGTCCTCCGCCGGACCGGAACCCGGGGTGGCGGCGGCAGTGGGCTGCTCCGGTCCCGGGGCCGGGGGCGACGCCGCGCCCGCTCCGGCATCCTGTGGGCTCGCCGACTCGCCGTTCGGTGTGCCGGCGGTCTCCGCGGACTCCGGGGCAGTGCCCGGCGGGGGAGTCTCCGCCGTGACCGGAGCGGTTGGCCCGCCGGCCGGCTGCGGCGGCTGGATCTGGAAATCCGGCGGCAGCGGAGGCAGACCGGACGGGGGAGCGTGCGGGGGCGCGGGAACCGGCGCGACGCCGCCGGACGAGCCTGCGGCGCGCGAGGCCGCGTCCTTGTCGCCTATCGCCTCGCGCACCGCGGCGGCCGAGAACCGCATGGTGGAGTCGCCCCAGCCGCCCTCGGGCTCCTCCGGGGCGGTACCCGGCTCCGAGGCTCCGTCGGGGGAGTTCCCCTCGGTCCGTCCGGACGAAGGCCCTTCCCCCGGTACCGGACCGGACCCCGCGGCATCGTCCTCGCCGGGAGCAGCAGCGGGGAAGGGCTCGCCCGGCCCCGGAACCCCGTCGGCGGAAGCGGAAGTGCCCTCCGCCCCCGCGGCGGGAGGGCCGGGCACGGGCGGCAGGGCGACCGGCGGCACGGTCCCTTCCGCGCCCGGCCCCTGCGCCGCGCCGCCCGAATACCAGGCGGGTGGCGTGTAATCGATGGTGAACTGCCCGGTGCTCTCCGGCTCCTCGTCGAGGAGCTCGTCGCCGGGCCGTTCGTCACCGGAGAACTCCTCCGCGGTGCGAATCCCGTCCCGATCGCTGTTCACGACGCCTCCCGCTGCTGGTGGTACACCCTGAGCCGCACGTCACACGGGTTGCGCGGATAACGGACCGAATCCCCCGGCGATGCTGCTGACACGGACTCAGGTCATTGCCTGCGACGCCTGATGCCGCACTCCCCTCACCCTAATCGTCGCAGTTGCCTGTTCCCTACCCCTGCCCGCGCCCGCGGTGAGCGACGCGCGGGCAACAGCACCGAACCGGACGCCGTTCCGGTGACGCCGGGCCGGCCCCTCACCCGCCGGTGCGGGGGTCGAGCCGGCTCGGGTTGCCCAGCAGCCCGGTCTCGCTGTCCGTCGGCACCGTCCGCACCAACTGCCGGGCCTGCCGGGTGCACCACAGCGTCACGTCGTCGCTCAGCGACGGCAGGCTCTCCGCCAGCTCGCCCGGCAGACCCATGACCGGAGCGAGCCGGGCCGCCTCGTCCGGGGAGACCCGCTGCACCCCCACCAGCGCCGCCCGTTCCACCAGCCGCGGTGCCGCGGGGCCCAGATACGGCAGCAGCGTGAGCACCGGCTGCCAGGGAACCGACACGGTGCGCCCCCTGGGGGGCCGCACCCCGCAGTCGCGCACCACCAGGACCGGACCACCCGCCGTCGCCCCCAGCGGCGGCACATGCCCCACCTCGTGCAGCGTCACGCACTCCAGCACCCCGCCGCCGGCGGCCTGAGCCGGCCCGGTCCACAGCTGCGGCCGGCCGGTCTCCACGGCCACCCGGACCCCGGTCGCCGCCGCCCGCAGCGCCAGCACCTGCGCCGTCCACACACCCCCGATCAGCACGATCTCGTACGGCGCCGGATGGTGCATGGACAGCACCGCGGGCAGGCCGCCCTCGTCGATCCCCACCACCACACCGTCGTCGCCCACCGGCAGCGACAGCCCGGCCAGCTCCTCCGCGGTCATCACATGAACCGACCCGGCCATCAGCGCACTCCTCCCAGCGGCAGCGTCGCGAGCAGCCCGGGAAGCTGCTCGCGGTCCATCCGTGCCAGCCCCACCCGGGCCCGCCGGGCCGACTGCTCCAGTCCGCGCCGCACCCCCCGCAGTTCGTCCGCCCCTCGCGCGGTGATCCGCACATGCCCGGCGACGGCCACCGCGTCCCGGCCCTCCCGCCGCAGCGTCAGCCCGAACGTCGTGGCGAACGCCGGCAGCGAGGTCAGCATCGCGACCAGCTCCGCCAGCGGCACCCTCGCACCCAGCTCGGGCCAGCGGGACACCTCGTACGTCGTGTGCCACCGGTCGTCGCAGCGCCAGGTGCGCGAACTCTCCACCGTGCGCCGCGAGTCCTGCCCCTCACCCTGCCCCATCAGCGTCGTCGTCGCCGCGTTGAGGCTCGCCCCCGCCGCCAGCGCCGACAGCAACTGCGCCTCCGACAGCACCGTCGCCCGGAATCCCGCACCGGCCAGCCGGCTCGCCAACTGGTCCGCGGCACGCGTCAGGCAACGCTGGGCACCGCCCAGCCCTCCGCCCCGCCGCGCCACCGCCTCCGGACACAGCTCCGGATCCAGCCGCAGCGCCACCCACGTCAGCCGCAGCGCGGGCGCACCGCTCTGCGCGTACAGCGGCCCGTAACTGTGCCGCGCCACCGACCGCTCGGGCAGATGCGGAGCCGGAGCGGGCTGCGTGTGCTGCACACACTGCACCGAATCCAGCCGGATCCCGTCCGTCTCCAGCGCCCCGTACAGCAACTCCAGCGGCAGCGGACGCTGCTGACGGCCCGGCTGCAGCGGCTTGCGCTCCGCCTCGACGCGCAGCACCGCCGTCAGCGTGCCGTCCACCGAGACCATGCCGACATCACGCCCCCACACCCGCTGCTGCGCCCCCGCACGCTCCGGCCCGGCGAACGAATGACTGCGCAGACCCGGCACACACTCCGTCGCGAACGACAGCAGCGGATCCGCCGCCGGCAGCACCTGCCCGGCAGCCGCCCGCTGCCGGCGCCGCAGCGCCCACAGCGCACCCGCCCAGGTCACCAGCGGCCGCCCCCGCCTGCGCCCCACCACCAGCACCACCACCGCAGCGGTCGGCACCGCCGCCCCCACCGCCCACAGCGGACCGCCGTACACCCAGGCCACCAGCGTCACCGCCACGGCGGCCTGCAGACAGAGCAGCACCCGCAGCGGCAGACGGCCGCCCGCGCCCCCCTTCCGCCGCGGCACCACCCCCCGCGCGGACCCGTCCTCCGCCCGGGCGAGCAGGTCATCGCGCGGACTCGCAGCCGTCGCCATGTCGTGCGACCCCCTCCTGACCGTGTTCAGTTCGTCACCGTGCATAGTAGAGGCCCGGTCAGACGATCGAGCCTGGGGGAGGAGCGGCCACCGGTGGTCTCGCGGAAAGATGAACTGAACGCCTACACGTTCGCCAGGAAGCGGACCGTGGCGGCGTTCCTCCAGCCCTCACCCAGCGGCACCGAGGAGGGCGCACCCCGCCCGCTGCGCACCGTCATGCCCGGCCTGGTCGTCGGCGCGCTCATCCTGGCGGGCTTCGGCGCGTGGGGCATGTTCAAGCCCGCCGTCCCCGCCAACTGGTCCGACCCCGGCAAGAAGGTCATCATCGGCAGCGACTCCACCACCCGCTACGTCGTCCTGGAGACCGACGGCGAACGTCAGTTGCACCCGGTGCTCAACCTCTCCTCCGCCCGGCTGCTGCTAAACGGCGGCACCTTCGAGATCGTCAGCGTCGACGAGAAGATCCTGGACAGCGGGGAAATCCCCCAGGGACCCACCCTCGGCATCCCCTACGCCCCCGACCGGCTGCCGTCCTCCGACGAGGCCCGCGAGGCCAAGCGCTGGGCCGTCTGCCAGCAGCCCGGCGCCGGTGACGGCGGCGTCCAGCAGGCCGTGTTCGTCCTCGCGGACCGGGACGCCGCACGCGTCGACGGCCGGCACCGGCTGCGCGGCGGAGAGGTGCTGTACGTCGAAGCGGACCGCGACGGCGCCCGCTACCTGATCGACCCCCGCGGCACCAAGTATCTCATCGGCGGCCCGCAGTGGGACGAACTGCCCGAGGCCACCGGCCAGCTCCTGCACCGCACACTCGTCGGCGAAGGACAGCAGCCGCAACGTGTCACCGGCAACTGGCTGGACACCTTCCAGGACGGCAGCCCCGTCGTCTTCCCCGAACTTCCCGGCACCGTCGGCGAACCGGCCGGCGTCGCGGGCCTCACGCCCGAGGCCGACCGCGTCGGCACGGTGCTGCTCGCACCCACCGGCGCCGGACCGCAGCACTACCTCGTGCTGCCCGGAAAGGTCGTCCCCGTCTCCGACTTCACGGCCCGCCTGTTGCTCAACAGCCCACAGGCCCTGCCGCTGGAACAGCACGGACACCCCCTCGACGTCGCGCTCCAGGCCTTCACCCCGGCACCCGCCGAGGAGAGCATCGACCACGACCACGACTGGCCCGAGGCGGCGGCCGAACACGTCAACGGCCCCGCCGCGGAAGGCGCCTCACGCACCACACTGTGCTCGGTCCTGCGCGACGTCGACGCCGAGGACGGCACCGTCACCCTCAGCACCTGGGCCGGCACCGCCTTCCCCGCCACCATCGTCAACGAGACCACCAGCGCCTACGTCACCCCGGGCACCGGCCTGCTCTACCGCCAGGTCCAGGGCGAACAGGCCGAGGCCGGCGGCATCTTCCTGGTCACCGACACCGGACTGCGCTACGCCGTACAGGCCAACACCGACAGCGACAGCGACAGCGGCGAACCCGAGGAGCCCGGGGACTCCGACGACTCCGCCCAGGACACCGGACGCGCCCAGCAGGTCAACCAGGCCCAGATCCGCCTGGGATACGGAGACGTCGAGCCCGTCCCGGTGCCCGCCCAGTGGTCCCAGTTCCTGCCCACCGGCCCGCGCCTGGACACCGCCGGCGCCCGGCAGCCGCAGGGTTCGTGAGCACCCGCGAGGAGAGACCCATGACAGCCCCGGCGCGCCCGCTGCGCGGCGCACTCGCCCTGGCGCTCACCGCGGCCCTGGCCGCCCCGGCCGGCACCGCCCGGGCCGACGGCGGCCAGTGCACCTTCCCCGCCGGACACATCGAGGAGCAGCCCTGGTCGCTCCAGCGCGTCCTGCTGGACCGGCTGTGGCAGGACACCCGGGGAGAAGGCGTCCGGGTGGCCGTCATCGACACCGGCGTCGACACCGCCAACCCCCAGCTGACACCGGCCGTCGACGCCGCCTCCGGAGCCGACTTCACCCCCGAGGACCCCGAGGACGACCCGCCCGCACGAAGCCGCGGCGACGGCACCGACGACACCGTCGGCCACGGCACCAAGGTCGCCGGCATCATCGCCGCCCGCCCGCACCCCGACAGCGGCTTCGTCGGCCTCGCCCCCGAAGCCACCATCATCCCCATCCGGCAGAACGACGAGTACGGCAGCGGCACGGTCGCCTCCCTGGCCAGGTCGGTCCACCACGCCATCGAGCAGGACGCCCACGTCATCAACATCTCCCAGGACAGCGACGAACCGCTCAGCGACGACTCCGCCCTGAAGAAGGCCGTCGACGCCGCCTTGGCCGAGGAGATCGTCGTCATCGCCTCCGTCGGCAACGACGGCGTCGACGGCCGGTCCAAGGACACCTACCCCGCCTCCTACGACGGCGTCCTGGCCGTCGCCGCCTCCGACCGCAACAACGAACGCGCCCCCTTCTCCCAGGCCGGCGACTTCGTCGGCATCGCGGCACCGGGAGTGGACATGGTCTCCACCGTGCCCGGCGGCGGCCAGTGCGTCGACCACGGCACCAGCTTCTCCGCGCCCTACGTCGCGGGCGTCGCGGCACTGCTGCGCGCCAAGCACCCCGACCGCACCGCCCGGGAGATCACCGCCCAGCTCCAGCAGACCGCCGAACGCTCCATCACGGGCCCCGACCGCTACATCGGCTGGGGCGTCGTGGACCCGGTGCGCGCCCTGACGGACGACGCCACCCCCCTGCCGTCCCCCACCCCCGACCAGGGAGCCCCGGCAGTGCCCGCCCCGGACGTCCCCGATCTGGTACTGGGCGAGACCTACGCGCAACGCGCCGAACGCCTGGGCACGTACGCCCTGCTGACCGGCGCGGTGCTCACCTTCGGCCTCGCCGGCGCCGCCCTCGTCCAGCGCGACCGGCGTCGCAGAAGGCACCGGAAAACCGGCTGACCGGCCGGGAAGCCGCGTGCCAGGCTCAGCGCATGACCGCTTCCTGGACCGTCGACGAACTCGCCCACGCCGGACCCGAACACCTCGACCCCCGGTTCGTCGCCGGCTACGACCGGAAACAGGGCTACCCCGACCCGGGACCCGACCTGGACGCACTGACCGCGCACGGCGTGGACGCCTCGGCCACCGTCATCGACATCGGAGCCGGCACCGGCCGCTTCACCCTCGCGGCCGCCCGCCGCTTCGCCCGGGTGATCGCGGTGGAAATCTCCCCGGCCATGCGCGAGGCCCTCGCCGGACGCGTCACCGAAGCCGGGGCCCGCAACGTGCGCATCGTCCCCGCCGGCTTCATCGGCTACCGGCACCCGGGACCACCCGCCGACGCCGTCCACACCCGCAACGCCCTGCACCAGCTCCCGGACTTCTGGAAGGCGATGGCACTGCACCGCATCGCGGGGATGCTGCGCCCGGGCGGAGTGCTCCGACTGCACGACCTGATCTACGACTTCACCCCGGCGGAGGCCGAGCAGGTCTTCACCGGCTGGTTCGAGGCCGCCGCGGACGACCCGGCCCACGGCTACACCGCGCAGGAGTACGCCGAGCACATCCGCACCGAGTTCTCCACCTTCCGCCCGCTCATGGAGAGCATGCTGGAGCAGACGGGCTTCGAGATCGTCGAGGCAGGCTTCCGGGGCCGCCTCTACGGCGCCTACACCTGCGTCAACAAGAACTGAGGGGCCGCGCCGGCCGCATCCCGCCCCGGTGGCGCCCGCCCGGTGTCCCGCGCCCCGGCCTTCCCGGCCCGGTGCGCTGGGCGGAACCGACCGCCCAGCGCCCTGCCCCCACCGGCTCACTCCTCGATGTCGAACTCCCCGTCCCGCGCGCCCAGCACGAACGCCTCCCACTCCGCGGCGGTGAACCGCAGCACGGTGTCCGGGTCGGAGGAGTTGCGCATCGCCACGGCCCCGCCCGGCAGGTGGGCGATCTCCACCCGCTCGTCCTGAGGGCCGTCCGGCGCGCTCAGCCACTCCACGCCGGAGATATCCATGGAGTACAGCTCGTCCTTCTCCCGCTCCTTGCGAGCGGCGATCTCGGCCTGAGTCTCGGCCATCTGTGGAACGTTCCCTTCATCCCGGTGCTGCTCGCACGGCCCGTCGGCCGCGCGGGCCCTACCGTACTCGCTCCGTCACAGCACGCGACCGGGTTGAACGAAAAGACCGCCCCACCACGCGGAATGCGTGCCGCCGCTGGCGAACTTCAGTGCGCCCTGAGCCACCAGTCGGCGGCGAGCACCAGGACGAACCCCGTCACCAGGACGGCCATCCCCAGCCGGGTCCGGCCGCGGCGGCTCATCTCGATCACAGCGCCACTGAGGATGAACGCCGCCCCGTAGAGCCCCACCGAGAGCAGGGACGACCCGTCCCCCAGCTGGATGACCAGCACCACCGCCATCGCCGCCATGGCGAGTCCGCCGATGCCCATGCGCAGATGCCGCGCCTGCCGCGGGGTCAGTCCCTGTCTCGTCGAAACCACGCCAGCAGCATAGACGTTCGACCTGCGCCGATGTGGAGGTACCGCGGAGCGACTGCTGAGTATCTGTACGGATGCGGCGGAGCAGGAACCGTCACTACGATCACGCGTGTGATTACCCACAGCGTGCACCGTCACGCTGACGATAGGCTGGGTAGCCGACGGCCACGGAGGGGGCGGTGTGCGGGGCCGGTGCGTCGAGCGAGGGGGGAAGAGGGGTGCTGGCGTCAGAGGAACAGGGCTTCCTGCGGCCTGGGGATCGCCACGGCCGGTTCCCACACGGGCCGATCTCGACTTGCTTCACGGACCGGGCCGACGTGACGTGGCTGCTGCCCGTCTCCGCCTGCTCCCACGGCACGTCGACGCCGCTGCACATCGACGCAGGGGCGACGCAGAGCGCGACAGGAAGGCAAGTGAGTGAGCGACCAGATGCCCGACGGCGGGCAGGAACTCCGCGTATCCAGTGACAGCCTCACTGAACTGGCCCAGGACCTGAGGACAGGTAGGGAGGCACTGGGTGCGCTTCACGCGCAGGGGGTGGCAGCCGCCGCACTGGCTGCCTTCTCCTGGCGCGGTCAGGCGGGACAGGCGAACAGGAACCTCAACGACCGGTCGAACGAGCACCTTCGTGAACTGCGGGACACCATGGGAGTCCTCGCGGAGATGCTCGAAATGAGCCGGGGTGGGTTCGACGACCAGGAAGAGGAACGTCTGCGGGAACTGCGTGGTCTGCAGGCGGCGGTCGATGATGCGCCACCGAGCACGCTTAAGGGATTCTGACAAGAAAGGAAGGCGCCATGCATGAAATGAGGGTTTCGTACACCGGTATCAACGAGGCCGCGGGGGGTGTGGACGGAGTTGCACGTGGCCTGAAGGAACAGCTCGAAGTGTTGCAGGGGCGAGTGAAGGCCGTGGGCGAGACGTGGAGCGGTGAGGCCAAGACCACCTTCGACTACCAGATGCGGAGGTGGGACCAGGCGATGGAGCATCTCTTCGGTACGGAAACCGCAATCGCCAAGACGACGGCGAACAGTGGGATCGCCTACCGGGCCACGGACGGGTACATCGGCCAGCGCANGGGCCGGGCGGGGCGGAGAGATCTCCGTCCCGCCCGGCCCACTGTGTCTGGCCAGGCATGACGCTCTACCAAGTGCCGGACAATGACCACTCCACAACAGGCGACGGGTGAAGAATGGCATGGCCTCGTGGGAAGAGTTTGAGCAGATCCATCAGCGGATCTGTGAGGAAGACGGCATCCGCACCAACCTGAACCAGCACGATGCGGGCGGAGGAGCCGGTTCTCCGAACCGGGCCGGCGCCGGAGACGCGGACCTGGTGGTGGGAGACGGCACGCTCGACGGAGCAGCCAGAGTGGTCGACGACGTGATCAGACCGGGCACCGACCGAGCAGGAAAAGCCGCCGATATGCAGACATCGGTGGCGGCTCAGTACATGCGCAACTGGGAGACGGCATCCGGAGTGGCATCTGTGCTCGAGAAATGGCACAAGAAGAAGAATGCCCTGTTGGCAAGACTGTACTATGAGTCACAAGGGCTACGCGCCGGCGATATAGCTTTCCTGGAGACCGAACTGCACATCCGGGGGAATATCAAGGAAATAGACAGCACGCTGCAGGAGCCGGATGTTCCGCCGCTTCGTCCCGTTCATGGGATTTCCGGCTTCTGAGGGGTTTGGGGAGAAGCAGTGCCCACGTACATGGACATCATGAAACAGCCCTACACCAGGCTCGGGAGCGCTGCGGGGCAGTGGGAGCGCATGGCAGGGCTGTTCGCCGAGCAAGGTGAGGTGTACCGGCGTGAAGTTGAGTCTGTCGCAAGGTCGGATGAGTGGCAGGGGTTCAGCGCCCTCTCGGCCAGGAAGAGATTCGAAATCACGCGCCGACAGTACGAAGCGGCAGCTCAGGAGGCAGAAAAGATCGCCAAGGTCCTCCGAGAAGCGCGGGACGAGTTCACACGCCTTCACGGCCTCCTCAAGAATGTCGTAGCTGAGGCCGAAGCGGCCGGGATGGTCGTTCATTCGAACGGTACTGTGAGCCTCCTGTCGGAGGGCGCGCAAGCCATCGCTCGTAATGACCCTGACTATCAGGAGCATCAGCGTCGCAATGGAGAGGCGGAGGCCGAATGGTCTGCGGCCATCAAGCGCCACGTCGATGCCATCACGGAGTATGATGCCAGCGTCCGGGTACTGCTCGAAGGGCTCGCAGATGATGAGGAGAGCGCGAACTGGTTCACAGGCGGGACTGATCGTCTGGACGATATCGCCCTCGGAAGGTCGGTTGAGCTTGCTGAGCGTATCGAGGCAGGAGAGGGAACGCCGGAGGATTTCGAGCAGCTCCAGATCATCCTGTCCGGTCAGCGGGACGAGAACGGAGAGTACAGTCTCCGTTTTTCACAGAGCCTTCTCGACCAGCTCGGTGCTGAAACTTTCATCCGTCTGACCAACGCGACTTTCGCCCCTCCGGATGACTACGACTCAGCGCAGCTGAAAGAAGACCTGGCCCATCTGGTAGGTGCAGCCCTGTCCACGCCGGGCGGTTTCTACAACCGCTGGATGGACGACCTCCATGCCGCCGGCAAGGAGAAGCATCCGGTCGACTTCGATCTTTACGATTACTACGACTTCAGCGTCTATGGCTATCAAAGCCTCGCCACACTGCTGGAGCATGGTGAGGGGTACGGGGAAAAATTTCTGCACGAACTGACAGACAATATCCGCACCCTTGAAGATCCAAAACTCGGAGGCCAACGGGACTTCTGGCATCTCGACAGAAGTATGCTTGGCGGAGATGCGAGTTCCTGGCTTGCGAGCGATCCACTGGACGCATTGCTCGGAGTGATGTCGCAGAACCCTGAAGCAGCGACCAGTTACCTCGACCCAGAGAACGAGCAAGGCAAGGATCGGCTCGAGTACCTACTGACAGACGGCAGCCGGGACTGGGAAGTCCTTTATATGCAACATGATATCCACCCGAACAGCCAGTCGGGGGAAATCCGTACCTACGACGATCCTCGGCAACGGACTGGTCTTGGCTTGGTCCTAGAAGCCGCCACGACAGGTCGCCAGCCGGGAGTCCCAGCTGAATCATTCGGCTACCACACACCGGAACAGGCCCGCGTCATGACCTCGGTCATTTCGAACCTTGACTCCAATAATGCTGGCGGGCGGTCTGATGTGCTCTTGAAGGATGAGTCCTACGCAAATTTGCGAGCTCCCCTCGCTCGTGCCTTGACTAGTTACACGGCAGATGTCTGGGCAGTACTTACACCTGATGTCACGAGTGAAGAAAATCTTGATGGAGGCGGAAGCCTTGATGTGGACAGAGCAGATCTGCTTCGTGTCATGCGAGGCGTTTCGGAAGATGGTGAGAATTACGGGATGCTGTATGGATCACAGGTTGCATATGCCGCACAGAAGCTAGCCGACCTTCCTGACATTGATCACCCTGACGGAATAACTCACTGGTCGGGTGACTCCAAGAGTATTGGCGAAATGTTTGGCCTGATGGATGAAATTCAGCGTCAAATCATCATAGACGGAGCAAACGTACAGAAGGACAAGGTCGACGACGATGCCAGGCTTGGCTACCATGCCTGGGGATCTGTAATCACGCAAACTCCAGGCGTAGGAGATGTGGCGCAGCGAATCATTGACCTATTCTTCTACGAGTGGTCAAAGGAAGAGAAGGGGGCGATTGGTCTCGACGCACGCAAGGAGGTAAGTGAGCGCCAAGAGAAACTGCTGAATGATGTCGAGCTCATGTATACCCTGTGGGCAGAAGAACGCGGACTCGAGATTGGCAGCGATCCGGTGAAAAGTATTCACGGTGACGCGAGGTCCTCCACTGCGATTGGCAGGGATGTAGCGGACAACGCATTGAAGATTCACTGAAAGGAGTAAGTACGTGAAAAAGTTGCGAGTTACTGTTGCGGGGCCTCTCGCTCTTTTGTTGGTATCTGGCGTGGCGATTGGATTGTTCGCGGTTAAGAAGTACCCAGAGTGGCAGGATCGAAGATACTTCTCTACTGCCTGTAGTGGCTACGTGGACCACGCAGAGATGCAAAGCTTTCTCAGTTCGGAGCGTCTCATTCGAGTCCCAGTGTGGCTGGAAGATGGAACTCTGGAAGAGCATTGCAGAATCGAATCTCGTGACGGGCCTCCGGGGGGTGTTTCTGTGATGCTCGGTTGGGCTGATGAAGCGGGGAAGAGAGCTGGGCTGCGCCACGAAGCAGGGTATGCCTTTTACAGCCCTCTTCCTAACAACGCGGCAGGCTTCGTCAACTCGAACGAGGACGGAAGCGAGGTTAGAGTCGTACTCTTCCTGGAGTGCGATATCGCAGAGCGGCATATCATGGCGCAGATTGTTGGCCAAAGAGACGAGAGTTCTGGGGTAAATCTTGGAGGCGAGGAAACGAGTGCGCTCGGCCAAATTGCGGTAGGCACTGCTCAACGGATGGGAGAGGCTTATGGATGCGCGCCGAATGCAGCATTTGATGCTCAAGAACTTGATGAATCCTATTTGATTACGAAGATTCTCACGAATGGTTCTAGTGCTCAATCGGCATCAGAGGCCGATGGTACATGTAGGTCCTTGAAGCAGGAAGTTTCCTCTCTCGAGGAACTTCAGATTCGGGCAGTTCTGGAGAGCCCTTCAGGGCGCTCTCCAGTCGAATCGTGTCTCCTTTTGGCGGATGAGGGGGAGGAGTACTGGCTAACGTCTTGGTATGGTCCTTTTGCTCAAGAGTTGGTAATCGCCCGAGATACCACCAGGTTTATTGAGTCAAGAGACCATGGGGTTGCATCGGATCCCAGTTGGGCCATGCGTGTATGGGGGTCCGGAGAGTGTTCAGCTCCCTTTGCAACGGCCAAGTATGCGTTGCGGGCCGGCACTTCGGACTCGTCTGAGGCGAGCTACACGGAGGCGGAACTCGCGGCGCAGAGAAAACTGCTGAATGTTTTTGCTGCTGAGTCGGCGGAACGTCATGGATGCAAGGAGCTAGCTCTGCCCTGACGTGTGCAAGAAAGGTTCTCGGGGGTTCCTCCTACTAAGGAGAGCCACCTTTTTTCTGTTTGTGAACTGTTCGACGTAGGGTCCACAGAGTGGTTGCACAGTATTGTCCGAACGTGAAATGTGTCGCCGTTAAAAGGGAAAAGAAAGGATTTCTGCCTGCGAGTTCAAGGGCGGCTATGTCAGCTTTGAAGGGAGACATCCTCATGGATGTCTCCAGCACGGCAACTGTGTTGGCGGTTGGCTTATGACTTTTTCTCGTCGCAGTGCAAGAGCGCCGAAACTCTCTGTGGCGGCACTTGCTGTGGTAGCTGTGGTCGGCTTCTACCTGTGGAAGCCCGATGCTGAGAGGAGCAGTTCGTCGCAGCTCTCCCAGGAGTGCGGTAATTTCCTTGATTTGGAGCTCATCGGCAGTTTCTTCGAGACGGGAGATATTGCTCCTTTGTCTGTCCGGAAGGACGACTCCAGCGTGGAGCAGCATTGCGGGGTCGAGGCACGCGATGAATCACCTGGAAGAGTAGTGGTCAAACTCGGATGGACGGATATGCTGGGTCAGCATACCGGGAGTATTCACAGGGCCGGGCTTTCATTCCATGGTCCATTGACGAATGAAATACCAGGGTTCATCGGGACGAATAGTGACCGCACCATGGTAGAAGTTGTGCTATTTGCTCAATGCGTATCCGGAGATCGCCACGTAATGGCTCAGGTTCGAGCTGACATTCGTGACATGCAGCGCCCAGTCAACTATCAAGCAACCCTCGTCGGCAAAATTGCTGCAAGTGCCGCTGAGCGTATGGCTGACGAATACGGGTGCGTGAGAGAGTCAGCTTTGTCGATCGACAGCCTGGAACTTCCCCCACCTACTCCGAGTGCGCCGAGAGGCGAGGGAGAATTGACGCCAGGACAGGCCAGTGATTCATGTGTCTCGGTCAAGAGCGTCGGAGTAGCGCTTGACACTCTTGGGGTCGAAGTAGTCTACGAGCACCCCGTTGGCTTGTCACTTCTTGAGACATGTCTTCTTGTGACTGAAAGCGATTCTCCTATCTGGTTGTCGGCTTGGTACGGCCCTTACGCGACCGAAATGGTTCTTGGGAGAGGGCCGACCTGGAAGGTGCCCAGAGAGCCCCGAGGCACCAATGAGGAGAAGCACCCCGCGCTGCGAGCCTGGGGATCAGCAGAGTGCGAAGGAGTGTTTCAGACAGGCCGATATGCTCTACGAACGGGTGTCGAGAATGACCGGGACGTCACATACTCTGAACAAGAGCGAGAAGCTCAGCGTGAGATTCTGAAAGCCTTCGCTCAGGAGTCTGCTGAGCGATACGGGTGCGCCGAGCCGCTATTGCCATGAGGCCTTGGAGTCCCCGTGTGGTCGGCCGTCATGCGGCGAACGGTTCGGCCATCAAGCGCTCGGTGTGAAGCGCGTGAGTGAGAGGCGGCGCTTATGAAAGGGCAGAGAAAGCCAGCTGTACTTGCAGGGGTACTGCTTGCTGCGATCCTTCTCGGAGTGGGTGGGATCTACGCGGCAGAGGAGTTTCCTGACTGGCAAGACCGACGGGAAGTCTCTGGGCTCTGTCGCGGGTACTTGATCCATGAAGACGTGGGTACGTTCTTCGGTTCGCAGCGATTGGTGCCTCGAGGTATTCGATTGGAGGACAGTGACCTGGAGGAGCGCTGCCGTGTGGGGTCGCGAAACGGGTTTGAGGCTGAAGTCACCGTCAAACTCGGCTGGTCGGACGAGATGGGGCAGTCGACTGCTCTGCACGACCCAGCTTTCCGTCTGTATGAGCCGCTTCCGGCCAGGGAGGCAGGCTTTGTAACTGCCGACGGGGATCGAAGGCACGTGGAAGTGGTCGTATTCCTGAGATGTGAATCAACGGATCGGCATATCATGGCGCAGGTCTCGGGTGAGATGCTCCTGTCCGCGCAAGGCACTCTGGGGGTCCGGGAGGCGCGCGCACTCGGTAGTATTGCCGCGGGATCTGCATCTCGAATGGGTGAAGATCATGAATGTGCACCTGAGGAGATGCCTTCCCTCAAGAAGCTTGATCTCCCGCAGCCCGTTTCCCAGGCTTCTTCCGCTAGAAGTGACTTCCATTCGCCTTCACAAGCAACTGGTACTTGTGCATCGGTGAAAGAAGAGCGGGCATTGCTCGAGGTCATGAGAGTTGAAACAATCCGGGAAAGCGCGGCGGGGTCTTCTCCGATTGAATCGTGTCTATTGTTGGCAGAGGAAGGGCGAGAGTACTGGCTGAACTCCTGGTACGGCCCCTATGCTACCGAAGCAGTCATCGGTCGCGGAACCACCAGCTTCATGATGGCCTGGAAAGATCACGCAGTTGCTGAGCGTCACAGCTCAGTAATGCGTGCTTGGGGCGTGGGGGAGTGTCCAACACCTTATGACACTGCCCGTTTTGCGTTGCGGGCTGGCACTTCGGACTCGCCCGAGGCGAGCTACACGGAGGTGGAACTCGAGGCGCAGAGGAAGTTGTTGAATGTCTTCGCTGCTGAGTCGGCGGAGCGTCATGGGTGCGGGGAGTTGTCTCTTCCGTGAGTCGTCCGAGCTGACGGAAGGTGAGAGGGCATCCGGCTTGCTGCGGTTGCAGCGCGCGCGATCAGTGCTGCGTAGCGCACCCTTCCCCGTGCGTGTCAGGGGAGGCGACGGTGCAGTCGCCTCCCCGTCTCGCTCGTTGATCAGGTTTCCGGCAGCCAGCCGATCTGGATGAGTGGGTTGGTGCGCTTGCGGTTGGTGAAGACGGCGCGGCCTGCCGGCAGCGGCCGGGCACGCACTCCGGGGAGAATCTCGCCCTCCATGCGGTCGCTGGAGAGGACGAGGCCCTGGGCGCCCAGTTCCTTCATGCGCTGCATGAACGGTTCGAACATGGCGCGGGATGCGCCGGCCGAGCTGCGGGCGATCACGAAGCGGACACCGACGTCGCGGGCGTACGGAAGCTGTTCCGTCAGCATGCTGAGCGGGTGGTTGGAGCCGGTGGCGACCAGTTCGAAGTCGTCCACCACGACGAAGGCGAGCGGACCGCTCCACCAGCTGCCGGACTTGAGCTCCTGCGGCGTGATGTCGGGGGAGGGCGCACGCTTCTCCATCAGGCCGTGCAGGGCCTTCATGTCGGAGGTGAGCTTGACGGCTGTGGGGGCGTAGGTGCCGGTGTACTCCTCGGGGATGGAGCCGAGAAGCGAGCGACGGTAGTCGCCCACGAGGAAGCGGGCCTCCTCAGGGCTGTAGCGTTCGCAGACCTGCTTCACGAGCAGCCGCAGCGCGGCCGTCTTGCCGGACTCCCCCTCGCCGAGGACGAGCAGGAACGGCTCCCGGTCGAAGTCGACGAAGACCGGCTCGAGGTCGTTCTCGCTGAGACCGATGGCCAGCCCCTGGTCCGGGTGCTCCATCCCCTTGGGCAGGTCGCTCGCGGCGAGCCGGTCCGGCAGCATCCGCACCGGGGCAGCGTCCGGTCCCGACCAGGCGTCGCGGACGGCCTTGACGAAAGCCTCGGTCCCCTCCGGCAGGTCGTCGGTGCCGGTGCTGCCGTCGATGCGGGGGAGGGCCGCCATCCAGTGGAGCTTCGCGGGACTCTGTCCGCGCCCCGGAGTTCCGCTCGGGACGTTGGCGGCGACCTTGCGGTCGAACTCGGAATCCATGGGGTCGCCCAGGCGCAGCTCCAGCCGGTTGGTGAGCTGGTCCCGCATCGGCCCCAGCAGGTCGAAGTAGCGCGAGGCGGTGACGATCACGTGAACGCCGTAGCCCAGGCCCCGGGTGGCCATGTCGATGACCGCGGGCAGCAGCGTCATGTCGTAGTCCTGCTTGAAGGCGGCCCAGCCGTCGATCAGGAGGAAGACGTCGCCCCACTGCTGGCCACGCAGGCGGCCGGCGGCCCGGTGACGGCGGTAGGTCGCCATGGAGTCGATGCTGCGGCGGCGGAAGTACTCCTCGCGGCGGGCGAGGATGCCGGACACCTCGGCGACGGTACGGCGGATGCGGTCCGGGTCGAGGCGGGAGGCCACTCCGCCGACGTGCGGCAGGCCGGTGAGGGAGGCGAGCCCGCCGCCGCCGAAGTCCAGGCCGTAGAACTGGACCTCGGCGGGTGTGTGGGTCAGGGCGAACGACGCGACGAGGGTGCGCAGCAGGGTGGACTTCCCGGACTGCGGGCCGCCGACGATCAGCATGTGCCCGCCGGCGCCGGAGAAGTCGCTGTACAGCACCTCGCGGCGTTGTTCGAACGGCTTGTCCACCTGGCCCAGCGGCACCACCAGGTTGCCGTTGGCCCCGGGCGCCTGGAGCCCGCGCCCCTCCACCGGCCGGATGCCGGGCAGGAGCTGGTCGAGGGAGGCGGGGGAGTCCAGCGGGGGCAACCACACCTGGTGGGCGGCCCGCCCGCGGCCCTCCAGCCGGCGGACCACCACGTCCAGGACGGTGTCGGCCAGCGCGTCGTCCACGGCCGGCTGCCGCTGTCCGCCGGCGAGTTCCTCCCGCGGATCCGGCTCGGCCGGCGGTACGGGGACCGGGCGCGCCGTGAAGAGCGCCGGGCGCCGGCGGGCGGGCCGTGGCCCGGTGCGGGCCGGCTTGGCCGTGCGCTCCCGGTAGGGGCCGGAGACGTAGGCGGCCTTGAACCGGGTCATCTCCTCGGTACCGGACTTCAGCAGACCCGAGCCGGGGACCTGCGGCAGGTGATAGGCGTCCGGCACACCGATGGCGGTACGGGACTCGGCCGCGGAGAAGGTACGCAGGCCGATCCGGTAGGACAGGTAGGTGTCCAGGCCCTTGAGCCGGCCCTCCTCCAGGCGCTGGGAGGCCAGCAGCAGGTGGACGCCCAGGGACCGGCCGATCCGGCCGATCTGGATGAACATGTCGATGAAGTCCGGCATCGCCGTGAGCAGTTCGCTGAACTCGTCGATCACCAGGACCAGGGAGGGCAGCGGCTCCAGTGCGGCTCCCGCCGCCCGCGCCTTCTCGTAGTCGTGCAGGTTGGCGTAGTTGCCCGCCGCGCGCAGCAGCTCCTGGCGGCGCTGGAGCTCGCCCCGGATGGAGTCGCCCATCCGGTCGACGAGGGTCAGGTCGTCCGCGAGGTTGGTGATCACCGCGGAGACGTGCGGCAGCTGTGCCATGCCGGTGAAGGTGGCGCCGCCCTTGAAGTCCGCGAGGACGAAGTTGAGGGTCTCCGATGTGTGCGTCACGGCGAGCCCGAGGACCAGGGTGCGCAGCAGCTCGGACTTCCCCGAACCGGTCGCCCCGACGCACAGCCCGTGCGGGCCCATGCCCTCCTGGGCCGCCTCCTTCAGGTCCAGCATGACGGGCTGGCCGTCCTCGTCGATGCCGATCGGCACCCGCAGCCGCTCCCCGGCCGACCGGGGCCGCCAGGTCCGTTCCACGTCCACCGAGGCCGGGTCACCCAGCCCCAGAAGGTCCGCGAAGTCCAGGTTGGCCAGCAGCGGTTCGTCCTCCTCGGCGCCCGTCCCCAGCCGCAGCGGGGCGAGCTGGCGGGCCAGCGCCTCGGCCGCCGGAAGCGGCAGGGAGTCCGGTTCGCCCTCGAAGACCGATCCGCCCGCGGCCTCCAGGCGGAGCTTCCCGGGGTGGGCGATGACGGAGAGACCGCCGCGCGGGCCGGCCTCCTCGCCGGGCACGACCTCCAGCACCGTGACACCCTGCAGGCCCTCGGCCGCCGCGAACGCCGAGTGCGGTGGCACCCGGGTGCCGTCCAGGACGAGCAGCACGTGAGGCTGGTCGAGCACCGGCTTGCCCTCGGAGGAGAAGCGTCCACGGCCCTCCAGCCGGCCGGCCAGATCCTCCTCCAGGTCCATGACGCTGCGCGCGATGAGCCGGCGGGTGCCGGCGCCGTCGACATCCGGAAGCTGGGTGTGCGGCAGCCACTTGGCCCACTCCCAGCGCTGCTCCGCCGAGGCGGACGCGGCCACCGCCACCGTGACGTCCTGCGGCGAGTGGAGCGCCGTCAGCGAGGCGAGCAGCGCACGGACCGTGCTGTGCGCCGTTTCCTCGTCCCCGGACACCGTGACGTGGTAGAAGCCGCGCAGCGACACCGCCATCGGCAGTCCGCGGACGGTGCCGTGGGTCGCGACGAACCGCCGCAGCGCGCCCCCGGTCAGCGGTTCCAGCTCGTCCACCGGGGCCGTCTCCGGCGCCACCAGGGGCGTCGCCAGGCCGTGTTCGCCGATGCCGAGCCGCACCTGGGCGAAGTCCTCGTCGCCCGGCCTGCGCTCCCAGACCCGGCTGCCCTCGGCGACCAGCGCCCACAACTGCTCCGGCGCCGGATGCAGATAGAGCTGCGCGTCCCGCTGGACGCGGGCCGTCTCCCGCACCGAACGCCGGGTGCGTGCGAGGTACTTGAGGTAGTCACGGCGCAGCTGCGCCATCTGCCCCTGCGTGCCGCGGCGGAAGCGGATGATCATCGCGACGACCATCGAGATCGTCGAGACCAGCATCAGCATGCCCATGATGCGCATGAAGGGATGCGCGTTCGGCATGAAGAAGAACACCACCGACCCGCCCATGCCGAGCATCGGCACGATCTGCATCAGCATGCTCTCCTGCTGCCCCTTGGGCAGTTCGGGCGGCGGACGCAGCTCCAGAACCTCGTCGGGCACCTTCTTGGGAAGCGCCCGGGGCGGACGCTTGACCACGATCTGGCTCACGCAGGACCCATCCCTCGGTATGAACGGCGGCCTCCCCCGACCGCGCGGACGATCCTACTGTCCGGCGTGAGGACCACACACGGTAGGGTGACGGGCGCAGTCCGTGCGCAAGCGCATCCAGGGGGCATCTTCGTGAGCACGACCGCCGCTACCGGCTTCTGCCGGGTCACCATCGCCGCGCCCGACAGCAGGATCGACGTCGCCCTGCCGGAGGACATCCCGCTCGCCGACCTCTATCCGGAGATCCTGCGGCTCACCGGCCAGGCACCGCGGGAGGGCGCCCCCGTCGGCTACCACCTGGTGCGCCGCGACGGCACCGTGCTGGACGGCTCCCGCACGCTGCCGGCCCAGCGGGTGCTGGACGGCGACGTGCTGGCGATGCGTCCGTTCGCGGACTCCCTGCCACCGCCGGTCCATGACGATGTGTCGGACGCCATCGCGGATGCCGTCACCCACGACCGGCGGCTGTGGGACGACCGGCTCCTGCGCGTGGCGGGACTGGTGGGGGCCGGGGTGCTGGCCACCGCCGGGGCGGCCGTGCTGTGGCTGTCCGAGCCGGTCCGCCACGACATGCACGGGCTCCCCGGAGTCGTCGCCGGCGTGCTGTGCCTGCTGCTGGCGGTCTTCTCCGTGGTGCGCGCCCGGGTCTACGAGGACCGGCCCACCGCCGTCACGCTCGGCCTGGCCTCCCTTCCGTACGCGCTGATCGCCGGCACCGGCGTGCTGCCGCCGGCCGACGGGCACGGCGTCGGCCGGCTGGAGCTGCTGCTGGGCTGCCTGACCGTCCTGCTGGTGTCGGTGGCGCTGGTGGCCGCGGTGCCGCAGGCCGCCGGACCCTTCGGCGCGGTCACGACGGCCGCGGCCGTCGGCGCACTCATCACCTTCGGGGCCATCTCCGCCGACGCGCGGCCGGTGGCGGCCGCTGCCGTCTGCGCTCCGGTGGCGCTGCTGGCCCTGGCCTTCCTGCCGGGACTGTCCGCCCGGATGGCGCGGCTGCCCATCGGCTACGCCGCCCCGCGCACCGGGCTCCCGGAGACGGACACCGACCAGGCGCCGGGGGAGTCCGGGGCGGTGGACGCCGCGGCGATCGCCGAGCAGGCCCGCCGCGGGCATCAGATCCTGGTGGGGCTCACCGGGGGCTGCGCGGCCCTGGCGACGGTCGCCGTCGGGGTCCTCGGCTTCTCCGGCGGCGGCTGGGCGCAACTTCTGGCGCTGGCGACCGGTGCCGCGCTGCTGACCCGGGCCCGGCTGTTCCGCTACGCGGTGCAGGTGGCGGTGGTGCTGGTGGCCGGGCTGGTGTCGCTGGTGCTGCTGGTGCTGGGCTTCGCCCTCTCGCGGCCGGAGGCCGGAACCCCCGACTCCGGGACGCTGTGGCTGATCGCCGCGCTGACCTGCGCGGTCGCCCTCTTCGTGGCGGTCGCCCTGATCGTGCCGCGGGCCGGGCTGACGCCGTTCTGGGGCCGGGTGCTGGACCTGGCCGAAGGCGCGTTCCTGCTGTCCCTCGTCCCGCTGTGCCTGGCCGTGCTCGGCGTCTACGCCGCGGCCCGGGGGCTCACCAGCGGCTGACGGGGGCACGGTCCGGGGAACGGCCGTGGACACGGAGGGCATCCGCGGCTGCTAGGCTGGGCCGGGCCCGACGAGTCCGTTCAAGATTCCCCTGTGAAGAAGACCGGGGGCACTCCGGGCCGATCATCCTAAGGAGTACGCGTGTCGTCGCTCGATGCCGCCACGAAGCAGAAGATCATGTCCGAGTTCGCCACCAAGGAGGGCGACACCGGCTCCCCCGAGGTCCAGGTCGCGCTGCTGTCGCGCCGGATCTCGGACCTGACCGAGCACCTGAAGACCCACAAGCACGACCACCACTCCCGCCGGGGCCTGCTGCTCCTGGTCGGCCAGCGCCGCCGCCTGCTGCAGTACCTCGCCAAGAAGGACATCCAGCGCTTCCGTACGCTCGTGGAGCGGCTGGGCATCCGCCGGGGCGCGGCGGGAGCCAGGTAACAGGCACGACGAGGGAGCGGCCACCGCTGCGGGGGCCGCTCCCTTCGCGTTATACCGGCGCGGTCCGTGCCGTCGCCGGGCCCCGGGACCGTTCCCTTTGTAGGCTGGTCCCACAACGACACACACGCATGAGGCGGGGCGCCTCCTTGGCCGCCGGTCCTCGGTAGTGGCCCCCGGGCGTCAGTCTCCCGGGTGCTTCGATCGATGGCCGGCCCGTACCGGGGCGCTCCTCCGCCCGTCCCGCCGCCGTAGGCGGGCGGGATGCAGAAGAGGAGATTGTCCACAGTGGAGAACGAGACCCACTACGCCGAAGCCGTGATCGACAACGGCTCCTTCGGCACCCGCACCATCCGCTTCGAGACCGGCCGGCTGGCCCGGCAGGCCGCGGGCTCGGCCGTCGCCTACCTGGACGACGACACCATGGTGCTGTCCGCCACGACCGCGTCGAAGCACCCCAAGGAGCAGCTGGACTTCTTCCCGCTGACCGTCGACGTCGAGGAGCGGATGTACGCGGCCGGGAAGATCCCCGGTTCCTTCTTCCGCCGCGAGGGCCGTCCCTCGGAGGACGCCATTCTCACCTGCCGGCTGATCGACCGGCCGCTGCGCCCCTCCTTCAAGAAGGGCCTGCGCAACGAGATCCAGATCGTCGAGACGATCATGGCTCTCAACCCCGACCACCTCTACGACGTGGTCGCCATCAACGCCGCCTCCTGCTCCACGCAGCTTTCCGGTCTGCCCTTCTCCGGCCCGATCGGTGCCACCCGGGTCGCCCTGATCAGCGGCCAGTGGGTGGCCTTCCCGACCCACACCGAGCTGGAGGACGCTGTCTTCGACATGGTCGTCGCCGGCCGGGTCCTGCCCGACGGCGATGTCGCGATCATGATGGTCGAGGCGGAGGCCACCGAGCGGACGATCGAGCTCGTCAAGGGCGGCGCCGAGGCTCCGACCGAGGAGGTCGTCGCCGCCGGGCTGGAGGCCGCCAAGCCCTTCATCAAGACGCTGTGCCGGGCCCAGTCGGACCTGGCGGCCAAGGCCGCCAAGCCCGTCGCGGAGTTCCCCGTCTACCTGGACTACCAGGACGACGTCTTCGACGCGCTGGCCAACGCGGTCCGCGACGAGCTCAAGCAGGCGCTGACCATCGCCGGCAAGCAGGAGCGCGAGGCCGAGCTGGACCGCGTCAAGGCGCTGGCCGCCGAGAAGCTGCTGCCGCAGTTCGAGGGCCGGGAGAAGGAGATCTCCGCCGCCTACCGCTCGCTGACCAAGGAGCTGGTGCGCGAGCGCGTCATCAAGGACAAGGTCCGCATCGACGGCCGCGGGGTCACCGACATCCGCACCCTGGCCGCCGAGGTCGAGGCCATCCCGCGGGTGCACGGCTCCGCGCTGTTCGAGCGGGGCGAGACCCAGATCCTCGGGGTCACCACGCTCAACATGCTCCGGATGGAGCAGATGCTGGACACCCTCTCGCCGGTGAGCCGCAAGCGGTACATGCACAACTACAACTTCCCGCCCTACTCCACCGGTGAGACCGGCCGGGTCGGCTCCCCCAAGCGCCGCGAGATCGGCCACGGCGCCCTCGCCGAGCGGGCCCTCATTCCGGTGCTGCCCAGCCGCGAGGAGTTCCCGTACGCCATCCGCCAGGTCTCCGAGGCGCTGGGCTCCAACGGCTCGACCTCCATGGGCTCGGTGTGCGCGTCGACCATGTCGCTGCTGAACGCCGGTGTGCCGCTCCGGGCGCCGGTCGCCGGCATCGCCATGGGCCTGATCTCCCAGGAGATCGAGGGGGAGACCCACTACGTCACCCTCACCGACATCCTCGGTGCCGAGGACGCCTTCGGTGACATGGACTTCAAGGTCGCCGGCACCCGCCAGTTCGTCACCGCCCTCCAGCTCGACACCAAGCTGGACGGCATTCCGGCCTCGGTGCTCGCCGCGGCGCTCAAGCAGGCGCGCGACGCCCGGCTGCACATCCTGGATGTGATGACCGAGGCCATCGACGTCCCGGACGAGATGTCCCCCAACGCGCCGCGGATCATCACCGTCAAGATCCCGGTGGACAAGATCGGTGAGGTCATCGGCCCGAAGGGCAAGATGATCAACCAGATCCAGGAGGACACCGGCGCCGACATCACCATCGAGGACGACGGCACCATCTACATCGGTGCCGCCGACGGTCCGGCCGCCGAGGCCGCGCGCGCCACGATCAACGGCATCGCCAACCCGACGATGCCCGAGGTCGGCGAGCGCTACCTGGGCACGGTCGTCAAGACCACCACCTTCGGCGCCTTCGTCTCGCTGCTGCCCGGCAAGGACGGTCTGCTGCACATCTCGCAGATCCGCAAGCTCGCCGGCGGCAAGCGGGTCGAGAACGTCGAGGACGTCCTCGGCGTCGGCCACAAGGTCCAGGTCGAGATCGCCGAGATCGACCAGCGCGGCAAGCTCTCCCTCATCCCCGTCCTGGAGGAGGAGAGCGGCGAGGCCGCGACGCCCGACGCGCAGAAGGACGCCGCCGACCAGTGACGCGCTCCTTCCGCCCGACGGCCCGCCCCACCGCAATGGAGGGGCGGGCCGTCGCCCGTCCGCGAGCGGTGACCAAGACCCTCATCGAGGGGCACAACGGGGCCGGCACCGTGCGCCGCACGGTCCTTCCCGGCGGTCTGCGGATCATCACCGAGACCGTGCCCACCGTCCGCTCGGTCACCTTCGGGATCTGGGCCAGGGTCGGTTCCCGCGACGAGACCCCTGCTCTCAACGGCGCCACGCACTACCTGGAACACCTCCTGTTCAAGGGCACCCGGCGGCGCTCCGCGCTGGACATCTCCGCGGCCGTCGACACCGTGGGCGGTGAGATGAACGCCTTCACCGCCAAGGAGTACACCTGCTACTACGCGCGGGTCCTGGACGCGGATCTCCCGCTGGCCATCGATGTCGTGTGCGACATGCTCACCGGCTCCCTCATCGACCCCGGCGAGGTGGAGGCCGAACGAGGCGTCATCCTTGAGGAGATCGCCATGACGGAGGACGATCCGGGCGACTGCGTGCACGATCTGTTCACCCAGACCCTGCTCGGGGACTCCCCGCTGGGCCGCCCGGTGCTCGGCACGGTGGAGACCGTCAAGGCACTCACCCGGGACCGGATCGCGCGCTTCTACCGGCGGCACTACGACCCCACCCGGCTCGTCGTCACGGCTGCCGGGAACCTGTCGCACGCCGATGTCGTCCGGCAGGTGCGCACCGCCTTCGAACGTGCCGGAGCGCTGACCCGGGCCGACGCACAGCCGGTGCCGCACCGCACCGGCGAACGCGCCGTGCGGGCCGCCGGCCGCATCGACCTTCTGGACCGCCGTACGGAGCAGGCACACCTGGTGCTGGGGATGCCCGGTGTGTCCCGGCTCGACGAGCGCCGCTGGGCGCTGGGCGTGCTCAGCTCCGCACTGGGCGGCGGCATGAGCTCGCGGCTCTTCCAGGAGGTGCGGGAGAAGCGCGGCCTGGCCTACAGCGTTTACTCCTACACTTCCGCTTTCGCCGACTGCGGGCTCTTCGGTGTCTACGCCGGCTGCCGTCCGGGCCAGATCAACGACGTGCTCGCCATCTGCCGCGACCAGCTCGCCCAGGTCGCCGCGGACGGGCTCACCGACGAGGAGGTCCACCGTGCGATCGGCCAGCTCGCCGGTTCCACGGTCCTCGGCCTGGAGGACACCGGGGCGGTGATGCACCGGCTCGGCAAGGGGGAACTGTGCTGGGGCCGGCAGATGTCACTGGATGAGATGCTGGACCGGATAAGGGCCGTCACCCCGCAGGATGTGCGCGAGGTCGCGGCGGAGGTGCTCGGCCGGCGGCCCTCCCTGTCGGTCATCGGGCCGCTCAACGGCCGGCAGGCCGGCAGGCTGGAGGAAGCCGTCTCCTGAGGGCGGTGCCGGCGGGTGCCACGGAACGACGAGGAACGAGGAAGTACCGCATGAGCAGCACGATCCGGGTCGCGGTCATCGGCGCCCGCGGGCGCATGGGGAGCGAGGCCGTCCGCGCGGTGGAGGCCGCCGGCGACATGGAGCTCGTCGCAGCGGTGGACACCGGCGACAGGCTGGAGGCGCTCGCCGAGGCGCGCACCGAGGTCGCGGTCGACCTGACTCACCCGGACGCCGTCATGGGGAACCTGGAGTACTGCGTCCGCAACGGCATCCACGGCGTGGTCGGCACCACCGGCTGGACGGAGGAGCGGCTCGGGACACTGCGGGGCTGGCTGGAGCAGGCACCGGGCACCGGCGTGCTCGTCGCCCCGAACTTCGGCATCGGCGCGGTGCTCACCATGCACTTCGCCCAGCAGGCCGCCCGCTTCTTCGAGTCCGTCGAGGTTGTCGAGCTGCATCATCCGAACAAGGCGGACGCTCCCAGCGGCACGGCGGTGCGTACCGCGCAGCTGATCGCACAGGCGCGTGACCGGGCCGGCTGCGCGCCCCAGCCGGACGCCACCACCACCGCGCTGGAAGGAGCCCGCGGCGCCGACGTGGAGGGTGTCCCGGTGCACGCCGTCAGGCTGCGGGGCCTGGTCGCCCACCAGGAGGTGCTCTTCGGGGACGAGGGCGAGATCCTCACCATCCGGCACGACTCGATGAACCGCGGTTCCTTCATGCCCGGGGTCCTGCTGGGCATCCGCAGGATCGGCTCGGCCCCCGGGCTGACCTTCGGGCTGGAGAACTTCATGGACCTGGACGGCTGAGATGGGCGCGCGCATCACCTACGGTCTGCTCTCGGCGGTGCTCGTCGTCTACTTCGTGATGGTCGGCCACCGTGGGGTCTTCCTGATCCAGCAGGGCACCTGGGTGACCGTCCCGTTCGGCATGGCCGTGCTGGTCCTGCCGTTCCTCGGCGCGTGGTTCCTGTGGCACAGCACCCGCTTCGCCCGGAACGCCGGCCGGCTGGCCCGTGAACTGGAGGCGGAGGGCGGCCTCCCGGAGGACAACCTGAGAAGGACCCCCAGCGGCCGCATCGACCGGGCCTCCGCCGACGCGGTCTTCGCCGAGCGGCGGGCGGAGACCGAGGAGAACCCGGAGGACTGGCGGTGCTGGTTCAGGCTGGCCGTCGCCTACCACGACGCCCGGGACACTCCCCGGGCGCGGAAGGCGATGCAGCGCGCCATCGACCTGCGCGCGGGGCGGGGGAGCGGGGCGGTCACCGGACCGGCCCGCTGAACATCCCCGCCGAGCCGCAACCCGGGCCGCGGAATCAGCCGCGGTGTTCCGCGGCCCACTGCTCGAGAACGTCCGCCGCCCGGTCGAACGCCTCCGGCCGCCCGAGGAAGTCCGCGTTGTGGTCGGTCAGCAGAATGCGCACCGGCTCTCCGCGGCGGCGCTCGATGAGCACGGCCTGCCCCTGGACCGTGCGCGGCAGCCCCAGCCACTTCACGGGCTGCTGAACGGTGCGCACCCGGTCGATCTCCCGCCACCGCAGGGTCCGGGTGGTGAACATCCCCACCCGGCGCAGTCCGCGGACACTGACCCAGATTCCCATCCGCAGCAGACGCAGCGCATAGGTGATGGTCAGGAGCGCGAAGACCACGGTCGCGGTGGCTCCGGCCGGCGGCCCCGCCATCGCGATGATCATGGCTGAGATGAGCATGTACGCGGCGAGCAGCAGCACGACGGCGGCGGTGGCCACCCGCCAGGGCCCCAGGCGGTAAGGGCGGCGCCAGTGCTCGGGTCCGTTGTGGGGGAGGGCCTGGTCGTCGGCCGCGTAGTCGGCGTCCGGGTCGGCCGTCAGGAAGGGCAGGGGCACGGCTGGTCCTCGTTCGTGGTCACATCCGGCACGGGAGTGGTGTGACCGGTGAGATTACCGTCCCTGATGTTCCTCTGCCGCCTCGGGAGCCGCCGGGACCTCCTGTTGATTCACGTCGAGCGCCGGGCCGGCCAGCAGCAATGCCCCGACAAGACCGGATATCAGCACCAGGCCCGTCAGGGCACCGCCCAGCACCCGCCCGACGGTCAGCGGTGCGGGCGGCGGTACCGCTCCGGTTCCCAGGACGGACGTTGCCTGCTCCGGGCGCTCTTGCATGACTGACCCCTCCCCTGGCGAATCCCCTGTCGAACGTATGGTCAAGCGCATTTTAGTCGAACAGTCGGACACCTGGGGATGAGTCCGGTTTGGCGCCCTCCCCGGGTGCGGGGTTCGCGGTGGCGCCCCCTTAGGCTGAGTTCTGCCCCGCGGGCCTGTGCCCGATTCCCTGTGGGAAGGAACTCCTCCGGTGACCGAGACCCCGCTCTTCCGCAGTGATGTGACCGTCGAGCTGGTCAAACACAGCGCCGCCGACACCGACGTGCTGTGGGCCGCCCGGGTCTCCACCGCCGGGGAGCAGTCCCTGGAAGAGATCGACAAGGACGCCGAACGCTCCAAGGGGCTCATCAATTACCTGATGAGGGACCGGCACGGCAGTCCCTTCGAGCACAACTCGATGACCTTCTTCATCAGCGCACCGATCTTCGTGTTCCGCGAGTTCCACCGGCACCGCGTGGGCTTCAGCTACAACGAGGAAAGCGGCCGGTACCGGGAGCTCCAGCCGGTCTTCTACATCCCGGACGAGCAGCGCGACCTCGTGCAGCAGGGGCGGCCGGGGAAGTACGAGTTCGTCCCCGGCACGCCCGGCCAGCGCAAGACCGTGTGCGAGGAGATGGAAGCCGCCTACCGGCAGGCCTACGAGGCCTACCGCCGGATGCTGGAGGCGGGTGTGGCGCGAGAGGTGGCTCGGGCCGTACTGCCGGTGGGGCTGTTCTCCTCCATGTACGCCACCTGCAACGCCCGCTCGCTCATGCACTTCCTCGGGCTGCGGACCCGGCACGAACTCGCCCGGGTGCCGTCGTTCCCGCAGCGGGAGATCGAGATGGTGGGCGAGAGGATGGAGGCCGAGTGGGCCCGGCTGATGCCGCTCACCCACGCCGCCTTCAATGCCAACGGACGGGTGGCTCCCTGAGTGCGCCAGGTTGCGTCGCGTCCTGTCGGCGCACGCACCGGTGTCCGTATTGCCATATTTAGCGAAGTTCATATACGCTGAAGAGGCGGACCCGGCGTTGTCTGGACCCCCGAGCAGGCAACGCCGGGCCGCTTCTGTCGTGCCCCATGGCACACGGGAAGCCGAGCTGCGAGTAGCGTGGGACCCATGGCTCCGACCTCCACACCGCAGACCCCCTTCGGGCGCGTGCTGACCGCGATGGTCACGCCGTTCACCGAGGACGGCTCTCTGGATCTCGACGGCGCGCAGCGGCTCGCCACCCACCTGGTCGACGCAGGCAACGACGGCCTGATCGTCAACGGCACCACCGGGGAGTCCCCGACCACGAGTGACACGGAGAAAGCCGAGCTCGTGCGGGTGGTCGTGGAGGCCGTCGGCGACCGGGCACATGTGGTCGCCGGAGCCGGCACCAACGACACCCGCCACAGCCTGCACCTGGCCCGCGCCGCCGAGAAGGCCGGAGCGCACGGCCTGCTGGCCGTCACCCCTTACTACAGCAAGCCGCCCCAGGAGGGTCTGTACCAGCACTTCACCGCGATCGCGGACTCCACCGATCTGCCGGTGATGCTGTACGACATTCCGGGCCGCAGCGGTGTGCCCATCAACACCGAAACCATGGTGCGGCTCGCCGACCACCCGCGGATCGTGGCCAACAAGGACGCCAAGGGCGACCTCGGCCGCGCGAGCTGGGCCATCGCGACCACCGGACTGGCCTGGTACTCCGGCGACGACATGCTGAACCTCCCGCTGCTGTCCGTCGGGGCGGTCGGCTTCGTCTCGGTGGTGGGCCACATGGTGACTCCCGAGCTGCGGGCCCTGGTCGACGCGTACACCAGTGGTGACGTGGCCAAGGCAACCGAGATCCACCAGAAGCTGCTGCCGGTGTTCACCGGGATGTTCCGCACCCAGGGGGTCATCACCTCCAAGGCCGCACTCGGCTTCCACGGACTGCCCGGCGGCCCGTTGCGGCTCCCGCTGGTGGGGCTCACCGAGGACGAGACCGAGCAGCTCAAGCGGGACCTGGCCGCCGGCGGGGTCCAGCTGTAGCGCTCACAGACTTCACAACTTCATACGACCCACAATCTGAGAACGCACAACAGTACGCGCGCCACGTGTCCTTACGGGGGCATGTGGCGTGCGTGGTGAGGAGAGTCTTTTGAGTCATCCGCATCCGGAACTCGCCCCGCCGCCCGCGCTGCCCGAGGGCGGCCTGCGGATCACGCCGCTGGGCGGCCTGGGCGAGATCGGCCGCAACATGACCGTCTTCGAATACGGCGGCCGGCTGCTCATCGTCGACTGCGGAGTGCTGTTCCCCGAGGAGGAGCAGCCGGGGATCGACCTGATCCTGCCCGACTTCAGCTCCATCCGGGACCGTCTCGACGACATCGAGGGCATTGTCCTCACACACGGCCACGAGGACCACATCGGTGCCGTGCCCTACCTTCTGCGGGAGAAGGCGGACATTCCGCTGATCGGCTCCAAGCTGACTCTCGCGCTGATCGAGGCCAAGCTCCAGGAGCACCGCATCCGCCCCTACACCCTGGAGGTGAAGGAGGGGAACCGGGAGCGCATCGGTCCGTTCGACTGCGAGTTCGTGTCCGTGAACCACTCCATTCCGGACGCGCTGGCGGTGGCGATCCGCACGCCCGCGGGCATGGTGGTGCACACCGGCGACTTCAAGATGGACCAACTGCCGCTCGACGGCCGCCTCACGGACCTGCGGGCCTTCGCGCGTCTCGGTGAGGAGGGCATCGACTTGATGCTCTGCGACTCCACCAATGCCGAGGTGCCGGGCTTCGTCGCTCCTGAGCGGGACATCTCGGGGGTGCTGCGGCAGGTGTTCGCCGCCGCCGAGAAGCGGATCATCGTCGCCAGCTTCGCGAGTCACGTGCACCGCATCCAGCAAGTCGTCGACGCCGCGCACGAGAACGGCCGCCGGGTGGCCTTCGTGGGCCGGTCGATGGTCCGCAACATGGGCATCGCCCGGGACCTGGGCTACCTGCGCGTACCCCCCGGGCTCGTGGTCGACGTGAAGACCCTGGACGACCTGCCGGAACACGAGGTCGTGCTGGTCTGCACCGGATCGCAGGGCGAGCCCATGGCCGCACTGTCGCGGATGGCCAACCGCGATCACCATCAGATCCGCATCGTGCCGGGTGACACGGTGATCCTGGCCTCCTCGCTGATCCCGGGCAACGAGAACGCGGTCTACCGCGTGATCAACGGCCTGACGCGCTGGGGCGCCAACGTGGTGCACAAGGGCAATGCCAAGGTGCACGTCTCCGGTCACGCCTCGGCCGGCGAGCTGCTGTACTTCTACAACATCTGTCAGCCCAGGAACCTCATGCCGGTGCACGGTGAGTGGCGGCACCTGCGCGCGAACGCCGAACTCGGCGCCCGGACCGGCGTTCCGGAGGACCGCATCGTCATCGCCGAGGACGGAGTTGTCGTCGACCTGGTCGAGGGCAAGGCCAGGATCACCGGCAAGGTCCAGGCGGGCTACGTCTATGTGGACGGCCTGTCGGTGGGAGATGTGACCGAGGCGAACCTCAAGGACCGCCGGATCCTCGGGGACGAGGGCTTCATCTCCGTCTTCGTGGTGGTGGACAGCAACACGGGGAAGATCGTCAGCGGGCCGAGCATCCACACCCGGGGGTCCGGCATCGAGGACGTGCACTTCGAGGCCGTGCTGCCGAAGATCGAGGAAGCTCTCAACCGCTCCGCCCAGGACGGCGTCGTCGAGCCGCATCAGCTGAAGCAGCTCGTGCGCCGGACCGTGGGCAAGTGGGTGTCGGACACCTACCGCCGGCGGCCCATGATCGTGCCTGTCGTGGTGGACATCTGACAGTCAGCAGTGGGCGGGGCGCCGGGATTTGCATCCGGGCGCCCCGCTCCAGTACGTTTGGGGAACCGCCGCAACGGGAAGCCGAAGCAGTTCGCTGCCGAGGAAGCTCCTGTGCGCCAGGTCAGCTCCAACAGCCGGAAACGGAAGAGGATCTGACTCTGATAATGTGGCGGACACAGCGAAGGGAACGCCCGGAGGGGCCCGGAAGGG
>NZ_BAAAMJ010000078.1:0-4530 GCF_039529215.1 Streptomyces sodiiphilus | reverse complement strand
CAGCAGATGACGCGCACCCCGCGCCACCAGATGCCGGGCCAGCAGACCGCCCAGCGTTCCGGTGGCACCGGTGATGAGAACGGTGCCACCGGGATCGAGTGCCGGGGCGATGTGGCCGGGGTCAGCCGGGACGCGGGCGAGACGGGGGACGTGGACGGCTCCGTTCCTGACCGCGAGCTGCGGCTCGCCGGTCGCGACCGCGGCGGACAGCGCTGTGCGGGAGTCCGGGTGTTCGTCCAGATCCAGCAGGACGAAGCGGCCGGGGTTCTCGGACTGTGCCGACCGCACGAGCCCCCACACCGCCGCGTGGGTGATGCCGGGAACGTCCTCCCCGGGGCCGGCCGCGACAGCACCGCAGGTGACCATGACAAGCCTGCTGCCGGCGAACCGCTCCTCGGTGATCCAGCGCTGGATCAGTTCCAGGGCACGTCGGGTGGCCTGCCGGGTGGCCGCGGCGGTGTCCTTCGGGCCACCGCTGCCGTCCGGAACAGGAGCGAAGGAGACGAGCACGATCCCGGGAGCGGGACCGTCGTCCGTGTCGTTCAGGGTCGGTGTTCCGAGCGCCTCGGCGAGCCCGAGGGGATCGTCGCCGAGAACTGCCCAGTCCCGGGTCTGCGGGCTCTCCGGCAGTTGGACATCCGGCCACTCCAGGCGGAACAAGGAGGAGTGGAAGGACGGCCCAGCGGCAGCCTCCTCGGCGGTGACGGGACGCAGGCGCAGGCCGCCGACGGACGCCACGGGCCGCCCCTCGGTGTCGGCGGCAAGCAGGCGGAAGACGCCGGAGCCGGTGGGAGTGATCCGCACCCGCAGTGCGGTCGCGCCGGTGGCGTGCAGAGCCGCGTCCTCCCACCGGAACGCGAGCTGCTGATCCCCCGCTTCACCGGCCATGCCGGTTCCGTGCAGGGCAGTGAGTGCCGATTCGATGAGCGCCGGATGCAGCGCGTGGGCCGGGGCGTCGTCGGACTCGTCCTCCGTCAGGCCGACCTCGAGGCAGAGGTCGTCGCCGACCCGCCAGGCCGCGCTCACGTCCCCCGTCGGCTTCAGCGCGACGGCGCCCGGCGGGGGCCAGCAGGTCAGGTCGGCACCGGTGGCCGGGGCGGTGGGGGCGAGTGTTCCGGTGGCGTGGCAGATCCACGGCTCCTCCGGTTCGGCGGTCTCGGCACGGGCGTGCACGCCGAACCGGCGGCGGCCGTTCTCGTCCGCACGCTCCAGGCGCATCTGCAGGACAGCGGTGCCGCGCTCGGGTACCGCGAGCGGAACCTCCAGGGCGAGTTCCTCGATATGACCGCACCCGGCCCGGTCACCGGCGTGGAAGGCGAGGTCCGCGAAGGCGGAGCCCGGAAGGATCGGTGCCCCGGCGCCTGTCCGGTCGGTGAGCCCGCCGTGTGCCTGCCCCGACAGCCTGCCGATGAAGAGGTGGCCTTCCGACCCTGCCAGCGCGACGGCAGCCCCGAGGAGCGGGTGATCCACGGAGTCCAGGCCGGCCGCGGTGACGTCGCCATCCGGCGCCGGCTGGTCGAGCCAGTACCGCTCGTGCTGGAACGGGTAGGTCGGCAGCTCCACCGGCTGCCCCGCCCGTCCCTCGAACACGGTGTCCCAGGAGGGCTCGACGCCCTGGACGTACGCCTCCGCGAAGGCTGCCGCGAAGCGCTTCTCGTCGCCCTGCTCACGGCGGAGCGAACCGATCACGGCCGGCTCGACGCCGGCTTCCTCGGCGGTCTGCTGGATCGCCAGGGCGAGCAGGGGGTGCGGGCTGCACTCGACGAACGCGGTGAGCCCGTCGGCCAGCAGCGCCCGGGTGGTCCGTTCGAAGTCCACCGGCTCGCGCATGTTGCGGTACCAGTAGCCGGCATCGAGCTGCCCGGTGTCCAGGGCGGTGCCGGTGACCGTGGAGTAGAAGGGAATCCGTGACGGACCGGGGCTGACGTCCGCCACCTCGCGCAGCAGACGCTCACGCAAGGCATCGACCTGCGGTGAGTGCCCCGCGGTGTCCACGCCGGGGACGCGGCGGGACTTGATGCCGTCCGCTTCGAGGCTCGCCATGAAGGCGTCGAGGGCCTCGGGGTCCCCGGAGACCGTGACGGTCTTCGGGCTGTTGACGGCGGCGATGCCCAGCCGCTCCTGCCACGGCTTCAGGCGGCGGGACACCTCCTCGGAGGAGCTGAGAACGGACAGCATGCCGCCCTTGCCGCTGAGTTCGGCCCACGCCTGGCTGCGGCGGACCACGACCAGGGCCGCGTCCCGCAGCGAAAGCCCTCCGGCGATGTGCGCGGCGGCGATCTCACCCTGCGAGTGGCCGACCACGGCAGCGGGTTCGACACCATGGGCACGCCAGAGTTCGGCGAGCGACACCATGACCGCGAAGAGCGCGGGCTGCACCACATCGATCCGTGACAGGGACGGTGCGTCCGGGGCGCCCTTCAGCACATCGAGCAGCGACCAGTCGAGGTACGGCTCCATGGCTGCCGCGCATGCCTCCAGCCGGTCCGCGAAGACCGGCGACGACTCCCACAGCGCCAGTGCCATGCCGGCCCACTGCGAACCCTGGCCGGGGAAGACGAAGACGGCCTTCCGCTCGCCGCTGCCGGCTGACCCCACGGTCACCTCGGGGGCGCTCCTGCCGTGCGCCAGTTCCTCCAGGGCGTCCAGCATCTGCCGCTCGTCGCCGGCGGTGACGACGGCGCGGTGTGCGAAAGCGGTACGAGTGGTGGCCAGCGCGTGCCCGATGTCGGCGAGGCTGCCTCCGGGGGACGCGAGGAGGCTGCTGTGGAGCCTCGCCGCCTGGTCCCGCAGGGCCTGTTCGTTCACACCGGAAAGCACCCAGGGCAGCAGTGTCCGCTTGGAGGCAGTGGCCTCCGCCGGGGCCGCCGTGAGGGGAGCGGCGACCTCCGGCGGAGCCTGTTCCAGGATGGCGTGAGCGTTCGTCCCGCTGATGCCGAAGGAGGACACTCCGGCACGGCGGGGCCGGTCGGCGGCGGGCCATTGCGTGAGCTCGGTGAGCAGTTCCACCGCACCGGAGGTCCAGTCGATGTGGTGGGAGGGTTCCCGCACGTGCAGGGTCTGCGGCAGCACGCCGTGCTGCATCGCCATCACCATCTTGATGACCCCGGCGACGCCTGCCGCCGCCTGCGGGTGGCCGAAGTTCNCGCCCCGGCCTCGATCGGGTCACCCAGCGACGTACCCGTCCCGTGCGCCTCCACCGCGTCCACATCCGACGCCGACACCCCCGCGTCAGCCAGCGCCGCCCGGATCACCCGCTGCTGAGCAGGACCGCTGGGGGCGGTCAGGCCGTTACTGGCCCCGTCCTGATTGGCGGCGGAGCCACGCAGGACTGCGAGCACGCGGTGCCCGTTCCGCCGTGCGTCCGAGAGCCGCTCCAGCACCAGCATTCCGACGCCTTCGCCCCAGCCGGTGCCGTCGGCGTCGGCGGAGAATGCCTTGCATCTGCCGTCAGGGGACAGGGCCTTCTGCCGGCTGAGTTCCACGAAGATGCCGGGCGAGGACATCACGGTGGCGCCGCCGGCCAGTGCCAGTGTGGATTCGCCCTGCCGCAGCGACTGGCACGCCATGTGGATCGCCACGAGAGAGGCGGAGCAGGCGGTGTCCACAGTGACTGCCGGGCCTTCCAGTCCCAGGCTGTAGGCGATCCGCCCGGAGGCGACACTGGTGGTGCCACCGGTCAGCAGGTATCCCGAGACCCCTTCGGCGGCTTCGTCCATGCGGGGTCCGTAGTCCTGGGGCATGGCACCGATGAAGACCCCGGACCGGGTGCCCTTGAGTGTGGCCGGTCTGACCCCTGCCCTCTCCAGGGCTTCCCAGGCGACTTCGAGAAGCAGCCGCTGCTGGGGGTCCATGGCCTGGGCTTCCCGCGGGCTGATGCCGAAGAACGCCGGATCGAAGCGGTCCGCGTCGTGGAGGAATCCGCCTTCCCGCACGTAGCTCGTGCCGTGGTTCCCTGCTCCGGAGCCGAAGAGAGCCTCCAGGTCCCATCCCCGGTTGGCGGGGAACTCGCCGATGACGTCCCTGCCTTCGGAGACCACTTGCCAAAGGTCTTCCGGGGTGCGGACACCACCCGGGAGGCGGCAGCTCATCGCCACGATCGCTATCGGCTCGTGGTCGGCTTCCGGGCGGACCGGAACGGGCACGGAGACATCGGGGCCGGCACCCGAGGCGGCTTCCTGCACATGCCGGGCGAGAGCCCTCGGGGTGGGGTGATCGAAGAGGATCGCTCCCGCGAGGCGGAGGCCGGTGGCCGAGCTGAGGACGTTCCTCAGCTCGACAGCCATCAGCGAATCGAAACCGAAGTCCTTGAAAACCCGGTCGGGGTCGACGGAGCCCGGTCCCGGGTAGCCCAGTACGCGCGCGGTGTGGGTGCGTACAAGTTGCAGTGCGGCACGAACGCGTCCGGTTTCCTCAGGTATGGAGGTGAACTCCTGCTGCCAGGTCAGCGGCTGGTCAACGGCAGGTTCCACCGGTCCGGCAGCGGTGTCCCCCAGCCAGTAGCGCTGTCGCTGGAACGCATACGTCGGC
>NZ_BAAAMJ010000077.1:0-3370 GCF_039529215.1 Streptomyces sodiiphilus | reverse complement strand
GCCCGTGACGCCGCGCATCCGACAACCGCTCCAGCAGCAGCACACCCACGCCCTCACCCCAGGCAGTGCCGTCGGCATCGGCGGAGAACGCCCGGCACCGGGCCGAAACGGACAGGGCGCGCTGCCGGGAGAACTCGATGAAACCGTCGGGGGTGGACATCACCGTGGTCCCGCCGGTGATGGCCATCGAGCACTCCCCCTGCCGGAGCGCCTGGCAGGCGGTGTGCAGGGCGACCAGGGAGGAGGAGCACATGGTGTCGATCGTGAGGGCCGGGCCCTCCAGCCCCAGGGTGTAAGCCACCCGGCCGGAGAGGATGGCGCCGGAGGACCCGAGCGACATCTGGCCCTCGAGCCCTTCGGGCAAGCCGGTCAGTCCTCGCGCGTAGTCGAAGTCGGTCGCGCCGATGAACAGGCCGGTGCTGGAGCCGCGCAGCGTGCCGGGGTCGATCCCGGCACGCTCGAACGTCTCCCAGACGACCTCCAGAAGCAGCCGCTGCTGGGGGTCCATGGTCAGTGCCTCGCGCGGCGAGATGCCGAAGAAGGAGGCGTCGAACTCATCGGCGTCGTAGAGGAATCCGCCTTGCCGGGCGTACGTCTTGCCCTCTCGGTCCGGATCTGGGTCGTAGAGCCCGGCCAGGTCCCAGCCGCGGTCGGCCGGGAACTCCCCCATGCCGTCGCGGCCTTCGGTGACCGCCTGCCACAGGTCCTCCGGGGAACGGATGTCCCCGGCATAGCGGCAGTTCATCGACACCACGGCGATGGGCTCAGGTGTCCTCAGGTCACGCAAGCGCTGTTCGGCCGCGCGGAGGTGGGTGGCGGCCTGCTTGAGGTAGTCGCGCAGCTTCTTCTCGTTGTCCATTTATCGCCAGCTCCTCAAGAGGACCGGAACGTCGCGGGCAGGGGAGAGGGGAGGGCAGAAGGTCACGGGGTGTTCAGCTCCCGGACCAGCACGTCGAACATCTCGTCCAGCAGGGTGAACATTTCGTCGTCGGTGGCGGTGTCGATGTCGGCGTGCTCCATAGCGGCCGGCACGTTGTCGAGGAGAACGGTGTCGGCCCCCCCGGGCCGGCCGGCCGGCTCCGCCGAGGGCAGGAGTTCCTCCCTCAGGTGCACGGCGAGGTCGCCGGCGGTCGGGTAGTCGAAGACGAGGGTCACCGGCAGCCGGAGCCCGGTCGCCGCGTTGAGGCGGTTGCGCAGGTCGACGGCGGTCAGGGAGTCGAACCCGAGATCCTTGAAGGCCCGCCCGGTCTCGATCGCCGCCGCGTCGGCGTATCCGAGGGCGGCAGCGGCCTGCTCGCCCACCAGTTCCAGCAGTGCCTCGTCCCGGTCGGCCGGACCGAGTGCCCGCAGACGGCCGCGCAGGGAGCCGGAGTCCTCCCCCGGGTGGTCCGGGGTACCGGTGGCCGGGAGGACCGCTTCCGGGATGTCGGCGAGCAGCGGCAGCCGCCGGGTGGCCGAGAGGGACGGTGCGAAACGTTCCCAGTTGATGTCCGCGACCACCAGGGAACCGTCGTCGCGGGCGAGCGCCTGCCCGAGGGCGGTGGCCGCCCGTTCACCGTCGAGCGGGGTGACGCCGCGCCGGCGCAGCTGACGGGCCATGTCGTCGTCCAGCATCCCGCCGTCCGCCCAGGCGCTCCAGGCGACCGAGGTGGCCGGCAGCCCGTCGGCGCGGCGCTGCTGGGCCAGCGCGTCCAGGAAGGCGTTGGCGGCGGCGTAGTTGCCCTGGCCCGCGGCTCCGACAGTCCCGGCGATCGAGGAGAGCAGGACGAAGGCGTCGAGTTCCAGGTCGCGGGTGAGGTCATGCAGGTTCCGGGCGCCGGCGGCCTTGGGCCGCAGCACTTCCTCGGTCTGCTCGCGGGTGAGCCCGCCCACGGTGCTGTCCCGCAGTGTCCCGGCGGCGTGCACCACCGCGGTCAGCCGGTCGGCGCCGCTGCCCGGGGTGAGGGTCTCCAGGAGGGAGGCCAGGGCTCCGCGGTCCGCCACGTCGCAGGCGGCCAGGGTCACCCGGGTCCCCAGCCCGGTCAGTTCTTCCCGCAGATCTCCGGCTCCCGGGGACTGGGGGCCCCGGCGGCTGGTGAGGACCAGGTGCTCGGCACCGTTACGGGCCAGCCAGCGGGCGATCTGGGCTCCGACACCGCCGGTGCCGCCGGTGACCAGGACCGTGCCCCGCGGCTGCCAGTCCCGGCCGGCCGGCCGCGGCACGGCGTGGCGCAGTCGCCGCGCAAGGGTTCCCGAACGGCGTACGGCCAGCTGCTCCTCGTCGTGTCCGCCGGCCAGTGTCCCCGCCAGCGCGTCGAGAGACGCGTCGTCGAGCGGGTCCGGAGGGGCGGGCAGGTCGATGAGCCCGCCCCAGCGCTGCGGGTGCTCCAGCGCCACCGTGCCGCCCAGCCCCCAGAGCATGGCCTGGACGGGAGAGGGCCGGACCGCGCTGCCCGCGGCAACGGCGCCCCGCGTGACGCACCACAGCCGGGCATCGGCCGTGGCGTCACCGAGCGCCTGGATCAGGGCGATGGTGGCGGACAGGCCGGCCGGGAGCGCTTCATGGCCGGCGCACGGTTCCTCGTCGAGTGCCAGCAGGGACAGGACCCCGGCCACCGGGCCGCCCGTCCCGGCGGTGGCCTCGGCCACCGCGGCGGCGAGTGTTCCGCGGTCTGCCGTCGCCGCGGCGACCGGCACGCCTACCACCTCGGCGCCGTGGGCGGTCAGCCCGGCAGTGACGGTGCGGGCGAGCCCGGCCGCGTCTGCCGGGGCGTCAGGGACGACGAGCAGCCACGTTCCGGAGAGCACCGGCGCCGCCGGCAGTTCGACGGGATGCCAGCCGATCCGGTAGCACCAGGAGTCGAGCCGGGCCTGCTCGCTTCGCCTGCCGCGCCAGGTGGCGAGGGCGGGGAGCACGTCCGCGAGGGGCGTGTCCGCGCGGGTCCCGAGGGCCGCGGTGAGTGCCTCGACATCGTGGTTCTCGACGGCGGACCAGAAGTCCTCGTCCGCCGGGGAGCCTTCCGGCGCCCCGGCGGCGGGAGCCACGGGGTCGACCCAGTAGCGCTGTCGCTGGAACGGGTAGGTGGGCAGGCCGGTCCGCTGTGCCGGCCGGCCGGCGAAGAGCCGGTCCCAGGTGACCGGCGCGCCGTACGCGTACGCCTTCCCCAGAGAGTGCAGCAGCCGCTGCGGTCCTCCCTCGTCACGGCGCAGGGTGCCGGTGACAGCGGCCATGGCATCCGTGGCCGCGATGGTCTCCTCCACGGCGGCGGTGAGCACGGGGTGCGGGCTGGACTCGACAAAAAGCCGGTGTCCCTCACCGAGCAGGGCACGGGTGGCTGTCTCGAACTCGACGGTCCGGCGGAGGTTGGTGTACCAGTACTCGGCATCCAGA
>NZ_BAAAMJ010000076.1:0-29708 GCF_039529215.1 Streptomyces sodiiphilus | reverse complement strand
CGCCGCCCGGCTCGGCCGGCTGCGGGCCGGCGGGGAGACCGGGCAGGCCCACGTCCTTCTCTCCGAGGCGGCCGCCGGGCCTGCCAGACGCCTGCCCGTGCTGGTGGGCGAGCTGGAGCGCGCCGGGCTGACCTCGGAGGTGCGGACCCTGCTGTGGGAGGCCGCCTCGCTGCCGCCGGGAGCCCTGGCAGCCGCCGCGGAGTCCCTGGCCGACGCGGGGCTGATCCGGGACTGCCGCCAGCTGCTGAGGCAGGGGGCCGCCCGGCCGGCCGCGGAGGCGGAGGCCGTCGCCGCGGTGCTGTGGTCCTCGGGCCGGGCGGGGGAGGCCGTCACGCTGCTCGCGGCCCTGGTGCGGGCCAGGCCCGCCGAGGAGGTGGCCGGTGCCGCCGTGAACGCGCCGGCCGTGGTCGCGACGCTGCTGGAGGAGGCCGCGCAGACCGTGTCCCCGATGCATCACTACGCGGTGACCAGCGAGCTGCGGCGCGCCGGTGTGCCCCCGGGCTGACGGCCGGGGGCCCGCCGGCCCGGCGAACGGGGCGGTGACGTGTTTCGATAGCGGGCATGATCGACGAACAGCTGGCCGCACAGGTCGAGCAGGCCGTCCGCAAGGCCGCCGAGGAGGAGATCGTGCCGCGCTGGCGGCAGCTCGCCGAGCACGAGATCGCCCGCAAGACCGGCCCGCACGACCTGGTGACGGTGGCCGACCGCTACGCCGAGGTGCACCTCACCTCCGCCCTGACGGAGCTGCTGCCCGGTTCCCTGGTCGTCGGGGAGGAGGGGGTGCACGAGAACCCGGAGGAGTACCGGGCCCTGAGCGGCCCGGACCCGGTGTGGATCATCGACCCCATCGACGGCACCCGGCAGTTCGTCCGCGGCGAGGAGGGCTACGGCTGTCTGGTGGCCCTGGCCCGCGGCGGCGTGCTGGAGGCCTCGTGGACCTACGCCCCCGCTCTCGGGCTGATGGCCGTGGCCCGGCGCGGGGCGGGGGCGTGGCTGAACGGCGAGCGGCTGCGGGCCGGTTCGCCCGCCCCGGGCCAGGTACTGGAGGTGGCCTGCTCCCATCCGGACTACACCACGGTGGCCCAGAAGCGCGCGCTGTCCCGGCTGTGGGACGACCCGCTGGTGGCGCCGCGGCCCTGCGGGGCGGCGGGTCTGGAGTACCTGCGGATCGCCCGCGGGCGGCTGGACGCCGTGGCCTTCTCCTGGGAGAGCGCCTGGGACCACGCGGCGGGCCTGCTGCTGGTCGCCGAGGCGGGCGGGGCGCATCTGACGCTCGACGGAGGGCCGTTCCGCCTGGCCGGGGACAACGCCCTGCCGTTCACCGCGGCGCGTGACGAGGCGACGGCGCGGCGTATCCTCGGTCTGCTGGCCGCCGGCTGACGGACCGGCAGGCCGTCCGCCGAAGGGAGCCGACAGGTGGCATCGATGCGGGACGTGGTCGTGGTGGGCGCCGGGCCGAACGGCCTGACAGCCGCTGCCGAGCTGGCCCGGCGCGGGCTTCGGACCGAGGTGTTCGAGGCGCTGGGCACGGTCGGCGGCGGCGCGCGCACCGAGGAGCTGACACTGCCCGGTTTCCGGCACGACCCGTGCTCGGCGGTGCACCCCATGGGGGCGGGATCGCCGGCCTTCGCGTCGATGCCGCTGGACCGCTACGGCCTGCGGTGGGTCCACCCGGAGCTGCCGCTGGCGCACCCGTTCCCGGACGGCTCCGCGGCCGTGCTGGCCCGCAGCGTCGGTGAGACCGCCGCGTCGCTGGGCCCGCGGGACGCCCGGGCGTACCGCAGGCTGCTGGCCCCCTACGCGGGCAGGTGGGACACGCTCGCCGGGGACTTCCTCACGGTGCCCTGGGACGGCCTGCCGCGCGACCCCCTGACCCTGGCCCGGTTCGGGGCGACGGGACTCCAGCCCGTCGCCTGGCTGACCCGGCGTTTCCGCGGGGAGAAGGCCAGGGCGCTGATCAGCGGGCTGGCGGCGCACGTCATCTCCCCCCTCACCACCCCGGCCACCGGCGCCATCGCGCTGGTGTTCGCGCTGGCCGCTCATGAGCGGGGGTGGCCGCTGGCCGGCGGGGGTTCGCAGGCGGTCTCCGACGCGCTGGCCGGCTACTTCCGGGACCTGGGCGGCGTCGTGCACACCGGGGTGGAGGTCAGGCGCCTGGACGAACTGCCGCCGGCCCGGGCGTACGTGTTCGACACCTCGCCGACCGCGCTGGCCAGGATCGCCGGGCTGGGCCGGGCCTTCCACCGGTTCCGCTACGGCGCCGCCGCCTTCAAGATCGATTACGCGCTGGACGGGCCGGTGCCCTGGTCGTCCCCGCAGGCCCGCCGGGCCGGAACGGTCCACCTCGGTCCCACGACCGACGAGATCGGCACCGCTCTGCGGGACGCCGCCGAGGGCCGGGCGCCCCGGGTCCCGTTCCTGATCACCTCGCAGCCGACCGTTGCCGATCCGGGGCGGGCCCCGGCCGGCAAGCACATCCTGTGGGCCTACGGGCACGTGCCGCGCGGCTGGGACGGCGATCTCACGGACGCCATCGAGCGGCAGATCGAGCGGTTCGCGCCCGGCTTCCGCGACCTGGTGCTGGCCCGGGCGGTCGCCGGTCCCGCCGATCTCGCGCTGCGCAACGCCAACTACGTGGGCGGCGACATCGCCTGCGGGGCGTTCTCCGGCCTCCAGACCATGTTCCGTCCCCGGCTCGCCCGCAACCCGTACGCGACCGCGCATCCGGCGGTGTTCCTGTGCTCCTCCGCCGCCTGGCCGGGGCCGGGCGTGCACGGCATGTCGGGCAGCAACGCCGCCCGGGCGGTCTGGCGCCACCTGCGCCGCACCGGCTGACCACCCGCGGGCCGCCAACTCCGGTCCCAGGAGCGGACGAACATCAGCCGCCCTCCTCCCCGAGGCTCCGCGACCGCCCTCCGGAAGGACCCGTCTCCTCCCCGGGCTCCGTCCCGCGCTGCCGCCCTCGCTCCTCCACGGTGCGGGCGAGCCTGCTCAGACGGGGGTGGCGGGGCCGCTCGGCCCGCTCCTCGACCGCTTCCCCGATCATCGCCCGCACCGCGTCCCGCATGCCGTGCAGCGGCTGGTGCCGGGGCGGGCCCGCCCCGGGGTCGGTCCGCAACTCCCTGACCAGCGCCCAGCACATCAGCAGCATGACCACCACGAACGGCAGTGCCACCAGGATCGTGGCCGTGCGCAGCGCGTCGAGTCCGCCCGCCACCAGCAGCACCGCGGCGACCGCGGCCATGAGCACCCCCCACAGGACGACCAGCCAGCGGCGCGGGTGCAGCGCGCCCCGGCTGGTCAGCGAGCCCATCACCAGCGACGCCGAGTCCGCGCTGGTGACGAAGTAGGCCATCACCAGGATCATGGCGACCACCGAGGTGAGCGGGGTCAGCGGCAGCGTCTCCAGCAGGCCGAACATCGCCGCCTCCTCGCCTTGTTCGGCGATCTCCCCGGTGAGGTCGGCACGGCCGGTGGCATCCTGGCGCAGCGCGCTGCCGCCCATCGTGGAGAACCAGAGCACGGACGCGGCGCTGGGAATCAGCAGCACGCCGACGAGGAACTCCCGCACGGTCCGCCCCCGGGAGATCCGTGCGATGAAGGTGCCCACGAACGGTGCCCAGGACAGCCACCACGCCCAGTAGAAGACGGTCCATGTGCCGAGCCACTCCTGCTCGCCGAACGCCCCGGTCCGCGAGGACATGGCGAGCAGATCCTGGAGATAGGTGCCGACCCCGGCCGGGACGGCGTCCAGGATGTAGACGGTGGGGCCCAGCAGGAAGACGAACACCAGCAGCCCTGCGGCGAGCACGATGTTCATACTGCTGAGCCACTTGATGCCCTTGTGCAGCCCGGAGAAGGCGGAGACGACGAACGCGCTGCCCAGCGCCGCGATGATGACGAGTTGCAGTTCCCGGGACGCCTCGATCCCGGTGGTGACCCCGATGCCGCGGCTTACCTGCAGGGCCCCCAGGCCGAGGCTCGTCGCGGTCCCGAACACGGTGGCGAAGACCGCCAGAAGGTTGATGACCTTACCCGGCCGGCCGGCCGCCCGCCGCTCACCGATGAGCGGCACGAACACCGAGCTGATCTGATTTCCGCGGCCCCGCCGGAAGGTCGCGTAGGCCAGGCCGAGCCCGGCGACGGCGTAGATCGCCCAGGGATGCAGGGTCCAGTGGAAGAAGGAGTACTCCAGGGCAGTGCGGGCCGCCTGGTTGCTTTCCGGCTCCATCTCGGCGAACGGCGGCGGGGAGGCGTAGTGCATCAGTGGTTCGCCCACTCCGAAGAACATCAGGCCGATGCCCATGCCCGCGCTGAACATCATGGCGATCCAGGCGAGGTTCGTGAACTCCGGCTCGCTTCCGTCCTCGCCGAGCCGGATGCGGCCGAACCTGCTCAGCGCGAGCACGACCGCGAGCACCAGGAAGGCGTTGGCGGCGACCATGAACAGCCAGCCGAAGTTGATCAGCACCCAGTCCAGGGCCGTACCGGCGGTGTCGGCGAAGCCTTCGGTGGCCAGCGCCGCCCACCCCACGACCAGCAGCACCACCAGGACCCCGGCGCCGATGACCTGGGGGTCCGGCGGCGGCTCGAGTGCGGGATGCTCCGCCAGGGTGTTTTCGGCCCGGGTTCCGGATTCGGGAGTGTCGGCACTCATACGCGTCACTATGTGCCGGTCCCGCGGCCCGCGGGGGACGGCGCGCCGGGGCGGGGGGAGGCGGGCGGGCCGCCTCCCGGATAAGGTCGCGTGCGGCGTCGAGGACCGGCCACCACGAGACACCAGGGGCGGAACATGACAGAACCGGCGCGCGTGCTGATCGCCGCGGACAAGTTCAAGGGGTCGCTGACCGCGGCGCAGGTGGCCGAGCACGTCACCGCCGGACTGCTCGCGGCCCGCCCCGGGACCAGGATTCGCTCGCTGCCCGTCGCCGACGGCGGCGACGGAACCGTGGCGGCGGCGGTGGCCGCCGGGTCCACCCCCCGGACGACCGAGGTCACCGGCCCGCTCGGCACTCCGGTCACGGCCTCCTGGGCCCTGCGCGGGACCACCGCCGTGGTGGAGATGGCCGAGGCGTCCGGCCTCCGGCACCTGCCCCCGGAACACTTCGCCCCGCTGGCCGCCACCACCCACGGCACCGGGGAGCTGCTGCGCGCCGCGCTGGACGCCGGGGCCCGCACCGTGGTGCTGGGCGTCGGCGGCTCGGCGACCACCGACGGCGGCGCGGGCATGCTGGTGGCGCTGGGCGCCCGGCTGCTGGACGCGGACGGCGCGCCGGTGCCCGCCGGGGGCGGCCCGCTGCGCGCCCTGCACACGGCGGACCTCTCCGGGCTCGACGGCCGGCTGGCCGGTACCGAGGTGGTGCTCGCCGGGGACGTGGACAATCCGCTGACCGGGCCCGAGGGGGCCGCCGCGTTCTACGGCCCGCAGAAGGGTGCCGGCCGGCGTGAGGTCGCCGAGCTGGACACGGCGCTGGAACACTTCGTGCGCGTGCTGGACGGCGGCGACCCGGACGGGCGGGCCGCAGGCTGTGCGCGCTCCCCGGGCGCGGGCGCGGCCGGCGGCCTGGGCTTCGCCGCCCTGCTGGCCCTCGGTGCGGTCTTCCGGCCCGGCATCGAGGTCCTGCTGGAGGTGCTGGGTTTCGACGAGGCGGTGCGGGACGCGGACCTGGTGATCACCGGTGAGGGATCCCTGGACCGGCAGACCCTGCACGGCAAGGCGCCCGCGGGGGTCGCCGCCGCCGCCCGGGCCCGCGGCAGGAAGGTGGTGGCGGTCTGCGGCCGGCTGGCCCTCGGCACCGAGGAGCTGCGTGGCGCGGGCATCGAGGCCGCCTACCCGCTCACCGCCCTCGAACCGGACCCGGACCGCTGCATGGCCGACGCCGCGGCCCTCCTGGAGCGGGCGGCCGGCCGGCTCGCCCGGGACCACCTGTAGTCCGGGGCGCCCCGGGTCTCACGGTGTGGTGGTGGACACCACGTGGACCCGGGGGCGCTCCGGCTTGGTGAGGTCCACCGTGATGGCCACCTCGGGGGCCGTGGGCGACCGCCGGACGACCGTGCCGGCATAGCTGCGCGAGGGGTCACCGAAGTACCAGCCGACGACGTCGGCCTCTTCGGGCCGGATGGTGACGGTTCCCTCGCTCAGCGCGGCGCGCTGCGACCCGAGCGACTCCAGGAACGTGGCCAGCTGGTCCGGGGAAGTGCGGAACTGCACGAACATCGTGCTGCTCTCCCAGGAGTTGGTCTCGTAGTGGGCCACGTACGTCGACCCGTCCGGTATCGGGATGTCGTAGATCCGGCGCTGGACCCTGCTGGGCCACTCGTAGACCAGTCCCCGGGCGGAGGCCGCCCGCTGCTTGTCCTGTCCGCTGTCCCTGCTCTGATGCCCGGAGATCGCGATGTAGCCGGCCGGGATCGCGATGAGCAGGAAGACGGTGAGCGCCATGAGCCAGCGGCGCCGCGGCCGGTACGGGGGCCGCTGCGCGGTCGACACCGCGGGACTGGCGGCGCCGTCCGCCACCGGCTCGCCGTCCGCTTTCTCCGGCTTGCCGCCCGGGGCTCGCCCGCCGATCACCGGCCCTGCACCCACCCTCGCGGTGCCGGCCGGCTCCCCGCGGCCCGGTGGACGCGCTCGGCGCGCCGCCGGTTGGCGCGGCGGAACCGGCGGGCGACCAGCCGGGCGAGGTCGGCGGCCCCGACCATGCCGGCGTCGGTCCCGAGCTCGGCGCGCACGATCCGCGCCTCGGGCCGGTAGCCGCGGCCGGTCAGCTGGCGCCGGAACGCCTCGCGGGCCGGGGCGATCAGCAGGTCGTCGGCCTCGCTGACGCCCCCGCCGACGACGAAGCAGGACGGGTCCAGGGCGGCGGCGAGGTTGGCGATGCCCACGCCGAGCCACTGGCCGATCTCCTGCAGCAGCTCGACGCACATCGGGTCGCCCTGCCGGGCCAGTTCGGTGATCAGCGGCCCGGTGATGTCCGCGACCTGCCCGCCCACCCGCTCGATGATGCCGTGGGCGACCGGGGACTCGGCTGCGGCCAGCTCGCGCGCCTCCCGCACCAGGGCGTTGCCGGAGCTGTACTGCTCCCAGCAGCCGCGGTTGCCGCACGGGCAGCGGTGCCCGCCGGGCACCACCTGGATGTGCCCGAACTCGCCGGCCACACCGTAGGCGCCGCGCTTGATGCGCCCTTCCTCCAGGATGGCGCCGCCGATACCCGTCCCCAGGGTGATCATCACCAGGTGGTCCTCGCCGCGCCCGGCGCCGAAGCGCCACTCGCCCCAGGCGGCGGTGTTCGCGTCGTTGTCGACGAGGATGGGGACCGCCAGCCGGGCGCTGAGCGCGTCCCGCAGCGGCTCGTTGCGCCAGGCCAGATGCGGGGCGAACAGGACGCGGGAGCGGTCGGCGTCCACCCAGCCGGCAGCCCCGATCCCCACCGCGTGCACGTCGTGCCGGTCGGTGAGATCCAGGACCAGCTCGGTGATGGTGTCCTCGACGGCCTTGGCGCTCTTGGACTTCTCGGGAGTCTCGGCGCGCACCCGCTCCAGCACAGTGCCGTCCGCGTCGACCACACCCGCCATCACCTTGGTGCCCCCGATGTCGATGCCGACGGTGGGGACACGGGGGGCGGACAGGTGTGAGCGGCGCTCCCGGGTGGCGATCGTGCGCAGCACGGTGGCCCGGGCCGAAACCCGGGGCACTCGCTCACGGTACGTACTCATCGGGACGATTCTGCCTCACCCGGTCGCCGCCCGGCGCCCCGACGCCGCCGCCGGCCCGCCCCCGCCGTCGCGGTGGGCGGTGAGCGCGGGGAGGACAAGCGTCCGGGCCCGGTGCGTTGCTTTTCCCCGGCGCCTTGGACGACGATCCCCCCGGGGAGAGCCGGAGGGGATCCAGATGAAGCGACCGACGATGCAGGACATCGCCCGGCGGGCCGGAGTCACCAAGGCCGCGGTCTCCTTCGCCCTCAACGGCCGTCCCGGGGTGTCCGAGCCCACCCGGCGCCGGATACTGGCCATCGCGGACGAGCTGGGCTGGCAGCCCAGCAGCGCGGCCCGGGCCCTGTCCGACGGACGGGCCGGGTCCTTCGGCCTGGTCATCGACCGGCCCGCGCACATCCTGGGCCTGGAGCCGTTCTTCATGCAGCTGATCTCCGGCATCCAGACGGAACTCACCCGCGACAGCACGCCGCTGCTGTTCACCATGGCCGAGGACCAGCAGGCGGAGATCGCGCTGTACCGCCGGTGGTGGGGGCAGCGTCTGGTGGACGGAGTCTTCCTGGTGGACCTTCAGGTGGACGACGCCCGGGTGCCGGTGCTGGAGGAGCTGGGGATGCCCGCGGTGGTGATCGGCGCCCCGGTGGGCACCGGCTCGCTGCCCGCGGTATGGAGCGACGACGCCGGGGCCGTGTCCACCGCCGTGGCCCACCTGGCCGGGCTGGGGCACCGCCGGATGGGCCGGGTGGCCGGGCCCGCGCACCTGCGGCACACACGTATCCGGACCGAGGCGTTCGACCGGGCCGTCGCCGCGCACGGGGCTGTGGGGCGGACCGTGGAGACCGACTACAGCGGTGAGCGGGGGGCCGCCGCGACGCGGGAGCTGCTGCGGAGCGGGGAGCGCCCCACGGCGATCCTCTACGACAACGACGTGATGGCCGTGTCCGGTCTGACGGCGATCCAGGCGCACGGTCTGCGGGTGCCGGCGGACGTGTCGGTGATCGCGTGGGACGACTCGGCGCTGTGCGAGCTGGTGGACCCGCCCCTCACAGCGCTGCGCCGGGACATCGTCACGCACGGGGCGCACGCCGCGCGCCGGCTGCGCCAGGCCGCGGGCGGCGCTGCCGTGGCCGACCTGCAGGACCCCGCGCCGGCTCTGACGCTGCGCGGCTCCACCGGTCCCGCTCCGGCCCGGGAAGGGGCCGGGACGTTCTGAGCCGTCCGGCCTCGGTTCCGCCGCCGCACCCGCGCGGGCCGGCGGGCCGACCCCGTGGTCCGGCCCGCCGGTACTCCCCCGCGCCGGATCGGCGGCTCGCGGGAGCGCCGTTGGCTCAGCCGAGGCGCACGGGCAGCGCGTGCGGACCGCGGATGAGCATGCCCTCCCGCCACCGCAGCGCCGCGGGGGCGGTGTCCAGGGCCAGGCCGGGCACACGGTCCAGCAGGGTGCGCAGGGCGATACGGGCCTCCAGGCGGGCCAGCGGGGCCCCCAGGCAGAAGTGGGCGCCGTGACCGAACGCGAGGTGGCCGCGGGGCCGGCGCCCGATGTCGAAGCTGCCAGGGTCCGGGAACCGCGCCGGGTCCCGGTCGGCGTCGGCGATGGCGGCCAGCACGATCTGGCCCCCGCCGGGGATCACGGTGCCGCCGATCTCGTAGGGCTCACGGGTGAAGCGGGTGGTGGCGGCCAGCACCGGCCCGTCGTAGCGGAGCATCTCCTCCACCGCGTCGTCCAGCAGGGACGGGTCCGCGCGCAGCCGGTCCAGTTGTGCGGGATGGGTCAGCAGGGCCAGCACGCCGTTGGTGATCAGGTTGACGGTGGTCTCGTGACCGGCGATGAGCAGCAGCCAGGCCATGCCGAGGAGCTCGTCCGCGGACAGCCGGTCGCCCTCCTCGTCGGCGGTGTGCAGCAGCGCACTCAGCAGGTCGTCGCCCGGGTGCTCGCGCTTGGTGTCCAGCAGGCCGGTCATGTACTGGTTCACGGCCCCGGCGGCCGCGGCCTTCTCCTGTGAGGGGGCGTTGCCCAGCAGGGTGCCCGACCAGTCCCGGAATCTGTCGTGGTCCAGGAACGGCACGCCGAGGAGTTCGCAGATCACGGTGATCGGCAGCGGAAAGGCGAACTCGGCGACCAGGTCCGCCCGTCCGTCCGGGGCCGTCTGCAGGGTGTCCAGCAGCCCGTCGGCGATCTCCTGGACCCTGGGGGCCAGGGCCTCGATGCGCGCGGGGGTGAACTCGCGGGCGACCAGCCGGCGCAGCCGGGTGTGGTCCGGGGGGTCGGCGATCAGCATGTGGTAGCCCGGGGACACCCGTACCACGGGCGCGTCCGGGGAGGCGTGGGCCCAGTCCTTGGACAGCCGCTGGTCGGCCAGTACGGTGCGCACCTCCCGGTGGCCGACGACCAGCCAGACCTCGCCCTCCTCCGTGCGGACCCGGTGCACCGGCCCGCGGGCGCGCAGACCGGCGAGGACGGGGTACGGGTCGGCGGCGAAGTCCGCGCCCAGCTCGATCGGTCCGCCGGCTCCGGAGCTGTCGCGGAGGGCCTGCGATGGGGGCGTTTCGGGCATTCCTGCCGTCCTGTGCGTAGGGGACCGGTCCGGTAAGCGTGCATCCGCCCCGGCTGTCCTGCCAGGGCGCGGGGCGGGTTCCGGCCACCGGCCCCGGCCGGACCGTGGCACGGCGGCGCCGCGAGCAGACCCGGGGGCCGCCGAGGACACGGGGCGGGCCCGGGGAGGCTCGCGGGCCCCGGAGCCGGTGTCGTCCCTGCGCACAGCGATGCCGGGACCGCTGGGCGGTCCCGGCATCGCTGCGTGGGGGGACGCTGGTTCGTGGGCGGTGCGGCCGGTCAGCAGTTCCGTGAGATCAGCCGGAACGACCGGTAGTGATCGGAGGTGTAGTAGTCCTCCTGGTGGGAGTTGCCTGTGACGATCCGGCGGGCGCCGCGGTGGTCCAGGCCCGGGGTCTCGACGGTGTACTCGCGGTAGTAGCCGGTGGGCTGCGGCGGCAGGAGTCCCTCGCGGTTGTAGAAGGTGGTGCCGTCCTGGGGGTACGGATAGGGCCCGCCCCTCGCGATCAGCGCCAGGGTGTCACGGGCCTGGGAGGGCAGGGCGCTGTAGCAGACGCTTCCGACGGCTGCCTTGACGGACAGCTTGGCGCGCGCGGCGGGCGGCGGCGCGGGCACGGGCCGTGGCGCCGCGGGAGCCGCGACGGCCGGTGCCGCGGAGACCGGTGCCGCGGAGACCGGGGAGAGGGAGGAGGGAGAGGCGGAGGAGACCGGCGCCGTGCCTGCCGCGGTGGCGGAACTGCCGGCGGCCGGCGCGGAGGAGGCCGGGGACGCGGTGACGGCCGTCGGCGCGTGCTCCGGTGCGGTCCCTTCGGCCGCCGCTGCCGTGCCGCCGCCGACGAGCAGCGTCGTCGCGAGAGCGCCGAGGGTACCGGTGCGAACAATCCGTGAACGGAGGCTCATGCCCATGCCAACCATGTGACCCGGGAGGAGCCCGATGCGTCAACCATGCGATATGGACATTGTGCGAAGGTTCCGCGCGAACGTCACACCCCGGGCACGTGCTGCTCGGCCGTCAGGTCCTGGTACCGGCCTGCCGGCCGGCGGAGCCCGTTCGCCGTGAGCGAACCAGGCACACGGGTGCGTGAACGGCGGCCGAAGGCCACCGGACCGGGCCCGCGCCGGGGCGCGCGGATGATCCCGCCGGAGGAGGACGCGTCGCTGACGGCCATCCTCCCTTCGCACGGTCCGCCGGGGCGGACACCCCGGTGGAGGGGAGCTTTCCGGAGGGGACCTGGGGCCGGCGCTCCGTGCGCCGCCGCGGCCCGGCCCGCCGGGCGACACCTGCCCGGGCGACACCCGCCCCGGTAGGCTCGCCACATCAGCCCGGAAAGGAACGCCACGTGCCGCCGTCCGACGAGCGCAGACCAGCCGCCGGCAGTGGCGGCGTCCAGTCCCTCGAACGCGCCTTCGCGCTTCTGGAGCACATGGCGGACGCGGGGGGCGAGACCGGGCTGAGCGAGCTCGCCGGGAGCAGCGGGCTCCCGCTGCCCACCATCCACCGGCTGATGCGCACGCTGGTCGCCTCCGGGTACGTCCGCCAGCAGCCCGACCGCCGCTACGCCCTGGGCCCCCGGCTGATCCGGCTCGGGGAGAGCGCCGCCCGCCCGATGGCCACCTGGGCGCGCCCGCACCTCGCGCGCCTGGTGGAGGAGACCGGCGAGACGGCGAACATGGCGCTGCTCGACGGCGACGAGGTCGTCTATGTCGCCCAGGTGCCCTCCCGGCACGCGATGCGGATGTTCACCGAGGTCGGGCGGAGAGTGCTGCCGCACTCGACAGGGGTCGGCAAGGCACTGCTGGCGCACCGGCCGGCCGCCGAGGTCCGCGGCATCCTGGCCCGCAACGGAATGCCGGCGGCCACCGAGCGGACCATCATCAGCCCCGAGGTGTTTCTCCGGGAACTGGAGAGAGTGCGGGGCGAGGGCTACGCGGTGGACGACAACGAGCAGGAGCTCGGAGTGCGCTGCCTCGCGGTGGTGGTGCCCGGCGCCCCGGCGCCGGCCGCGGTATCGGTCTCGGGCCCGTCCGGCCGGCTGACGGAGGCGGCCACCGAGAAGATCGTCCCGCTTCTTCACGAGGTGGCCCGTGACATCTCCGCCTCCCTCGGGTGCGGCACCTGACACCCCGGGCGGGGGAGGAGGGAAGGCGGGGTCAGAGAGCGGCGGCCAGTGCCTCGTCGGCCGTCCCGTGCACCGGGAAGACCTGGTCCAGCCCGGTGATGCGCAGCAGCTTGGCGACATTGGGCGCCAGCCCCACCAGGCAGACGGCAGTGCCGGCGGCGTCGGCCGCGCGATGCGTGGACACCAGCACGCTGACGCCGCTGGAGTCGCAGAAGGTCAGCGTCGAGAGATCGACGATGAGCCTGTCGTTCTCCGCCAGCGGAAGCTCTCCCACCGCGCTGCGCAGCAGAGGAGCGCTGTCGAAGTCGAGCTCACCGGCCACGGTCAGCACGCAGGTGCCCGCCTCACAGCGGCTTTCGGTTGTCAGGTACGGGTGATTCACCGGGTCTCCTGCCCGTTGGGTCGCGGTGGTCCGGGTCGCGCGGAGCCGGGGCGAGCGCAGCGGCGGCCCTCCGGCAGCTGGTTCCGCACCCGCCGGGACATCTCCCCGCTGCCCCGGCGGCGGCTGGTGCGGTCCGGCCCGCGAGGTCGCCGGCAAGCTCCGGCAAGTGGTCTTCACCGTACACGCACACCTTCCCCTTGCCCCTACCCGGCATCCGGCCCTTCAGCCGTCCCCTTTCCGGCAGGTGTTGCGCAGGCCCGGCCGGACCGGCACATCACAAGAACAAAAAGCACGCAAAGCGCGTGAAACGGTCGGGGTGGCACGCCTTCCACGCCCCGGCCCCGCCGCGCGGGCCGAGCGGGGGCCGTTGAACTTCCACAATGAGAAAACTAGTGTCCATTTTCCGTTCCACCCGAGGAGTGACCCACCGCATGTCCGAACCAGCGCCCGTCTCCCCCGCCTCCACCGTCACCGCGCGGGCCACCCCCCTGCCCCGGCAGGACGAGGTCCTCACCGGCCCCGCGCTCGCCTTCCTCGCCGAGCTCCACCGGAGCTTCACCGCGCGCCGCGACGAGTTGCTGGCCCGGCGGGCCGAGCGGCGCGCGGCGATCGCCCGCACCGGGACTCTCGACTTCCTGCCGGAGACCGCGCACATCCGGGACGGCGACTGGCAGGTCGCCCCCGCCCCCGCGGCGCTGCTCGACCGGCGGGTGGAGATCACCGGCCCGGCGGACCGCAAAATGACCGTGAACGCGCTCAACTCGGGCGCCCGGGTGTGGCTGGCCGACTTCGAGGACGCCTCCTCCCCCACCTGGGAGAACGTGGTGGGCGGCCAGCTCGCCCTGTCCGACGCCTACCGGCGCCGCATCGACTTCACGGACCCGGCCAGCGGCAAGAACTACACGCTGAAGCCGGACGAGGAACTGGCCACGGTCGTCATGCGGCCGCGCGGGTGGCACCTGGACGAGCGGCACCTGACCTTGGACGGCCGTCCGGTCCCGGGCGCACTGGTGGACTTCGGCCTCTACTTCTTCCACAACGCGCGCCGGCTGCTCGACATGGGGAAGGGCCCCTACTTCTATCTGCCGAAGCTGGAGTCCCGCCTGGAGGCCCGGCTGTGGAACGAGGTGTTCACCTTCGCGCAGGAGCGGCTCGGCATCCCGCACGGGACGGTGCGCGCCACAGTCCTCATCGAGACCATCACCGCCGCGTACGAGATGGACGAGATCCTGTACGAGCTGCGCGAGCACGCCTCCGGGCTGAACGCCGGACGCTGGGACTACCTGTTCTCCCTCATCAAGAACTTCCGGGACGCCGGGCCCGCCTTCGTGCTCCCCGACCGCAACGCGGTGACGATGACCGCGCCGTTCATGCGCGCCTACACCGAACTGCTGGTGCGCACCTGCCACAGGCGCGGCGCGCACGCCATCGGCGGCATGGCCGCGTTCATCCCCTCCCGTGACCCGGAGGTCAACGCCACCGCGCTGGAGAAGGTCAGGAACGACAAGGACCGGGAGGCCCGTGACGGCTTCGACGGCTCCTGGGTCGCACACCCGGGCCTGGTCCCGGTGGCCCGGGAGTCCTTCGACGCGGTGCTCGGCGACCGCCCGCACCAGAAGGACAGGCTGCGGGAGGACGTGCACGTCACGGCGGGCAACCTGATCGCCCTGGACACCCTGGAGGCCCGGCCCACCTTCGAGGGCCTGCGCAACGCCATCCAGGTCGGCACCCGCTATCTGCAGGCCTGGCTGGCCGGGCGGGGGGCGGTGGCCGTCTTCAACCTGATGGAGGACGTGGCGACGGCGGAGATCTCCCGCTCCCAGATCTGGCAGTGGGTGCACGCCGAAGTGGTGCTGGAGGACGGCCGCCGCGTCACCCGGGAGCTGGTCCGCGAGACGGCCGCGGCCGAGCTCGCGGCCATCCGCGAGGAGGTCGCCGCGACTGCCGGCGGCGGAGCGGCCGGTGAGCGGGCCTTCGCCGAGGACGGCTGGGAGCGCGCCCACGAGCTGCTGCTGCGCATCGCCCTGGAAGAGGAGTACGAGGACTTCCTCACGCTGCCCGCCTACCGGCTGCTCCCCTGAGAGCGGGCGGCGACCCCGGCCCCGCTGTCGCCCGGGCAGCGGGGCCGGCGGCGCCGTCCGGGCGAGGGCGGGGCCGATGCCGGGCGCATACGGAGACGTTCAGGTGAAAAATACCCCAGCGGGGTATACAGTCTGGGAGGAACCGAGCACCTGACTCACCCGATCCGAGGGGGCCGCGATGCGCGGGCACCACGAACACGAGAAGCCGCACGGTCACCAGCACGACCAGGAGCCACACCTCAAGCCCGACGACACCCCAAGACCCGGGCACGGAGAACACGCCGGCGACGGCGGGCACGGGGGCCATGGCGGGCACGGGGATCACGGCGACCACGTGGAACAGTTCCGGCGGCTCTTCTGGGTGATGCTGCTGCTGGGCATCCCCGTCGTCCTCGGCAGCGAGATGTTCGCCATGCTCCTCGGCTACTCGCTTCCCGATGTTCCGGGCATCTCGTGGGTGGCCCCCGTCCTGGGCACGGTGATGTACTTCTGGGGCGGCCGGCCGTTCCTCACCGGGGCCCGCGGCGAGCTGAAGGACCGCCGGCCCGGCATGATGCTGCTGATCTCCCTCGCCATCACCGTCGCGTTCGTGGCCTCCTGGGCGGCGAGCCTGGGGCTGCTCCACCACGAGCTGGAGTTCTGGTGGGAGCTGGCGCTGCTGATCGTGATCATGCTCCTGGGGCACTGGATCGAGATGCGTTCCCTGGCCCGGACCTCCTCCGCGCTGGAGTCGCTGGCCGCCCTCCTCCCGGACGAGGCGGAGCGCGTCACCGGGGGCGAGAACGGCGAGGAGGAGACGATCGTCACCGTTCCGCCGGGCGAGCTGGTGCTCGACGACGTGGTGATCGTCCGCCCCGGCGGCCGGATTCCGGCCGACGGCCGGATCACCGAGGGCACCGCCGATGTCGACGAATCGATGATCACCGGCGAGTCGCGTCCGGTGCGGCGTGCGCCCGGCGACCACGTGGTGGCCGGGACGGTGGCCACCGACACCTCGCTGCGGATCCGCGTCTCCGCGGTCGGCGAGGACACCGCGCTGGCCGGTATCCAGCGGCTGGTCACCGAGGCGCAGCAGTCCTCCTCCCGCGCCCAGCGGCTGGCGGACCGCGCCGCCGCCTGGCTCTTCTGGTTCGCTCTCTCCGCTGCCGTCGTCACCCTGGTGACCTGGCTGCTCGTCGGCTCCCCGGAGAACGCGCTGGTGCGCACCATCACCGTGCTGGTGATCTCCTGCCCGCACGCCCTGGGTCTGGCCATCCCACTCGTGGTCTCCATTGCGACCGAGCGGGCCGCCAAGGGCGGCGTCCTGATCAAGGACCGGATGGCACTGGAGAACATGCGCACCGTGGACACGGTGCTGTTCGACAAGACCGGCACCCTGACCAAGGGCGAACCCGCGGTGACCGGCGTCGCCACCTCGGCCGAGCACAGCGAGGACGAACTGCTGTCCCTGGCGGCGGCGGCCGAGTCGGACAGCGAGCACCCGCTGGCCCGGGCGATCGTCACCGCGGCGCGGGAGCGCGGGGTACGCATCCCGCGGGTCACCGGCTTCCGGGCATCCACCGGGGTCGGGGTCACCGGCACCGTGGAGGACGGCACACAGGTGCGGGTCGGCGGCCCGAACCTGCTGCGCGAACTCGGTCTGGAGCCGCTGCCCGCCTCCGACGCCTGGCGCAGTGAGGGCGCCACCATCCTCCACGTCCTGGCCGGCGGAGAGATCATCGGGGCGGTTGCCCTGGCCGACGAGATCCGCCCGGAGTCCCGGGTGGCGGTCGACCGGCTGCACGAACTGGGGGTGCAGGTGGCCATGGTCACCGGCGACGCGGAGCAGGTCGCGCAGGCGGTCGCCGCGGAACTCGGCATCGACCAGGTGTTCGCCGGCGTCCGTCCGGAGGACAAGGGCACCAAGGTCGCCGAACTCCAGGAGGCCGGACAGTCGGTCGCCATGGTGGGCGACGGCGTCAACGACGCTCCTGCCCTGGCCCGCGCCGACGTCGGCATCGCCATCGGCGCCGGCACGGACGTCGCCATCGCCTCCGCCGGGGTGATCCTGGCGAGCGACGACCCGCGCGCGGTGGTCTCCGTCATCACCCTGTCCCGGGAGAGCTACCGCAAGATGCGGCAGAACCTGGGCTGGGCGGCGGGCTACAACCTGGTCGCCGTGCCGCTGGCGGCCGGCGTCCTGGCACCGGTGGGCTTCGTGATGCCGATGGCGGTCGGCGCGGTCCTGATGTCGCTGTCCACCGTGGTGGTCTCCGCCAACGCCCAGCTGCTGCGGCGCCTGGACCTGTCCCCGGAGAACGTGGGAGCGGTCATGCCGTCCCGGACACCGGCGGCCGGTGAGGAGGAGGTCACCGCCGCAAGGCCCCGCTGAACCGCCGGCGGGCCGGTGCCGTGGCGTCCCCGACCTCACAGGGCGGTACAGCTAGCGGAGGGCTCCCAGCCACCTCAGGCCCTCGCTCAGATGGGCGAGGGCCCGGGGAGAGTCGGGCAGCGGCCTGACCAGGGACCGGAGTGTCAGCGTCAGTCCCCGCACGGCGGGGACTCCGCGCGCGGTGAGCAGGGGAACCGCGGAGTCGAGGTAGCCGGTGAACACCCTCGGGTCGCCGACGAAGACGCTCGCCGCGAGGAAGTCCAGCAACTGCCCGAGATCCTCCACCGTGGCGTCGTACTGCTCGGGCGTGTACGCGCTCATCGCGCGGAAATGCTCGTGCAGGTCGTCCAGAACGTGCCTCAGCAGGTCCGGCCGTCGCCGCACAAGTGCCGGATACTCCTCGGTGGACAGCCGGTCCAGGTCCGGCGTACCGGTCCGCTCCGGGGGCCAGCGCGCGGCAAGCAGATCCGCCGCCCGCGCGGCGCCCGTCGCGTACAGGTCGGAGCCCAGGGTCCGCGCCCAGACACCGTCCGGACCGAAGCCGGGCCCGCCGGCGAGCACCGGGGTCCCCGCCCGCTGCGCCCGGTGGATCACCCGGTACGCCTGCGGCAGGCGGACCGTCAGCATGCACGACAGCGCCACCAGGTCGGGCCCGTGCCGGTGCAGATAGGAGACCAGGTGGCCGGCGGGCATGTGGGCGCCCAGGAACCGGGTGCGGAACCCGCGCAGCCGCAGCACCTCGGTGAGAATGCGGGCGGGCAGAGCGTGCCACTCCCCGTCCACGCAGGCCACCACCACCGTGCCCAGTCGCTCGTCGGGGCGGACCGCGCGGGTGGCCAGGGCCAGCGCGGCCACGGCCTGCTCACTGATATGGGTGGCCGCGTGCTCCTGGGCGATGCTCCACTCGTTCGCCGCCCACCGCTCCCCCGTCCGCCGCTGGGCGGGAGCGATGAGCCCCAGCAGCACCGATTCGGGGGGCACGCCGTTGTCGAGCAGGTTCAGCACGAGTTCGACGGCCGGTTCCCCGTCCGCCTCCGCCAGGGCCCGGTCAAAGGTGTCACGCACCTCGTCCGTCAGTGCGGTGCCCGCGTGCGTGCTCATCGTCCTTCCTCCTTGATGCGCTCCCCGACGGGGTGGGCCCTGCTGAGGTGCGCCTCAGCAGAGGGCGGGGCGGCCTGCACGGCCAGGACGGCGATGTCGTCGGACACCTCCCGTTCCCCCAGCCACTCGCTGACCAGCAGCTCGACACGCTCGGCCACCGCCCCGGCGGGCATACCCCCGCAGGCCGACAGCTGCTTGACCAGCCGCTCCTCACCGAACATCCCGGAACCGGTGCGGCCCCCGCGGGCTTCTGTCACGCCGTCGCTGTAGAGCAGCAGCAGCTCGCCGGGGGCCAGCAGGACCCGTTCCCGGGCGAAGACCGGGTCCGGGAGAACACCGACGAGCGTGCCGCCGATCTCCACCGGCTCCACCCGCCCGTCCCGGCGCAGCACCAGCGGGTCGAGGTGACCGCCGCCCGCCACCACCACGTCCAGGCCGCCCTCCCGGTGCGGACGCGCCGACCCGGTCACCAGCGTGGTGAAGCGGGGTTCGCCCGCTTCCAGCATCACCGTGTTGAGCAGCTCCAGCACCCGCACCGGGCGCCGCTCGACGAGCGTGAGGGCACGCATCGTCTGCCGCACCCGGCCGGTGAGCACCGCGGCTTCCACCCCCTTCCCGCAGACGTCGCCCAGGAAGAACTCCACCCCGCCGCCGCTGCGCCGGCAGACCTGGTAGTAATCCCCGCCGATGTCCAGCGCCCCGCGGGCCGGACGGTAGGCGGCCCCGAGGCGCACCCCGGGCACGGCTTCGGGCAGTGGCTGCGGCTCCAGACCGGCGTGCAGCGCCTCGGTGGTCCGGGTCTGCCGGGTGTAGAAGTCGGCCGCCGCCAGCGCGGTGCCCGCCTGGGCGGCGAACCTGCTCGCCAGTTCCACATCCGTTCCCCGACCGCCGGGTGCGGCAGCACTGCGCCCCGGGCCGAGCAGCATGAGGGCACCCGCCGGATCACCGCTGCCGGACAGCGGGACGAGCAGAGCTTCCCCGTCCTTCCCGTCGCCCGGCGGGAGGCGGCCGGTGATCACGTGCAGGGCGTCCAGCTCCTGCCGGGGGCAGGGGACGAGGCGCGGGTCCAGGCCGGAGAGCGCGGCGGCCACCCGCGGAGTGCGGTCCAGGGTCTGAACGGGGACCTCGCCGGAGTACTCCGCGGAGCCCGGGCCGGCCAGGTGCCAGGGCACCCGTGGGCCACGCGGCGGGAGCAGAAGGGCCGCGGTCCGGGCCAGCTCCGGCACCGCCGCACGGACCAGGGCCCGGGCGGCGCGGGTGTGATGCAGCGAAGCGGCCACTTCCCCGCGCGCCCGGGCCAGGAAGGCCGAACGGGAGCGCTCGGCCAGCAGCGCGTCCTCCCGCTCCCGGACCGCGCTGGCGTCGCGCACCAGCCACACCGTCCGCCCTTCGACGACGGTCCGGTGCCCGACCAGCCGTCGCCCCGCGAAGGGCGCGTCGAAGGACTCCTCCCCGCGCTCGGCGGCCCCGGCCAGCGGCCCGGCGGCCGGCCCGGAGAGCTTCTCGCCCGCTCGCAGCCGGGGAAAGAACGTCCTCGCCGCGCGATTGTGTCCGCTCACCACGCCGGAGGGGTCGCAGACCACGACGGCCTCGCCGATCAGGTCCCAGGCGCCCGGCGGCAGATCGGCCGGGGGGCGGCCGGGCTCCCGCCCGGGGGGCGGCCGGCGGCCGGCGGGGGCGGTGACCCGCGGTGCCGCGGGGTGCGAGGGCCCCGGCGGGCGGCCCTCCGGCGGCCCCCGCCGGGCGGGCCGTTCCTCCCGGCTCCCGCCCGTCACCGGTACCGGCTCGCGCCTGCGGCCGGCTCGCCGCCCCGGGGCGGGGCAGCGGCACGGACCGGATGGAGAGGGCCGGACGGGAAGTAGGTCTTCATCACTGCCACCTCGCCAGTGGGACAACCCTGCCTCTCTCGAGGCTAGCCCCGGGAGCGGTGATCCGCGATCCGGCCGGGTCAGGATCTGCCGGCGATCACGGCCGGGCGGTGGCCTCGGTACGGACAGCCCGGCCGCGCCCTCAGTTCCGCTCGGTACGCCCTGCGGGGATCCGCACCGTCGGCGGCGCGGCGAACAGGTCCACGGCCTCCCGGAGCCGGCGCACGTCCGGCGCCAGCGCGCTGACCGAGCCGATCGCCGCCACGACGAGCAGCAGGGCGCGGCGCAGCGCCGTGGCGTCGGGCAGCCCGGCGCGGGCGACGACCTCCGGCCGCGTGATCATGTCCAGTACGGCGAGCTCCCGCTCGGCGACCCTGCGGTCGGCCAGCGGCGCGGCGTAGCCGTCGAGCTCCTGACGCAGCTGCGCCACCGCGTCGTGCAGGGCGGGCAGCCTCGGGTCCGTCCCACTGTCCGCGGCGGTGTCCGCCGAGCTCACGGCTTCGCACTTTCCTGCTGCCATTCGCCCTCCCCTGCTGTCCCTCATCGAGGCGTCCGGCGAACCGGACCAGAAACAGTAAATATCACTGTCCGCGCATCACGCCATACGGAGGGCAAAATTCCCTGCCACATTCCGGTGAACGCGCCCCCTGTGCGCCCCCCCGTACGGGCAACACGCCATCGTTCCGGGCACAGCTTACGCTGCTTCGGCCCTCCGCGCCGGAGAAACCGGGGTGAACCGAGTCGATTCCGGTACCAGGAGCGGCAGATGCCCCCTGTCGCGCCCGCGCTCGACCCCTGGACGGCGGATGCACCGCCTGCCTCCCCCGCGAGTCTCCGTGCGCCCGCGGTGCGCCTGCCGCCCTTCCCCCGATTCCGGGCACGGTGGCGGTCAGGGTCCGGCTGCGCCGCCTGTCCGCGCCGCGGACCGCGGATCAGCAACGGCGCACGTGAGCGTCGCCCGCGCCGTGCGCTTCCGGCGCCGGTCCGGCCTCCCCGAAGCGGGCACCACCGCCCCGCGCCCGGAGCGCGCCCCCACGCCACCGGACGTCAGCCCGCCGGGGCCCTCACCGGGCCGCGACTTGTGAATTCTTTCACCCACCCCTCTTGGCCTGCCCCGCCCCTTCGTGCTGAGATGCCTGCACACCTGCATACGACCATCGGCTCGATGACGCGCCTGGGGAGGGCATGTGGCGGAGACCGCCATACCACGTACGGTTCGGCCGACGGTGAAGGATCCACTCGACAGCGCGGTATGGCGGCTGCGGTCACGGGGGTGCTGGGAGGACGCCGCGGCCCTGCTGGAACCGGCGGCCGGCCAGGCCCCGGCCGCCGCGCTGCTGCGCGCCGAGCTGCTGGTCGAGCGCTGCATGTACACCACCGAGGGCTGGGAGCGGGCGGAGGACGCCCTGCGGGCGGCCGAGTCGCTTCCCCTGACGGACGACGAGCGGGGCGCCGCGGCCTGCACCCGCGGGTATCTGGGCTATGCCGCCACGCTGCTGAAGGTACGTGACCGGGCCGACGAGGCCCGGGCCGCGTTCGGGCGGGCCGCCGCGCTGCTGGCACCCGACGCGCCGGGCCGTGCGCTGCTGGACCTGCGGCGCGGCCTGATGGCGCAGCACGTGAGCCGCAACCCGCAGGCCGCCGAGGCCGGCTACCGCCGGGCCCACGCCGAGGCGCTGAAACGGGGGGACGCGCTGCTGTGCTCCTCCACCTGGCGGCACCTGGGGGCCCTGGCCCTGGAGAACGGCGAGCCGGCCGAGGCCCGGCGCGGCTTCGCCGAGTCGCTGCGGCTGCGCGAGGAGACCGGATTCCTGGTGGGCATCGCACCCGCCCTCGTGGCGCTGGCCGAGGTGCAGCCGGAGGCGGAGGCCCAGCGGCTGCGCGCCGAGGCCGGGCGGCTGTTCCGGCTGCTGGGCGGCGTCCCCCGCTGGCTGGCGGCCCGGCTGGCCGCGGACTGAGCCGCGGGCCGGGGGCGCCTCACGGTCCGGCGACGTGGCCGCGTGCCAGACGCTCGGCCGTCTCCAGGTCCCGGCGGCCCAGTGCGTCCAGCAGGACCAGGTGCTCCTCGGCGTCGGCGCGCAGTTCGGCGGTGCCGGGCAGCCGGCCCGGGGGGACCCGGCACTGGGCGCGGCGGTGCAGATCGCGGGCCACCGCCACCAGTTGCCGGTTGCCGGTCAGCGACAGCAGCGCGCAGTGGAACTCCCGGTCCGCCTCCGCGTAGCCGGCCCGGTCGCCGAAGGCCGCCGCCCGCACCGCGGCCTCCGCCTGCGGACGCAGCTCGCTCCAGCGCTCGGCCGGCAGCGAGCGGGCGAGCCCGAGCACGGCGGGCACCTCCAGCGCGGCCCGCACCTCGGCCAGCTCCTCGGCGTCCCGGGCGCTGTGGGCGGCGACCCGGAAGCCGCGGTTGGGCACGACCTCGACCGCCCCCTCCCCGGCGAGCTGCTGCATCGCCTCGCGCACCGGGGTGGCGGAGACCCCGTACTGCTCGGCGAGCGCCGGGGCCGAGTACACCTTGCCGGGGGCCAGCTCGCCGTCGGCCAGTGCCCTGCGCAGGGCGTCCAGCACCTGGGCGCGCACCGAGTGCCGCTGGGGCAGCGTCCGGGTGCGGGCGGGCGTCCGGGAGAGCGGACGAAGCCGCGGCGGGCCGGAGGGCTGGGGGGTGCGCGCGGGGGGCGGAGCCTGCGCGGGTGCGACGGGCCGTACCGCCGTCGCGGCCGTCCCTATGACCGGGTCCATTGTGCTGCGCTCCATCCGTCCGCTCCTGTCCCCTCCTGCCCCCTCATCGCCCCAATCCCGAAGACCTTAGAGGCAGACGCGCCCAGATCAAACCCGTCGGCCCGGCATCTTGCCCCAACACGGACTCAGGTAAGGTAAGGCTTACCTACTCCCGATCTTCGGATTCCGGTGGCCCCATGACCATTCCCGCCCTCGCTCCGGCCTCTCCGCTCACCCCGGCCTACGCCCGCGTGGGCCAGGCGCTGCCGCCCTACATGATCCAGGAAGGCGCCCCGGGGGACGCCGCCGACTGGGTGTCGGGCGCCGGCCTGGCGCGGGGCGGTGAGGACCTGGCGGACTTCGTCGCCCACGACGCGCGGCAGGTCGTGCGCACCTACGGCCAGGAGGCCCGGCCGCAGGTGGCGGCCACCTTCGCCCTGCACCGCTACGCCTGGCCCGCCGGGCTGCTGTTCACGCTGCCCTGGTTCCTGCTGCGCCGCGTCCCCCATCTGACCCCCGGGGACGTGTTCCTGCACCGGGAGGAGCCGCGGGTGGCCGTCCGGGCAACGGAGTTCAGCTGCCTGCCGGACGATCCGGCGTCCGGCCACCCGGCGGCCCGGGTGGTCCGCGACGAGGAGACGCTGCGGGCGACGGTGCGGTCGGCGGCGGCCGCACACCTCGGCCCGGTGATGGAGGCGTTCGGGCCCCGCATGCGGCGCCGGGGGCGCGCGCTGTGGGGCATGGCGGCGGACGAACTGACCGACGGCCTGTGGCTGCTGGGCCGGCTGCTGGGCGAGGAGGAGCGGGCCAGGCAGGAGGCGGAGCTGCTGCTGCCGGGCGGCACCGCGCCGTACGCCGGGGGCGCCTCCTTCCGGGACCTCACCGGCCCCGACGGGGAGCGGCTGGTCACCCGCGACCGCGTGAGCTGCTGCCTCTTCTACACCCTGCGCCCCCAGGACACCTGCGTCACCTGCCCGCGCACCTGCGACACCGAGCGCATCGAACGACTGTCCGCCGAACGCCGGTAAGTTCGCCGCATTTCACCCGGACCGGCCCCCGGCTCCCGGGAGGTGGCCGCCTCTTCTCCCGAACGCCCTTATCATCACGCCGACTTGCGCGAGGATATGCCCGTGGCAGGCGGCCCACCCGGTGACACCGCGGCCGCTCGGAGGCATTAAGCTCAGCGCCCTGCCGCTTCGCAGCTCCGCTCCGCGGACCCATCCTTCTCTACCGGCCTGTCCGGCCGGGCCCTTCCGGGAGATAATTGATGACATTGACGGACATAGGGGCCAGCTGGGTGCTGGCGGGAGCCGTACTGCTGTGCGGCTTCCTGGGAGCCGTCGCCCTCCTCGCGCGCGGCCGCCGGAACACCGGCGAGAGCGCCTCCGCCCAGGCCGATTCCTGGGAGCTGATGGAGGAAAGACGCCGGCGCAAGGAACGCGTCTACGCGGTGGCCTCCTACTCTCTGCTGTTCTGCTGCGCGGGAGTGGCCGCCGCTCTGTCGTTCCACGGGCTGGTCGGCTTCGGCCGCGAGAACCTCGGCCTGTCCGGCGGCTGGGAGTACCTGGTCCCCTTCGGCCTGGACGGCGCCGCGATGTTCTCCGCGGTGATCGCCGTGCGGGAGGCCAGCCAGGGCGACGCCTCCATAGGCTCCCGGATGCTGGTGTGGCTCTTCGCCGGCGCCGCCGCCTGGTTCAACTGGGTGCACGCCCCCCGCGGCGACGAACACGCGGGCGCCCCGCACTTCTTCGCCGGCATGTCGCTGTCCGCCGCCATCCTCTTCGACCGGGCCCTGAAGCAGACCCGCAAGGCCGCCCTGCGCGAGCAGGGCCTGGTGCCGCGGCCGCTGCCGCAGATCCGGTTCGTCCGGTGGATGCGGGCCCCGCGTGAGACCTTCGGCGCGTGGTCGCTGATGCTGCTGGAGGGCGTGCGCACCCTGGACGAGGCAGTGGAGGAGGTCCGCGAGGAGCGCCAGCGCAAGGAGACCGAGCGGGCCCGGCAGCGCGAACAGCGGAAGCTGGAGCGGGTCAGGATGAAGGCGATCGGCCGCCACAACCCGCAGGTGGAGGTCGCGCTCACCAAGGCCCCCTCCCCGCCGGAACCCGCCGCACTCGAGCCGGCGGGCGTCGGCGACCGGGGCGGCCGGCCCTCCGACTCCGGGTTCGCGGCCCCGCGGCTGGATTCGCTGGAGGAGAAGCTGGCCAAGATCGAGCGACGCTTCGGCTGACCCGGCCGCCGGAGAACCGGCCGATCCGCAAGCCTCCCGCTGCCCCGGCGCACCGCACGCGAAGCGGCCGCACCGGGGCAGCGGCGCGTCCGGCCCGAGGAGCACCGCGACGCCGCATCAGGAAAGCGGGCCGGGGCCGGAGGCGGCGGGCGGCGCCTCCGGCGGAACCCGCAGGGCCCCCGAGACGCTCTCGTCCAGCACCACTTCGGCCCGGACCGCCAGCCGGCCCAGCTTCTCCCCCGCCGAGAACAGCTCCCGGCCGACGGCGGAGTTCACCGCCCCCGCGCCCGCCGTGCTCAGCGCGACGGTTCCGCCCAGGCTCACCGCCCCCTCCGGGGTGACGAGCAGCGAGCCGTCCCGCCCGAAGGTGCCCAGCACCACCGTGCCGCCGCCCCCGGTCAGCGCCGTGACCGTGCCGTCCGCGAGATCGACGGCGAGGCCGGTGACAGCCGCACGGGACCGGCCGTCGCCCGCGACGAGCTCGATCCCCTCCGCCGTCACCAGCTGACCGCCCAGCAGCGCACCGTCGGCGGCGAGAAGGTGACTGCGTTCGTCCAGCGCCAGCGCCAGCGCCGGCCCGCCGCCCCCGGACGCCCGGTCCCCGTCGGCCACGGCGACGACCAGCCCTCGGGACCTCAACCGGGCCACCACGGCCCGGGCCGGCTCCACCGTCACCTCCCCGCCCGCCAGCGGGACGGTGACCGCGTCCCGGACCGGGTCCGCGGGATGGTCCGCGCCTGCGATACCGCCCTCCGCCGCCGGCCGGGACACGGACCGGACGGGGTACGCAGGCCCCGGCACAGCGGCGGCCGGGCCACTGACCGGCCCGGAGGAGAGGCCGTCACCGACAGCCCTAGGCCCTTCCACGGGCAGGACACAGGCGACGCAGACCAGCCCGGCGGCAACGGCCGGAGACCACCGCCACCGGCGGGACGCGCGCCGTCCGGCCCCCGGAGACGGCCACGGTCGTAGTGGAGGCATGGGGCACGGTTCCTTCCTGAACTGCGGCGTACCGGTGTGCCGCGTCACCGCGCCGCGCACCGGATCCGGCTCCCTCGAGCCTCTCGCGCCCCGGGCCTTCGCGCGCGCCGGGAACCCACCCGCTGACCCGACCGGGCCACCGTTGACGTACCGGGCGACGGAAAGCACCGGGGAACCGCTGCCCCACGCGCGCCACGGTCCGTGATCGGGCAGCCTGGACTCCATGGCGTCATGGCAGCTGCTCCTGATGGGACTGGTGGTGGTCTTCGGGCTGCTCGGCGCGGTGCTGCCGGGCGTCCCGGGACCCGCCGTCGTCTGGGCGGCGGTCTTCTGGTGGGCGTCGGCCGAGGACTCCTCACGCGGCTGGTGGGTCCTGGTCTCGGCCACCGCCATCCTGCTGCTCAATCAGGCGGTGCAGTGGCTGCTGCCGGTCCGCAACCGCCGCGTGCTGCGCTTCCGGCGGCGCCAGCTCCTGGTGGCCGGCGGTACCGGCACCGCCGGGTTCTTCCTGCTGCCGGTGGTCGGCGTGGTGCCCGGCTTCCTGGCAGGCCTGTACGGCTGGGAGCGACGACGGCTGGGAAGCCACGGAGCCGCCCTCTCCTCCACCGGAGCCATCATGCGCGCCGTGGGCCGGAACATCTTGGTGGAACTGACGGCCTGCCTGCTGGTCACCGCCCTGTGGCTGACCGCACTGATCTGGGCCTCCCCCACCTGACACACCCCGAGCCCCGGCACCCCACGCCGCGCAGCTGCCCTCTCCACGCCGACCGACCCCGCCCCCTGTTGCCGTTCTCGTGGCTCCGCAATGGGACCTCCGGCCTCCGGGCCCCGGGGGGCGGCCCGAAGGCCGTCAACTCCTGAAGGTGCGGATCAGGGAGCTGACCTCGCGCAAGTGGAGCACCGCGATGGATGAACGCGTCGCGAGGATCAGCCCGGGCTATTCGGCAGAATTGGTCGAGTTGGCGTCCTGACAGCAGAAAGGTGTCGCTGACCTGCAAGGATGCGAGTGTCTAGATCGTATCCGGTGCAGGAGTCAGGACACCTTTCTGGTGAGTGAGCGTACAGGGTGGGACCGGGGGCTGTCCGTAACGGCCGACGGTAAAGGGCTGGTCGGGCATGCGGGGGCGGTGTTGCTGCGGAAGCTGGCGGACCGGGTGGGGCTGACGGGAGGGCTTGCCGGGGTGCTCCCGTCGAGTACGGCGGCCGGGTGGCGGGAGCGGGCCGGGGTGCTCGTCCAGCTCGCCGTCGCGACGGTGCTCGGGTCGCGCAGTCTGCTGGAGGCCGAGCGGCTCCAGTTCCCTCACCGGGGCCTGTTCGGCCCCGCGGTCTCGGACTCGACGATGCGCCGGCTGCTGGCCGGACTGGACGACAAGACCCTGCGGAAGATCGCGAAGGTCCGGCGCCGGGTGCGCCGGCACGTGTGGACGCTGCTCCACCTGCGCCCTGGCGGTTTCCCCTGGCTGACGGTCGCCGGACGGAGACTGACGGGCTGGATCGTCGTCGACCTGGACGCCACGGTCATCACGAGCGCGTCCCGCAAGGAAGGGGCCGCGGCCACGTTCAAGGGCACGTTCGGGTTCCACCCGCTGGGCGGCTGGTGCGCGAACACCGGTGAGAGCCTGGCGATGGAACTGAGGGCGGGCAACGCAGGGGCAAACACCGTGGACGATCACGTCCGTGTCCTTGCCGCCGCGCTGGACCAAGTCCCGCACTCCTCCCAGTCGAAGATCCTTGTCCGCGTCGACGGCGCGGGCGCCACCCACGGGCTGCTGGACCACCTTCAGGCGCTGAACACCAAGCGACGCACGGTCCGTTACACAGTCGGCTGGAAGATCACGCCCGAGGACGAGGCGGCGATCGCCAGGCTCCCCGAACGTGCGTGGGAGACCTCGCTGAAGCAGGACGGTGACCTCCAAGAGGGCTACCAGATCGCGGAGCTGACAGGGCTGAGCACCCGTGACGGCTGGCCGGAGGGCATGCGGCTGATCGTCCGCCGCGTACGCCCCTCGAGGCGGCACATGAAGAAGCTGACCGCCTTCGAGCACAAGACCGGCTGGCGCTACTCGGTCACGGCGACGAACATCCGGCACATGTGGGGCATCGCCGGCTCCCATCAGATCCAGTTCCTCGACGCCCTGCACCGCGACCACGCCGAGGTCGAAGACCGCATCCGCACCGGCAAGGCCATGGGCCTGCGCAATCTGCCCTCACAGGCCTGGCAGATCAACACAGGCTGGATGCTCGCCGCGAACCTCGCCTGCGATCTCGACGCCTGGCTCCGTCTGCTGACCCTGCACGACAGCGACAACCTGGCGGATGCCGAACCGGACACCATACGCTTCCGCCTCTATCATCTGCCCGCCCGCCTGGCCCGCCATGCCCGCCGCCGGTACCTGCGCATCGAGCGGACCTGGCCCTGGTCCGAGGCTTTCACCACCANCACCCAGCTGCCGGCCGTCACCTGACGGCCGGCAACGCTCCGACGAGGCCCAGGAAGGAGAAGAACCCCGCAGTCCCCGGGCCCGTGGAACCCGGCGCAGCCGCAGCGTCACGCGACGACCCGCCCTACACCCGCCAAGGACAATACGGGCGAACCATCGGACCGATCAGCGACCGAACCCCGCTGACAAATCGAGGTTAGCGGCGATTCAGAGCCGATGGCAGGCTGAGGTGCTCCATTTACAGCGCAGTCGACTTTACAGTCGGCGCATACAAGGACGCACTCATTTCAAAGATTCAGCTTCCGCATAATTCTCCGCAATCATACCTCGAAAAAATTCGCGGAAACTGGAGTATCTTTCGATTTCCCCTCCCGCAATCCAAGCGACTACTGCCGGACGGCCCGGGACGCTCGCGCATGACATGGCAAAAATGTCGATATCTGCCCGTGAGGCGCCAATGGGAATCAAGTGGCTCGAGTTTGCGGCGAGCCGAACATCGCCTTCAGTCTCGATTATGTGCAGCAATTCTTTGGCTTCGACATAGGGAAGAGTGCCAAAGTCTGCAGTTCCGAAGAGATCGATATCCTGAAGAATTGCTGGCCAGCCATTTGAATGCAGCAAGAAATCAGCGTACTCGGGATCCACGGCGCAACATGTTACCATAGCAATCTCTGCGACCTGTTCCGGCGTGGCCGGAGGCTGGCGCGGCTCCTGTCGCCAGAGCCCATCTCCATCGTTCATCGCAAGGCAGCGTTTAGCTGCTTCCATTTCCCTAAGAAGTTCTGGCCAATCACACACGTCGCTCACACTATCCACCGTTACCCACCAAAGTGAACCTTACGGGACTGCACCCTACCGGGCAGCGTTGGCCCTGGGCAGAAAGGCTGCTATTCACCCGCTTCGTCATGTCGATCCAGGCAGGAGGCCTGCCATGCCCCAGCCACATCGCATCCGGCGCATGCCCGGCAACTCCTGAATAGGGCGTGCCAGCCACTGCTGCACGACGCCGCTCTCTTGCTGCCTCCCGCGCAGCTTCTCTCCTGATCGAACCAGCTGTAGAGACCCGGCCCGTGGGGGATATTTCTCCCCTCGCAATGGCGCCGTTGGCCGCATCGACATAGAGGATGTCTCATGTGGTGATTGCGGCCAGTCGTTTG
>NZ_BAAAMJ010000075.1:0-6259 GCF_039529215.1 Streptomyces sodiiphilus | reverse complement strand
ACCCGGTTGGCCAGGAAGGCGTTGTGGTTGCCCAGGCCGCTGGGCGCGTCCAGCTCCGGGCCGATGTTGTGCTCCCGGTAGTGCTGGTAGCTGGCACCCACGAAGACACCGGTGGCCGCCGGTACGGACAGCGGGGGAATACCCGCGTCCTCCAGGGCCTCCCAGGCCGTGCGCAGCAGCCACCGGGCCTGCGGGTCCAGAACCTCCGCCTGCTTGGGAAAGAAGTCGAAGAACTCGGCGTCGAACTCCTCGATGCCGGAGAGGAACCCGCCCACGGCGGGCACGTCGGTCCCGATGTCGCCGGTCCAGCGGGCGGCCGGGGCCGGACCGGTCGCGGTGCCGCCGCGCGACAGCATCGACCAGAACGCCTCCGGGCCCTGCGCACCGGGCAGGGCGCAGGCCAGGCCGACGACGGCCATGTCCTGCGGGCGTGCGGCCGGTGGCGTCGGACCCGGGGCGCCGGAGGGCCCGGCCGCGGCGGCCGGTGAGTCCTCCGAGCCCGCGCCGCCGGTCGTCGCGCCCTCCTCGCGCGTCTGTGGGACGGAGGGTGCTGCCGGTTCTGCCGGTTCCCGCTCCGCAGCGGGGGCGAGGGAGGCGGCCAGGGCGCGGCAGTCGCGCGCGTCCAGGACGTCCGTCGGGCTGACGGCGATCCCCAGACGTTCCCCGAGCCCGGCCGCGACCATGGTGGCCAGCATCGAGTCCAGTCCGGCGGCGGACAGGGAGGTGGTCGCGGTGATCTCCGGGTCCCGCAGCACCTCGCGGACCAGTTCCACGACGCCTTCCTCGCCGCCGGGCCCGCCGGGCGCGGGCGGGTGCCCGGCCGGTGCCTCACCGGCCCGCGGCACGGTCCCGGCCGTGGCCCCGGTTGCAGTGCCGGTTCCCGGCAGGGTCCGGTAGACGATGCCTTCCAGGGAGGCCAGCACCCGGCCGTCGGCGGCCAGCAGCAGGGCATGGCCGTGCCGGGTGCCGTCGGGATCCTGCTCGTCCGACCGCAGGTGCACGAACGCGGTCTGCGACGGGTCGCCCCAGGACACCGCGCGCCGCACGGCCACCGGGAGATACGTGTCGGGAGACGAGGCCGGGTCGGCCAGGGTGAGCACGGCCATGCTCTGCAGCGCGGCGTCGATCGCGGCGACCGCACGCACCGGGGCGCTCTGCCCGGTGCTGTCCACCTCGGCGAGCACGGAGCCGGGGCCGTAGCGGACACCGGTGACCGGCGTGAGCGGCGGTGCGTACAGCATCTCCTTCGCCGCGAACCACGCGTACAGGCCGGCCGGTTCCAGGCTGCGCGGGCACCCGGCCCGCACCTCCTCCACCGGCACGGGGTCCGGAGCCCCGTTCTCGGGGGAGCGTGGCCCGAGGGTGAGGCGGGCGATGACCCGCTCGCCGTGCCGGTAGGTCACCGTCCCGGCCTCCCCTTCGCCGTCGCCGGAGAGCTCGCCGGCGAGGACGTGCTGCCCGGTGCCCCGGGCGGTGAAGGAGATCCGCTCGAGCACGGCTGCCCGCTCCAGGCCCATGGCGATGAGCAGGGCGGCGGGAACCGTCTCCTGCCCGAGCACCCGGTGGGCCCCCGTCAGCAGGCCGGTGACCGCGGCCAGGCCGGACGGGGAGTCCCGCTCCGGGTCCGGCCCGGCGGCCGAGGCCCGGGGACGGAACGGATACGGCGGCAGGGACAGTCGCCGTGGCCGCCGGCCGGCATGCACCGAGGCCCAGTCGACCCGGTGTCCCCCCGCGTAGAGAAATGCCAGCCCGGTGGCCAGGCCGTGGTCGGGAAGCCGCAGCTCCATCGCGATACGTCCGGCACCCAGCGGCACGCGGTCCGCCAGCCGGCCGGCGAGTTCCGGCCCGGGCGTCACGCCCGTCCCCGCTGTCCGCAGACCGCCGGTCAGCACGCTCCGTCCACGGACCACCGTTCCCGGCAGGTCCCGCGGCCGTACGCCGTCCGTCAGCCCGCGCAGTCCGTCGGTCAGTTCGCCGACCGTGGAGCCCAGGACGGCGACGCGGTGCGGGAGATGTTCCCGGCCGACGGCGGCGGAGAAGCACAGCGCGGCCGCGTCGGCGGGACGTTCCATGGACAGGTGGCGTTCCAGGTCCGCGAGCCGTTCGGCCAGCTTGTCGGGGGTGTGCCCGGAGACGACGAGGACGTGCTCGCCCCGGTTCCCGGTGCGGTCGCTGCCGGGCTCCGTGCCCGCCGGGTACTCCTCGACGACGATGTGCGCGTTGGTGCCGCCCATGCCGAAGGCGCTGACTCCCGCCCGGCGGGGTCCGCCCGGCCGCCACGGCCGCGGCTCGGCGGGAATCACGAAGGGGCCGGAGGAGAGGTCGATGTGCGGCCCGGTGGAACCGAAGCCGGCCAGCGGCGGCACCTCCCCGTGCCGCATGCACAGCAGGACCTTGACCAGTCCGGCCAGTCCGGCGGCCGGTTCCAGGTGCCCGATGTTCGCCTTGACCGAGCCGACGAAGCACGGCCCGCGGTCCTTGTCCTGCCCGAACACCTCGGTGAGCGCCGCGATCTCGATCGGATCCCCGAGCCGGGTCGCCGTGCCGTGCGCCTCGACCAGGGAGACGGCGGAGGCGGGGAGGCCGGCGTCGGCGAGCGCGGCGCGGATCACGGCCGCCTGCGACTCGCTGCGGGGCACCGGCAGCGCGCTGCCCCGTCCGCCGTGGTTGACGGCGGTGCCCCGGATGACGCCCTGGACGTGGTCGCCGTCGCGCTCGGCGTCGCCCAGCCGCTTGAGCATGACCGCGATCGCGCCCTCGCCCGGGACGAACCCGTCGGCCCGCTCGTCGAAGGGCCGGGGCCTGCTCGGCGAGAGGGCGCCGAGCTGGCTCAGGCTGCGGTAGTACCAGGGGGTGAGTCCCACGTGACAGGCGGCCACCACGGCTGCGCCGCACTGGCCCGTCCGCAGCGCGGTCACCGCCTGCTGCACCGCGACCAGTGAGGACGAGCACAGCGTGTCGACGGTCTGGGAAGGGCCGGTGAGGTCGAGCGCGTAGGAGATCCGGTTGGCCAGGAGGGCGTTCATCGACCCCAGTGCGGTGTGCGGGCCGACGTCCTCCAGCCCGTTCGCGTCCCGGTGGTGGGTGTAGCTCGCCCCGACGAACACACCGATGTCGCGCCGGCCGGCCAGGCCGCTGCCGTCGATGACCGACCAGGCGTGTTCCAGGAGCAGCTTCTGCTGCGGGTCCATCTCCTCGGCCTCGCGCACGGAGATGCCGAAGAACTTCGGGTCGAAGCGGTCGATTTCGCCGACGAAGGCGCCGACACGGCAGTACGTCCCGGTCATCTCCGGGCCGCGCTCCTCGTAGTGGGCGCCGATGTCCCAGCGCTCGGGGGGGACTTCGGTGAAAGCGGTACCCCCGGACCGCAGCAGGTCCCACAGCTCCGCCGGGTTCGCGGCGCCCGGCAGGTCGCCGGAGACGGCCACGATCGCGATGTCCGTCTCCCGCGGGCCGTCTCCGGAGGGTCCGGCCGGGGCGACGTGAGGGGCACGGCCGGTGGCGCCGGTGTCCGCCGCCGGGGCCGGCTCCGGGTCCTCCGCGCCGCCGGCGCCGGGAGAGACCGGCGCCCGCGGGGCCGGGGGAACGACGCCGTACCGGCCGGCGAGTGCCTCCGCGAGCTCCGCGAAGTCCCCGTACTCCAGGAAGAGCGTCGCGGGCAGCTCGCTGCCCCAGCGGCGGGACAGTTCCTCCGCCAGTTCCACGCTCATGATCGAGTTGATGCCGTAGTCCCCCAGTGGGGTGCTCCGGTCGAAGGCGGTCAGGTCCAGCCGTTCCGCCAGGAACCGCTCCAGTTCACCGGCCACGCGCTCTTCCGGTGAGAGGCCGGTGCCGGCGTCCGTACCCGCGGCTTCCGGCTGCCCGGAGGGCGCGGCCTCCCCGGGCCCGCCGTCCTCGGACGGGCGGACGGCCGGTGAGGTGGCGTCGGGGTGCGCGATGACCAGCTGCCGGGAGCCGCTGCCCAGGGCGGTCATCAGTGCGTCGAGTGCCTCCTCGGTGCCCAGGGGGCGGACGCCGCGGCGGCGCAACTGGTCGGCGACGGCGGTCCCCATGCCCACCTCGCCCCACAGCCCCCAGTCGATGCTGACCCAGGGCTCTCCCCGGGCGTGGGCGAAGGCGTCCAGGTAGGCGTTGGCCGCCGCGTAGCCGCCCTGACCGAGATTGCCGAACGCCCCCGACACGGAGGCGAACAGCACCGCGAAGTCCAGGTCCAGGCCGGTGACGGCGGACGCGAGCTCCCGGGCACCGTCCGCCTTGGGCCGCAGCACGGCGGCCACGTCCTCGGCGGTGGCGCTGCGGATCAGCCCGTCCTTGAGGGTGCCGGCGGCGTGCACCACCCCGTGCGGATCGCCCGCCTCTTCCCGGAACCGTTCGACGACCGATGCCAGTTCGCCCGGGACGGACACGTCCGCGCGGAGGGAGAGAACCGTGCAGCCGGACGACGCGAGCGCGGCCGGCAGTCCGCTGTTGTCGGCCGGGCCGCCCGACCGGCTGACCAGGCCGACGGCCCCCGCGCCCTCGCGGGCGAACCTCGCGGCCACCTCCAGGCCCAGCCCGCCGTGGCCTCCCAGGATCAGGTAGCGCCCGCCGGGCCGGACCGGCGGGCCCCCGGTGCCGGCGGTGCGGTGGGGAACTCTGACCGGCTCGTGCCGGGTGCCCCCGCGGTACCCGCACTCCACGGGGCCGTCGCCCAGTTCCGCGGCCGGCACAGCGGCCGAGGCGGCGGAGGACGCGTCGAGATCCACGAGGCGCGGATTCAGTCCCGGGTACTCGATGGCCGCGGTCCTCATCAGGCCCCACAGCGCGGCCCGTTCGGCCAGCGGCGTGTCTCCGTCGGCCACCGGCTGGGCGTTCTCGGTCACCACCAGGAAGCGGGTCTTCCAGCGGAGGGTGCCCAGAGTCCTCAGTGCGGCCAGGCAGCTGTACAGGCCGGCGCGCAGTTCGTCCCCGGCCGCACGCGCCGGGCCGGTGCTCCACAGATGCAGCACCCCCTGGACGGGGCCGCCGAGCTCTTCCCACAGCCCGCGGAACGCGTCCTCGTCCGCGACGGGCATGACCCGGTGCTCACCGGACGGCGCGGCCGGAGGCGAGGGGAAGACCTCCACGACGCGGGCACCCTCGGCGCGCAGTTGCGCGACCGCGTGTCTGCCGGGAGTTTCCCGGTCGTCGTTGCGCAGCACCACCCAGGTGCCGGAGGCGGGGTCGCGGGGGGCGGGAGGGGCCGCCGGGCGCCACCGGATCGCCGTCATGAGCGAGGCCGCCCGGCTGCCCGCCCCCGGGCGGCCCGGTGCGGGCAGGTGCCGCATCCGGATGCCGCCGAACTCCGCCAGGGCATTCCCGGCCTGATCGAGGACCAGGGCGTCGGCGACCGAGTAGGCCCCCTCCACACCGGTGCGCCGCACCCGGACGGTGACGTCCGCGACGGGAGGGGAGATCTGCGACCGGAGGGTGAAGCGGGTGAAGCCGATGGGGAGCATCGGGCGCGCCCGTCCGTCCGCTCCCAGATCCTGCAGTGCGCAGCTCACCACCTGGAAGACGCCGTCCACCAGCAGGGGGTGGGCGTACCAGGGCAGAGCCTGGGCGGAGGCGTGCAGCACGGCCTCGGCCGTCCCCTCCCCGGTGCGGAGCGAGCGGACCGTCCGGAAGCCGGGACCGTACTCCAGGCCGTGCTCCAGCCAGCTCGTGTAGACGTTCTCCGGCGCGACCGTGACCGGGGCGGATATCTGCCAGGCGGTGTCCGCCCGGCCGTCGTCCGGCAGGAGCCGGCCCGTTCCGCAGGACACCTGGGTGCGCCGGTGGCCGGTGACCGCGCTCAGCTCGAAGCGGGTCTTTCCCTCCGGCTCCGGGGCCGTGTCGAGCCGGATCGTCGCCTGTCCGTCACGGGGAACGGTGAACGGCCGCACGAAGGCGACGTCGGTGAGTTCCGCCGGCCGGAACCCGGCTCCCCGGGTGAGCCCCAGCAGGGCCATCTCCATCTGCATGGAGGCCGGCAGGATCCCGGTCCCGCCGGAGCGGTGCTGGGCGACGAAGGGGTCGTCCCCGGTGAAGGTCTTCTCGAAGGTCTCGGCCCGGTGCGTCATCGTCCCTCGCCTGGCTGCACGTAGTGGCTGTCGAACAGCGGATGGCCGGCGGCCTGTCCGTTCCCGGTGGAGGCGGGGCCGTCGTGGTGCGGCGGCCGGGCGCGACCGGAGGACTCACGGGCGGCCGGTGCCACCAGGTCCTGCCGGTTGAAGGGGTAGGTGGGGATGGTGGTGTGGTG
>NZ_BAAAMJ010000074.1:0-2218 GCF_039529215.1 Streptomyces sodiiphilus | reverse complement strand
CCTACCTTCAGCCTCTAATATTCCTTCTAATCCATTCCTGAGCTGATCTAGGATCTTGATATAGAATCCATCTTCTGCCTTGTTTTTTGTCCTATCGTATAGATCGTATCCTTTCCAGGTCTTTGATTTTGTTATTGAATGATTATTTCTTCTCATTTATTAGATTCTCCTTATTTGTTTATGTGATGGTAGCCCTTGTATTCTCCTACTGTACGTTCTATATTGAAATGGGCATTACTAATGCTTCGCAGTGTATAGATATATATCATAGCTATATTGCCACCTTTAATTTAGGTGCAGTACCTTTTTGCTTGCTGTACATCCCCGTATAGCAAGGCTTCTGGCGATTTGAAACTGAGTTTTGAGTAGCCTTTTCCTAGACTTTGTACTGTGACAAAAGTTTGCAGCAATAAGTGCTACTGAAGCTCTGATTTTGTAAGCAGGCTAACAACATTACCTTGCGCTCTTATTGCTTTTATATTGATAGACTGCTGATAAATCTTATCAAGACACAGCCAAAACTGTATATGTAACCACCAACCTACTTAGCCCAATAATTGTTGAGCGGCTTGTGATCTGGGTTGGTCTTGTCGATGGCAGCTCCTAACGCAGTAAAGGCGTGCTGATAGGTCTTGTACGTTTTGCCATTGCTATACCAAACATCGAAGTCAGTGTAGGAACGCACCACGGCTAGCAGCGCTTCTGGCTCTCCATCGCGTGAAATCACATCTATCGCACCTGTGACCTCTCCTTTCTCTAACCAAACGCTAATCGTTGCGTAAAACCATTCAAGGTCATGTTTGATGGTTGCCATCTGTCGTACCTATTAGATTATTGGTCTGTGTATGCATGAAGCGCCAGCAGCTTCTCTGGACTGGAATAAAGCTGGAAGGGCAACCCCTGGACGAGGCTCGTCCTCCTCTCCAAAAGCCTCTTAAAATGGCTTTCTTCAAGGATAGACGGCCTTGTTCGGACTATTAGCGCATTACCAGCTTTCACTGATAACAGCCCCCCTTACGCGCTCCGAAAGCTACCTTGCCGTCACACCGTCACAATCCCGATTTGCCCTAATGGCTGGCTGGTTTTCTCATTCCTGCCGTGACTGATGAATAGTTTAGGTCGACCGCTCGACGCTTGTGCCTGGGTAAGGACTCCCCGTTTAGCACAACAATGGCGGCGTCTGAAGCAACAGCTCTCGAATCCAATCTTCAGTGCCAGCATAAGCCCAAAGGCCATTGCTAGATTGGAGAGGGTTTGCAAGCTGGAAGGAAGGCTCATAGAATAAGAGGTGTCTAAGTCTCTCTGCCTTCCTTGTCCAAGTGATTGCAGATTTGGTGGGGAGAATCAGCGCCAACTGGTTCTCCTTGCCTCTCCAAAGTCTTGCGAATAGATTACCCCTCCTTTAGAAAATCTTAAACCCTTGATCTGGTGGCAAAGCCTACTTATTCCAATGGCGTTTGATGGTTGGCAGGCTGAAGCCTGTAGCTTTGGCTGTTTCTGATTGCGTAAAACCCTTCTCCTTGCCCTCCTGAACGGCTTTGGTTGTGTCGTTAGCTTCTGGCCTACCCAACCGCTTACCCTCACTCTTGGCACGCTGTAAGCCTTCCTGAGTACGCTCTATGATGCGGTTACGCTCAAATTCTGCGAAGGCTGCGAACATCTGAAGCATTAGCTTACCGTTGGCACTGGTCAGGTCTGGTGTTGGAAGGTCTAAGCTGATGACTCGAATATTTTTGGCTTGCAAGGCTGTGATGGTTTGCTGAACGTCGATGTTGTCACGCCCTAAGCGGTCTAGCTTCAAGACTACTAGCGTGTCTCCTGCTTCTAGTTTGTGGTCTACCAGTGCTTTAAAGGCTGGACGTCTCATTGCCTGAATAGATCCACTTACCGTTTCACTGATGACCCGCTCTTCTTCTACCGGATAGCCTGCTGACTCTATCGCTTGGATCTGATTGCTGGTGTGCTGTTCTGTTGTGCTAACGCGGCAATAAGCGAAAGTACGACCCATGATTTTGACTCCTGCAGGCTTGGTATCAAATAACGTGGTATCATAATAAAACAGGTATCATTAAATGTAAACCCTATTTTTTTGACACCTTCAGGAGGCTGTTTTTATGGTGTCTTTTAACGGTCGTTTGTTGACACCTAATCGCTGACATAAAAAAACCCGCGCAATGGCGGGTATTCATAGACTTATCTATTCATTGGCAAGCAGATT
>NZ_BAAAMJ010000073.1:0-11466 GCF_039529215.1 Streptomyces sodiiphilus | reverse complement strand
CCGGAAGCATGACTGGAAGGGTCACCACAAGAAGCCGCGCGGCGGTGTGCACGCCGGTGGCGGCGGCCTGGCGGACTCGGGCGGCACCCTGGCTGCGGGCTCCGCGCTGCTGCTCGGCGGCCTCGGTGCCGGCGCCGTCGTGATGCGCCGCCGCACCGCGACGGGCTCCGCCGCGTCCTGACCTGTCACATCTCCCCTGCGTAGCGCTGCCGCGGCTGTCGTCGTCTCCGGACGGCAGCCGCGGCCGGCCGCTCCCTTCCCTCGGCTCCCCCTGAATCGCTTCACCTCACCGAAAGGCGCTCCCCCCGCATGGCCGTCCAGCAGCCGCCCCAGACGAACGAGCCCTCGGCGAACCCCAAGGCCCGCAGACTCGGCCGTGCCTTGATCCTGCCGGTGGCAGCGATGGCAGTGGGTGTCCTGCTCATCCTCAACTCCATGACCCCCTCGGCGGACCCGGAGCCGCAGGCTCGCCCCGCCCCCGTCGAGGAATCCGCTGCGCCCGAACCGCCCTCCGCCGCCCCGGACCTGGAGCTGCCCCGGTCCGCGCCGAAGCGGCTCACGATTCCCGCCATCGGAGTCGACGCTCCCTTCACCGCCCTGGCCGTCGGAGAGTCCGGCCGGCTCGATCCGCCACCCAAGGAGGAAAAGAACCTCGTCGGCTGGTTCGAGGACGGCGCCAGCCCTGGAGAACGGGGGACCTCCATCGTGGTCGGGCACCTCGACACCACCACGGGACCGGCTGTCTTCGCCGGGCTCGACAGCCTCAAGCGCGGGGGCACGGTGAACATCACACGTGAGGACGGCACCGTTGCCACCTTCAAGATCGACAAGGTCAAGACGTTCGACAAGGACGACTTTCCCGACGATCTGGTCTACAACGACACCCCCTCGCCTCAGCTGCGGCTGATCACCTGCGCCGGTGAGTACGACAGGAAGACGCAGAACTACAAGGACAACCTGGTCCTCTTCGCCCACCTCGACTCGGTCGAGCCTGCCTGAGACCGGAACCGGACGCACGGCCCGGGAAAACTCGGGTGCGCGCCGTAGAGCCGGTGGTGTGGAATCGACGCTATGACAATCGCGTTGGACACGCCGGACGTTGACGGGCTGAGCGAGGCCGTGGAAGCGCTGCGGGAATGGCAGCACGAGGGTGCGCCCATGCAACTGCATCCGGGAGATGTCGGCTGGTTCTGGCGGTTCGGTCCCGAGGCGACGGTCGCGGCGCTGCGGACCTGGAGCCGGGACGGGCAGATCCTCGCCGCGGGACTGCTGGACGGTACCCGGCTGTTCCGCCTGACGATCGCGCCGGACGCCCTCCAGGACGAGGAACTGGCGCAGCGGATGGTGGCGGATGTGACCGCACCGGAGCGCGGCGTGCTGCCGGAGGGGAAGGCATCCATCGAGGCGCCGAGGACTGCGCTGATCCAGGACCTGCTGTCCGAGGGCGGCTGGAACACCGACGAGCCCTGGACACCGCTGCGCCGCGACCTCGCGGAGCCGGTGCAGGACCCAGGGGTGCGCATCGAGGTGATCGGGCCTGACCGGGCCCATGACCGCACCGCCGTCCAGCGGGCGTCCTTCGACAGTTCCACGTTCACCGACGACCGCTGGCACGCGATGGCGGCAGGGCCACCGTACGCCGACGCCCGGTGCCTGGTCGCCTACGACGACCGGGACAACGCGGTGGCGGGGGTCACGGTGTGGTCGGCCGGCCGGGGAAGGCCCGGCCTGATCGAACCGATGGGCGTGCACCGGGAACACCGCGGCCACGGCTACGGCAGGGCGATCACCCTCGCCGCGGCGGCCGCGCTCAGGGACCTGGGGTCGTCGAGCGCGGTCGTCTGCACCCCGGCATCCAACACCGCAGGTGTCGCCACCTACGAGTCAGCCGGCTTCCGGCCGCTTCCCGAAGTCAGGGACCGGCTCCGGGACGCCGCCTGAGGCACGGCGCCCGCGCGGCTCAGGTGCGGGCACCAGGGGGGCGCCGGGTGGCGGACTGGGCCCTCTTCCGGCGACCGGTCCGGCGGAGGAGGGCCCGGTCCGCGCTGCCGGCGGGGGGCGCTGCCGAGGAGTGGTCCGTCCGCGGCGGCGCCCCTGGGCTCAGCCTCGTTCCTGCGCCGTCAGGCTGCCGGGGGTCAGCTCCCGGTGGTGCAGGTGTCTCCGTTGAGGGAGAACCGGGTGGGCGGAGTGGTGTCGCCCGAGTGGCTGGTGAGGAAGCCGATCGTGACGCTCTCCCCGGGGGCGATCGTCTCATTGTGCGAGACATTGGCGGCCGTGGCGAGGCCGTCGGTCAGGGTGAAGACGGCGTTCCAGCCCGAGACGAGGGTGTGGCCGGACGGAAGTGAGAAGGCCAGTGACCAGCCGCTGACCGGATCCGGTCCGGTGTTGGTGAGGGTGATATCGGCGGTCATGCCGGTGCCCCAGATCTGTGGCCGGTAGTCCACATGGCAGGTGCCGGGCTCCTCCTGCTCGGGTCCTTCGAACGAGACCCGGTGCAGACCGCCCGGAAGGTCGTTGACGACGTACCAGTCGCCGTCGGACGTGATGCCGAACGCGGTGACCTGGGTGGGCATCTCGCCGATCTGCGCCGTGAGGTAGCCGCCGTCGCCGTCCTCGCGGATGGCCCATGTCCGGTAGGAACAGTAGTCCGCCAGCACGTAGGTGCCCTCCATCAGATGGGCGAACTCCTCCTGGCGGTAGACGTGGCCGCCGATCACGGCGCAGTTGCCCCCGGTCAGCGGGTAGGTGAAGACCGGATCGGTGTACTCCTCCTCGTCCAGGCACTGGTCGGGGTCGAAGACCTCCAGCCCTTCGTAGCAGGACCAGCCGAGGTTGTGCCCGCCTTCCCCGGGGGCGAGATGATTGACCTCCTCCCAGCGGCCCTGTCCCACGTCGGCGATCCACATCGAGCCGTCGGCGCTGTCGAAGGAGAACCGCCAGGGATTGCGCAGCCCGTAATGCCAGATCTCCTCGCGGGCGCCCTCGACCCCGGCGAACGGGTTGTCCTCGGGAACGCAGTACCCGAGGCCGTCGCAGTCCGCGCTCACATCGAGGCGCAGGATCTTCCCCAGCAGTGTGTCCAGCCGCTGCCCGGCGTTGAAGGGATCCCCGGACCCACCGCCGTCACCGATGCTCCAGTACAGGTGACCGTCGGGGCCGAAGGCGAGCTGACCGCCGTTGTGGTTGTTGTACTCGGCGTGCTCCTGGGCCAGCAGATCCTGGAGCTCACCGCTGTCGAGCCGGTAGCGGGCCAGAGTCACCGCGCCGTCCGGCAGTGCCGTGTAGGCCAGGTACAGCTCCTGGGTCTCGGCGAAGTCGGCCGCGGTGGCGATGCCCAGCAGGCCGCGTTCGTTGCCCGAGGCGTCCACCACGTCGGAGATGTCCAGGAGTGGCTCGGTGGCCAGACCGGTGTCCGGTCGGTAGACGCGGACGGTACCGAGCTTCTCGGTGATGAAGAGCCGGTTCGTCCCGTCCTCGGGGGTGGCGATCGAGGTCGGACGCCGCAGTCCGAAGGCGATCTGCTCGGTGGACACCGTGATGTCCTCCAGCGGGACGGGAGCGGTGTCCGCATTGTCTCCGCTGCTGTCCTCGGCGGCGGTGAGGGAGGTGGTGGCCTGCCCGGACGGCGGCGAGGCGGAAGCGGACAGCGGGAGGACGAGGGACAACGAGAGTCCCAGCAGCAGCGGGGCGGTCCAGCGATGTCTTGGCGACATGTCGACTCCAGGAGTGGGGATCCTCGGAACGGGTGGGAGCGCTCCCGCACATCTTTGCACGGGTATCTCAGAGGATTAAGTCGGAACGCGTCGGATTCTGCGCGGTCTGGCTTCCGTCATCCGGTGGCGGCACCCGGGGAGATGTCCGGGGGCTGGGCTAGAGTCGTCCCCCATTGCCCGGCCGGGAGTGATTCGGCGCGGGCTCGTACGGGGGGAACGGCGCAGCGTGCACAGTGACGTCGGTATACAGCTGCCGGGCTACGAGATCCTGGACGTTCTGGGCCGGGGCGGATTCGCCACCGTGTACCGGGCGCGCCAGTTGGCGGTGGGCCGCGAGGTGGCGCTCAAGGCGGACAGCCGGGTGCTGGCCTCGGACCGGGACCGGCAGAGGTTCCTGCGCGAGGTCACCGCGGCCGGTCAGCTGTCCGGCCATCCGCACGTGGTGGCGGTCCACGACGCGGGGGTGCGCGAGGGCGGGTTCCCTTTCATGGTGCTGGAGCTGTGCTCCGGTGGGTCCCTGGCCGACCGGCTGAGCCGCGAAGGACCGTTGCCGGCGGGTGAGGTGCGGGACATCGGAGTGGGCATCGCCGACGCGCTGGCCGCAGCACACGCCGTCGGGGTGCTGCACCGCGACGTGAAGCCGGGGAACATCATGATCAACCGGTACGGCGGTGTCGCGCTCGCTGACTTCGGGCTCGCGGCGATCCCCCGGCCGGGGCAGGAACTGTCCGTGACGCGGGAGGCGCTGACGCCGGCATACGCTCCTCCCGAGGCGTTCCGCATGGCCGAACCGACCCCTGCCGGGGATGTGTACTCGCTCGCCGCCACCCTCTACGCCCTCTTGTGCGGGCGCCCGCCGTACTTCCCGGAGGACGGGGGTGACCTCGGCCTGGCGGAGCTGATCGTCCGGCACACCCGGCCCGTGCCCGCCCTGCCCGGGATGCCGGGCGAGCTGAACGATGTCCTGCTGAGGGCTCTTGCGGCGGATCCCGCTGACCGGACGGCCGACGCCGGGGCGTTCCGGGACGCGCTCTTCGCCGTGGAAGCGGCGGCTGCGGGTCTGTCCGCCTCGCCGGCGGAGGGGAGCGGGCCGGGGTTCATCGCCGCCGGTGTTTTCGGTCCGCCACCCGGCATGTCCCCGCAGGCGCGCGGCGGTGGCGCGTCACCGTACCCGCCGGGAGCTTCTCCTCCGCTCTCCGCCGAAGCGGATCCGGCGGCGTTCGTTCCGGCCGGTGGGAGGCCGGAGACCACCGGGGTCGCGGAGCCGGAGCGCGGGGACCGGCGCGGTGGCCGCGCGCGGCTCGTCGCCCTGCTCGCCGCGGTCTCGCTCACGGTGGGCATCGGGGTCACCGTGGTGGTGAACCAGCTCTCACCGCCGGCGGGCGGTTCCTCCGCCGGGCCGGACGCGTCGGTCCCGCCACAGGAGGCCGACGACGAGGAGGGTGTGGAGGAGGATGTGCCCGTGGGCTCGGGTCCGGGGGTGCCGACCACCACGGACGGCTGTCCCGCGGCCGCCGTGGAGGGAGTGGGCGGCGAGTGCGTCACCACCCCGGAGTGCTGGGGAGGGATGGTCATCATCAGCGGCATCGTCTCGATCACCGCAGCGGACTGCCGGGTGAGCCATGTGTGGGAGACCTTCGCCGTCGCGCCGCTGCCCCAGGACGGCGACACCCACGACTACAGGGAGCTCAGCAGGCATCCGAAGGTACGCGCACTGTGCTCGGCCGGGGTCATGGCGGCATCCCTGAACTCCGCGGGCCGGGACCTGGCGGCCGGTGAGTGGGAGGCCGATGTGCTGCCGCCTACCGAGCGTCAGTACACGGAAGGGCTGCGGGTCTTCCGCTGCGTCGCCGCTGCCGTCGGCACGCAGGACGGCTACGTGACCGGGACCCATTTCGGCGCTGCGGACTGAGACGGCCGGCGGACGGACCCGGGGTGTCCGCGGTCCGGGAAGCCCTCCGGTGACCCACAGGGGCGATGACAGCATGCGTACCGGTCGGTATGGTGGGGCCTCCGCGAATGCCGGACCGCCCCGGGAGGGCCGATGAGCCGACCGCAGAGCCGATCGAGTCGAACCGCCGCGCGCGTCTGCCCGCTGTGCGAGGCCACCTGCGGGCTCACCCTCTCGCTGGAGGGCGAAGGGCACACGGCCAGGGTCACGGGAGCGCGCGGCGACCGGGCGGACGTCTTCAGTGCCGGGTTCATCTGCCCCAAGGGCGCGTCCTTCGCCGAGCTCGACAACGATCCCGACCGTCTCACCGGCCCCCTGGTGCGCGGTGACGTGTCGGGCTGGGATGCCGCGTTCGCCGTCGTCGAGCGGGAGCTGCGCCCGCTGATCGCCGAGCACGGCCCGGACGCCGTCGGCGTCGTCCTCGGCAACCCCAACGTCCACACCATGGCCGGCGGGCTCTACCCCGGGCAGCTGGTGCGCGCCCTGGGCACCCGGAACCTCTACACCGCCAGCACCCTCGACCAGATGCCCAAGCACGTCTCCAGCGGCCTGCTCCTCGGCGATCCGCACGCCATCCCCGTGCCCGACCTGGACCGCACCGAGTACCTGCTGCTCCTGGGGGCCAACCCGCTGGACTCCAACGGGAGCATGTGCACCGCCCCGGACTTCCCCGGCCGCCTGCGGGCGCTGCGCCGCCGTGGCGGGCGGCTCACCGTCGTCGATCCTCGCCGCACCCGCACCGCCAAGCTGGCCGACCGGCACGTGGCCATCCGCCCTGGCACCGACGCCCTGCTGCTGGCCGCCCTCGCGCATACGCTCCTGGCCGAAGATCTCGCCGACCCCGGCCCGCACCTGGCCGGGCTCCTCCACGGCCTGGACGAACTACCCCTTCAGCTCGCTGAGTTCACTCCCGAGGCCGTGGCGCCGCACTGCGATGTCCCTGCCGACGGCATCCGCACGCTCGCTCACGAGCTGGCCACCGCGCCCAGCGCCGCCGTCTATACCCGGCTCGGCGGCTCCACCGTCGAGTTCGGCACCCTCACCAACTGGCTGACCGATGTCCTCAACGCGCTGACCGGCAACCTCGACACCCCCGGCGGCGCCATGTTCCCGCTCGCTGCCACGGCCCGCGCCCCTCGCCCGGCCGCCCCCGGCAAGGGCTTCGCCCTCGGGCGATGGCGCAGTCGCGTCAGCGGACACCCCGAGGCCAAGAACGAACTGCCGCTCGCCGCCCTCGCCGAGGAGATCGAGACCCCGGGCCCCGGCCGGATCCGCGCGCTGATCACCGTCGCAGCCAACCCCGTGCTCTCCGCCCCCGACGGGCGGCGTCTGGAGCGGGCTCTGGAGGGGCTCGACCTCATGATCAGCGTGGACCCGTATCTGAACGAGACCTCCCGCCACGCACACGTGCTGCTGCCGCCGCCGCGCCCGGCCCAGTCCCCGCACTTCGACTTCTCCCTCAACTCCCTCGCGGTCCGCAACCAGGTCCGCTACACCCGTGCCGCCGTGCCCCTCGAACCCGGCCGGCCCGGCGAATCCGAGATCCTCGCCCGGCTGGTCCTGATCGCGGGCGGTCACGGGACCGCCGTTCCCCCCGAGGCCGTGGACACCACCGTCATCGAGCGCACGCTCGCCGCGGCCGTCGCCGACCCTCACTCACCGGTGTCCGGCCGGGATCCCGCTGTCCTCGCCGCGCAGCTGACCGGCAACGACGGCCCGGAACGGCGGCTCGATCTCATGCTGCGGCTCGGCCCCTACGGCGACGGCTTCGGCGCGGACCCCGACGGGCTCCGTCTCGCCCGGCTCCTGGAACACCCGCACGGCATCGACCTCGGTCCCCTCGCTCCTCGCCTCCCGGAAGTCCTGCGCACCACCACCGGCATGATCGAGCTGTGCCCGGCTCCCATCGCCGCCGACCTGCCCCGGCTGCGCCACGCTCTGCGGACCGTGCCGGAGGAGGCCCTGGTGCTCGTCGGCCGCCGTCATCTGCGGTCCAACAACAGCTGGATGCACAACCTGCCCGCCCTGCGCGGCGGCACCAACCGCTGCACCCTCCAGGTCCATCCCGCCGATGCGGCCCGGCTCGGCCTGGCCGAGGGCGCCTCGGCCCGGGTGCGTGGCGACGGCGGGGAAGTGACGGTGCCCGTCGATATCACCGATGCCGTGCGTCCCGGTGTGGTCAGCCTTCCGCACGGGTGGGGGCATGACCGTCCCGGCACCCGCCTCGCCACCGCCGCCACCGATCCCGGTGTCAACGTCAACCAGCTGCTGGACGGCAGCCGCCTCGACCCGCTGTCCGGCACCGCCGTCCTCAACGGTTTCCCGGTCCGGATCACACCCGTATCGGCGGACGACGCCCAGGAGGCCGTCCCGGCTGCCGCGGCGCCGAGCTGAGTCCGTCCCCCCTTCGGCGCGGTCGTCCCGGCCGGCCTCCGCACGGCCGGGACGGGTGAGGCGCGTCTCATCCCGGCGGCGCCTCTTGCCTATGCAACAAGTTGCATAGCAGGATCCCCGGCATGGCACTCGAGCACGCGATTCTCGTCTCCCTGCTGGAGCAGCCGGGGTCCGGCTACGAACTGGCCCGGCGGTTCAACCGGTCCATCGGCTACTTCTGGACCGCCACCCACCAGCAGATCTACCGCGTGCTCAAGCGCATGGAGAACGACCACTGGATCGAGGCCCGGCACGTCGCGCAGGAGGCTGCCCCGGGCAAGAAGGTGTACTCCGTGGCGGAGCCGGGACGTGCCGCGCTCTCCGCGTGGCTGGCCGAGCCCGTCGAACTGGAAGGGGTCCGGCACGACCTCGCCGTGAAGATCCGCGGCGCCGCCTTCGACGACCCGGCCGCCCTGATCGACGAGGTCGAGCGGCACCGCGAGGCGCACGCCGACCGGCTCGCCCGCTACCTGGCCGGCGAGCAGCGGGACTTCCCCGATCCGGCAACCCTCGACACCGGCCAGGAACTCCAGCACGCCGTCCTGCGCGGCGGCATCGCGTATGAGCGCATGACGCTCGGCTGGCTCGACGACGTGCTCGCCACCCTGTACCGCCTCAAGGACGGGCGCCGACAGCAGGAGCGCCGCGGCGGCCACGGGCCGGGCCGTACCTGATCCCGGCCCCCGTACGGTTCCCCTCCGCTCTGCCCGCTGCCGCGCCCACCCTCCGACCAGGAAGGCCCCCGACATGGCCGACACACTGCTGTTCAACCCGCGGACCTACGACCCCGTCCACTTCGACCCCGAGACCCGGCGGCTGCTGCGGGCGACCGTGGACTGGTTCGAGGAGCGCGGCAAACGGAAGCTGATGGAGGACTACCGCAACCGGGTCTGGCTGGAGGACTTCCTGAGCTTCGCCGGAAAGGAAGGGCTGTTCGCCACCTTCCTCACCCCCGCCGAGCAGGCGGCGGGCAACGCCGACAAGCGCTGGGACACCGCCCGCATCGCCGCCCTGAACGAGATCCTGGGCTTCTACGGGCTCGACTACTGGTACGCCTGGCAGGTCACCATCCTCGGACTGGGGCCGGTCTGGCAGAGCGACAACGCGGACGCCCGCGCCCGCGCCGCCCGGCTTCTCGATCAGGGAGAGGTGTTCGCGTTCGGGCTGTCCGAGCGGACCCACGGTGCCGACATCTACTCCACCGACATGGTGCTCACCCCGCAGGCCGGCGGCGGCTTCCTCGCCAACGGCTCCAAGTACTACATCGGCAACGGCAACGCCGCCGGTCTCGTCTCCGTCTTCGGCCGTCTGGCAGGCATCGAAGGGCCCGACGGCTACGTCTTCTTCGCCGCCGACAGCCGGCACCCCGCCTACCGGCTGGTCCGGAACGTCGTCGACTCGTCCAAGTACGTGAGCGAGTTCCGGCTGGAGAACTACCCGGTGCGGCCCCAGGACGTGCTGCACACCGGCCGGGCCGCCTTCGACGCCGCCCTCAACACCGTCAACGTCGGCAAGTTCAATCTGTGCACCGCCTCGGTGGGCATCTGCGAGCACGCCATGTACGAGGCGGTCACCCACGCGCACAACCGGATTCTCTATGGGCGTCCGGTCACCGGCTTCCCGCACGTGCGCCGCGCGCTGACCGACGCCTACGTCCGCCTGGCCGGCATGAAACTCTTCAGCGACCGGGCCGTCGACTACTTCCGCGGCGCGGGCCCCGACGACCGCCGGTACCTGCTGTTCAACCCGATGACGAAGATGAAGGTGACCACCGAGGGCGAGAAGGTCATCGACCTGATGTGGGATGTCATCGCGGCCAAGGGCTTCGAGAAGGACACCTACTTCTCACAGGCCGCGAGCGAGATCCGCGGCCTGCCGAAGCTGGAGGGCACGGTCCACGTCAACCTTGCCCTGATCCTCAAGTTCATGGCCAACCATCTGCTGTCCCCGGCCGACTACGAGCCCGTGCCCACCAGGCAGGAAGCCGGCGACGACGCCTTCCTCTTCCGCCAGGGCCCCGCCCGCGGCCTGGGCGCCGTCCGCTTCCACGACTGGCGCACCGCCTACGACGCCCACGCGGAGGTGCCCAACGTCGCCCGCTTCCGCGAACAGGCCGACGCCCTGTGCGACTTCGTCGCCACCGCCGCCCCGGACAAGGAGCAGAGCGAGGACCTGGACCTCCTGCTGGCCGTCGGTCGGCTGTTCGCACTGGTGGTACACGGGCAGCTGATCCTGGAACAGGCCACGCTCACCGGGCTCGACACCGATGTCCTGGACGAACTGTTCGGCACCCTCGTCCGCGATTTCTCCGCCCACGCCGTCGAACTGCACGGCAAGGACTCCGCGGGCCCCGCCCAGCGGGAGTGGGCCCTCGCCGCGGTCCGCAGGCCCGTCACCGACCCCGCGCGCACCTCCCGCGTATGGGCCCGGGTCGAGGACCTGTCCGGCGCCTACGAGATGCGGCCCTGAGAACGCACCTCTTATGCGGCGCCCCGCCCGCGGTGGCGGGGCGCCGCCGTCACCCCGCTGACAACGCGGCAGGGCCGGGACCCCCGTGGACCCCGGCCCTGACGCCCCCGTTCACGCGGCCGCATCCGCCATGTGCCGACGCAGGCTCAGCGGCCGCATGTCCGTCCACACCCGGCCGATGTGGTCAAGGCACTCCTGCCTGGTTCCGGTGGTGCCCTCCGCGTGCCACCCCCGCGGCAGCTCGCGGGCCACCGGCCAGATGGAGTACTGCTCCTCGTCGTTGCGCACGACCTGGTAACCGTCGTTGTCGCTGCCGCTCATCGCTTCGGTCCTCCCGCACTCGCTCGGTCGACGGACTCCAGCCTGCCCGTGTGTGCCGGGCCGCCACAGAGACGAACGCGCAGTCCGGGCAGCGGTCGCCGCTGCCCTTCCTTCCCTGGTGCACCCCCGTGCGCGACGGCAGTGTTCTCGGCGGTCGGGGCGAGGCCCGGGCGGTCCGCACGGCCCGCCCGGCACCCCCGGGGACCGAGTCCCGCCGTCCTTTCTCTGTAAGGAGTTCAGCCATGTCGGACGTCCCGGAGAACGTGCACCTGCCCCTGGGGGCATGGCGGCTGTGGGAGCACTTCGCCCTGCGCGGCCCCGGCTTCCCGGCCGACGGGGTGCTGCGCATGGCTCCTCCCGGACTGGCCCTGGCCGCCGACAAGTTCGGCCCCGGGGACACCCTGGCCGGCGCGGAGTGGGACGCCTTCGCCGAGAGCTTCGACGAGGGGGCCGTGCGCACCGCCGGGCTGCTCCAGGAGATCGCCGCCGGCCCCCGGTTCCGGGCAGCGGTGGCCTGGCAGAACCCGACCGTGCTGCGCACCGGCATCGCGCCGTTCCTGAACTGGACGCCCAGCGCGG
>NZ_BAAAMJ010000072.1:59536-77308 GCF_039529215.1 Streptomyces sodiiphilus | reverse complement strand
CTGACCAGCTCAAACTGAGGATGGAAAGAGCTCACTGTCACTGTGACTGCTCTTGAACCACGTCGGTGGACGGCTGTCTCTGAAGGAAGACATGACAGTGCTCCTCTCGTACCGCGCAGGCGGCGGCCGGATCAGGTGGTGGGTGTAGTTGATGAAGTGTGCCCATGCATCAGCGCGGACCGGGGACAGGGACTGGTTGTGGTCCTTGGAGTCCCGCACGTGGACGGCCGATGGCCCGAGGGCGACTTCGACGCAGGCGCCACCGGCGCTGTCGCTGTGACTGCTTCTGTACCAGCGGAGGGTGTGCGGGTGAGGGCTCTCGTTCATGTTCACTCATCTCCTGTGCGGCTCTTCGGTGAACTCGTCCGACGATGGGACGCGTTGGGGCCGTCCTCGGGGGGCAGGGCTTCCCGCGCCCCCGGCCGGCCCGCATCGCGACAGCATCTCGATGCGGGCCGGTCAGGGTGGTCACTGCTGCCGAACCGTGCCAGGTGCGGACTTGGTTCGGCGTGGGGAGTCGCTGCGACTTGGTCAGCCGCGGAGGGCGTGGTGAAGGAAGTCGGTCCACGCACGTGCCGGTATGGGCTTCAAGGATCGCGCCCGGTCTTTCGTATCGCGGACGTGCACCGCTCCGGGGGCGAGGGCGACTTCGACGCACTCGCCTCCGGCGTTATCGCTGTGGCTGCTGGTGTGCCAGCGCAGTGGACTGGTGGGTCGGGCAGTTGCGTCACTGGTCATGTCTCTCCCTGCAATGTCTCGATGTAGCCCAGGGAATCACTGGGAGTGAGAGCCTGCGCTCGGATGATGCCATACCGGATGTCGATCGCACGCACTTCCGGACGTTCGAGAAACCATCTGCTCTTCTCCTGCCCCTCGGAATATGCCACCCGTGTCTCGTCGGCGGTTTCCAGAAGGGTCATCGGGCCGACCAGCCCGGCGTGCTCCTCGCGGCCTGTCGGCATCACCTGGATCTCCACGGTGCGCATCTGTCCTGCGGTCAGCAAGTGCTGCAGTTGGTTCCGCATGACCTCCCGGCCTCCCAGTGGGCGGCGCAGGACGGCTTCCTCGATGACGAAGCTCGTGATCGGCGGCGGCTGACGGCTGAAGATGCGATGCCTGGCGAGCCGGGCTTCCACCTGTTGCTCGATGACCTCTTCGGTGAAAGCCGGGCGGCGCATGGTGTAGAGGGCCCGCGCGTACGCCTCGGTCTGGAGAAGTCCCGGCACGACCTGCGTGCTGTAGGTGTGGATCTCCAGGGCCTCCGCCTCCAGCCGCACGAACTCCTGGAAACGCGGGGGGTACCGAGCCTCCTCGACTTCTTCCTGGACCGCGTCCAGCAGGCCTTGGGCGTCGAGCACACGTTCCGCTGCCGCCATGAACTCCGGCTTGGGGGCTCTCCGTCCGCGTTCCACAGCCGCTACCTGGTCCACTCCGTAGCCGATGGCCAGGGCGAACTCCGGCTGAGTAAGCCCGGCGCGTTCCCGGAGCTTCTTGATCATTTTTCCTACGGTCCGCAGGACCGGGTGGAAGTCGGCCTTGCTCTCCTTCGCTCTCCCGGCGGATCCCTCCACCGCCGGTCGCTTATGTTGTGCGGTCATATCCGCTCCTTTCGGCAGGTTCGTGGTGGCCAACGACGACCGGGACGAGACGTCACCCACCGGAATCCGGACAACTGCGGGCCGAAGTGGGACAGCCGCTCTTTGCCCAGGATTCATGGCTGGCCGGCGGTGGAATCGTGGGTCACGCTCAAGGGCATGACGTCCGGAAATCCGACCTGTGAACTGACGGCTTTCAGCCACGATTTCGTGCAGCGCTTCCGCTCCTCCCGGCGCAGCGTCCGGCTCGCCCGGCTGCTGACAGCCCAGCGTCTCGACGACTGGGGATGGGCTTCCGCCGACGGCCGGGCACACGATGCCGCTCTGGTGGTGGGGGAGTTGGCTGCCAACGCCGTGGCGCACGGCACCCGTCGTGGTGAGGGATTCGTGCTGCGGCTGGCCACCGGGCCGGGGCTGCTGTTGCCGGACACGGTGCACATCGAGGTGACCGACACCGGTCCGGCGCCCGGCAGGTGGTGCGCGCCCGGCGTGGACTGGTCCCGGTGCCCCGTCGACGACAGTGAGAGCGGGCGCGGTCTGCTGCTGGTGGACGCCCTGGCGGCGCGGTGGGGAGTCACCGACCGCTCGTCGCGAGGGAAGACGGTTTGGGCGGAGATCGACCGCGGGCCGGCATCCGCGTCCGGTGCTCCGGAAGGGCGGGGCGCCGGGGGGCCCGCCGAGGTCACGGCGGCACAGCCCTCCGGGGAGGTCCGGTAGTGGCCGTGGCGGCCGTTCTGCTCGGCGGTGTCCGGTACCGCCCGCGCCAGGCGCGGGCGGCGGGCCGCCGGGCCCGGCGCCGGACGGTCCACGTCCGGCCGTACGGCTTCGCCTCGCCCGTTCCGCTGAGCAGCGGGCGGCTCACCGCCGGGCCCGGGGCGCCGGGCGCGCGGACCGAGGCGGTCCCGCCGCAGACGCCCGGGCCGGAGGCGGAGCCCGGCCCGGGGCCGGTGGCGGGCATCCGCTGCGTGTGTCTGGCCTATGTCCCCGAGGACGGCAGCGCGTTTCGGCTCGGGGTGCACGCCCCCGATTCGGCGTGGGGGGCGATGCTCTGGCTGAGCTGGAGGGCCGCGCACATAGCCGACCAGCTGGATCCGGACCCGGCCCGGGCCGTGCGGGGCTGGCTGGCCGACGGCGGAGAGCTGGACCGGGGGCTGGGACTGCTGGAGACGGGCTCCCCGTACTTCCTCTTCATCGACGACGGTGCGGTGCACTACGTGCTGTCTGCCTCGCCGGCCCCAAAGTCCCCTTTCCGCTCCGGGCCTCCGCTGCGGTGACGTCTTGCGCGCCGGGCTGCGCGGGCAGCCTTCGTCTTGCGTAAACAGGAAGACGCTATGCGGTTGGCGCATTGCCGTCCTAGTGTGAAGGCATGACTCAAGCGCACCCGCACACCTTCGACCACGGTGCCGCACCCGGACGGCACGAGGATCACGGAACCGCCGGCCAGGGGGAGATCCTCGACCTGGACGCCGAGGTTCTCGCCGAGCACACGGTCTCCCTCATCGGGTGGCTGCCGCTGAAGAGCGCCCCGCACCGGATCGTGGATCTGGGCTGCGGCACGGGCGCGGGCACCTTCGCCCTCCTCGACCGCTTCCCCGAGGCGCACGTCACCGCCGTCGACGCGTCGGCCGGACACCTCCAGCGCCTGCGTGAGAAGGCGTGCGCCCGTGGCGTGGAGGAGCGGGTCCGCACCGTACTGGCGGACCTCGACGGCCCTGCCCTGCCCGACTTCGGCTCACCGGACCTGGTGTGGGCGTCGGCCTCGATGCATCACATGGCCGACCCCGCCCGTGTGCTGCGCGCCGTCCACGACGCGCTCGCACCCGGCGGTCTGCTCGCCCTCGTCGAACTGGCCGGCTTCCCCCGCTTCCTGCCCGTAAGCGCCCCCGAGGACCGGCCCGGCCTGGAGGAGCGCTGCCACGCCGTGGCCGACCGCCTGCACGCCGAGCACCTGCCCCACCGCGGTGCCGACTGGGGGCCGATGCTGGCCGCCGCCGGATTCACGGTCGAGGGGGAACGCGCCGTCGAGGTGAACATCGAGGGCACTCGCAGTGAAGCAGTCGGCCGCTACGCCCTTGAAGGTCTGCGGCGCATCCGCGGCACCGTCGCCGGAGCGCTTCCCCCCGAGGACATCGCCGCGCTGGACCGGCTCCTGGACACCGACGGTCCGTACAGCATCCTGCGTCGCGACGACCTGGTCATGCGGACCGAGCGCACCGCCTGGGCCGCCCGACGCACCTGAGTCCAGAGCATGTGCGTCTCCCGCGCGTACCGAGGCTGGTCGGCCGGAGCGTTCCCTGACTAGAGTCAGGGAATGGACAATGCGCAGATCGAAGGGGTGCGGCGGTTCAACCGCACCGTCACCGAACGCGTGGGCGTGCTCCACGACCGCTACCTGGGGCTCGGCCGGCCCGTGGGTGAGGCCCGGCTGCTGTGGGAGATCGGCGAGCAGGGGCAGGACGTACGGCGGCTGCGCGAGCGTCTCGGGCTGGATTCCGGCTACGTCAGCCGGCTGCTGCGCTCCCTGGAGGCCGACGGGCTGGTGACGGTGGAGCCGCAGCCGCAGGACAGGCGGGTGCGCGCCGTCCGGCTGACCGAGGCGGGCCGCGCGGAACGTGCCGTGCTGGACGGCCGCAGCGACGAGCTGGCCGGTTCCCTGCTGCGGCCGCTCAACGACACCCAGCGCACCCGGCTGGTCGCGGCCATGGCCGAGGTCGAACGGCTGCTGACCGCCGCGACGGTCACGCTGGACGCCATCGATCCGGACCACCCCGACGCCCGGCACTGCCTGCGGTCCTACTTCACCGAGCTGCAGGAGCGCTTCGAGACCGGCTTCGACCCCGCGCGGAGCCTGCTGCCCGACGCCGGCGAGCTGCGGGCGCCGCGCGGGCTGTTCCTGGTCGCCCGGCTGCACGGCGAGCCCGTCGGCTGCGCCGGTCTGAAGCTGCTGCCCGGTGTCCCGGCCGAGATCAAGCGGATGTGGGTCGCGCCGGGCACCCGGGGCCTCGGCCTCGGCCGCCGGTTCCTCACCGAGCTGGAGACCCGGGCCGCCCGGCACGGCTACGACACGCTGCGCCTGGACACCAACAAGGCCCTGGGCCCCGCGATCGGCCTCTACCGCTCCTGCGGCTTCCAGGAGGTCCCCGCGTTCAACGACGAGCCGTACGCCCACCACTGGTTCGAGAAGCGGATCACCGCCGCGCCGCCGGAGTGAGGCGGGTCCGACGGGGCGGACCTTGTAAAAAGTGAAACACGTTCTTATGATCGAGCGGAGCAGCGACAGCGGTACCGGCATGCCCTGGGGGCGCGCGTATGACAGCAGGAACGAGCGACGGCGGCGGGCCGCTGGCGGGTGTGCGGGTGGTCGAGCTGGCCGGGATCGGGCCCGGGCCGTTCGCCGCGATGCTGCTGGCCGACCTGGGCGCCGACGTGGTGCGCGTGGACCGGCCCGGCAGCTCCTGGCCGCACATCGACCCGGCCACCGACATCACCAACCGCAACAAGCGCTCGGTGCTGCTGGACTTGAAGACCGAGGGCGCCGCAGAGCTGGTGCTGGACCTGGCCGAACGCGCCGACGTGCTGATCGAGGGCTACCGGCCGGGCGTCGCCGAACGCCTGGGCGTGGGCCCCGAGGAGTGCCGGGCCCGCAACCCGAGGCTGGTCTACGGGCGCATGACCGGCTGGGGCCAGGACGGCCCGTGGGCTCTGCGGGCCGGGCACGACATCGGCTACGTCGGCATCACCGGGGCCCTGGGCCTGATCGGTCCGGCCGACGGGCCGCCCTCGGTGCCGGCCAACCTGCTGGGCGACTACGCCGGCGGGTCGATGTACCTGGTCGTCGGCGTCCTGGCCGCCCTGCACCACGCCCGCGCCACCGGGGAGGGCCAGGTGGTGGACGCGGCCATCGTCGACGGGACCTCCCACCTGACCACCATGCTGCACGGCATGCTGGCCACCGGCGCATGGCAGGATCGCCGGGAGGCCAACATCCTGGACGGCGGCACCCCCTTCTACTCGGCCTACGCCACCTCCGACGGCGGCTGGATGACGGTGGGCCCGCTGGAGCCGCGCTTCTACGCTGAGTTCCTGCGCCTGCTGGGCGTGGAGGACGAGGTGCCCGACCGTGACGACCTCGCCCGCTGGCCCGAGCTGCGCTCGGTGATCGCCCGGGCCTTCGCCCGGCACACCCGGGCGCACTGGACGGAGGTCTTCGACGGCTCCGACGCCTGCGTGGCCCCCGTGCTGTCGCTGCGCGAGGCCCCGGAGCACCCGCACCTGGCCGCGCGCGGCACCTTCACGGAGCACGGCGGCATCACGCAGCCCGCGCCCGCGCCCCGCTTCTCCGCCACCCCCGGCGCCATCAGGCGCGGTCCGGCCATTCCCGGCGCCGACACCGCCGGGATCGCCCGGGACTGGGATCTCGCGCGACTGGACACGGAGCCGGCCGCCGCCGGTCAGGAGGAGGCACGGTGAAGCGCACCCTGTTCGGGCCCGACCACGACGCCTTCCGGGAGAGCGTGCGCGCCTTCCTGGCCAGGGAGGTCCTGCCGCACTACGCGCAGTGGGAGGCCGACGGCATCGTCTCCCGCGAGGCGTGGCGGGCCGCCGGACGCCAGGGGCTGCTGGGCCTTGCGGTGCCGGAGGAGTACGGGGGGCAGGGCGCGGACGACTTCCGCTTCAGCGCCGTGCTGACCGAGGAGTTCACCCGGGCCGGCGCGGCCGGGTTCGCCGTGGGGCTGCACAACGACGTCATCGGCCCGTACCTCACCTCGCTGGCCACCGAGGAGCAGAAGCGGCGCTGGCTGCCCGGCTTCTGCTCCGGCGAGCTGATCACCGCCATCGCCATGACCGAGCCGGGCGCCGGCTCCGACCTCCAGGGCATCCGCACCGCCGCCGAGGACCGGGGCGACCACTGGCTCCTCAACGGCGCCAAGACCTTCATCTCCAACGGCATACTCGCCGACCTGGTGATCGTCGTGGCCCGCACCGGCCCGGAGGGCGGGGCGAAAGGGCTGAGCCTGCTCGTGGTGGAGCGGGGCATGGAAGGGTTCGAGCGCGGCCGCAACCTGGACAAGATCGGACAGAAGTCCCAGGACACCGCCGAGCTGTTCTTCCGTGACGTCCGCGTCCCCAAGGAGAACCTGCTCGGCGAGGAGGGCGGCGCCTTCGGCCACCTGATGGCCAACCTGCCGCAGGAACGGCTGGCCATCGCGATGTCCGCGATCACCGCCGCCGAGTACCTGGTGGAGATCACCACCGGGTACGTCAAGGAACGCGAGGCGTTCGGACGCCCGCTGGCGAAGTTCCAGCACATCCGGTTCGAGATCGCCGAGATGGCCACCGAGTGCGCCGTCACCCGCACCTTCGTGGACCGCTGCATCACCGGTCACGACGCGGGGGAGCTGGACGCGGTGCACGCCTCGATGGCCAAGTGGTGGGCCACCGAGCTGCAGAAGCGCGTCGCCGACCGCTGCCTGCAACTGCACGGCGGCTACGGCTACATGACCGAGTACCCCGTCGCCCGGGCATTCACCGACGGGCGGATTCAGACCATCTACGGCGGCACGACCGAGATCATGAAAGAGATCGTCGGCCGGTCGCTGCTCGCCTGACGGAGGAGAACCACCCGTGAGCACCGCTGTACCCGAGGCGTACGTCTACGAGGCCATCCGCACCCCGCGCGGTCGCGGCAAGGCCGGTGGCGCCCTGCACGGCACCAAGCCCGTGGACCTGGTGGTCGGCCTCATCCACGAGATGCGCCGCCGGCTGCCGGGCCTGGACCCCGCGCTGATCGACGACGTCGTGCTCGGCGTGGTCAGCCCCGTGGGCGACCAGGGGTCCGTCATCGCCAAGATCGCCGCCATCGCCGCCGGGCTGCCGGACACCGTGGCCGGTGTGCAGGAGAACCGCTTCTGCGCCTCCGGTCTGGAGGCGGTCAACCTGGCAGCGGCCAAGGTCCGTTCCGGCTGGGAGGACCTGGTGCTGGCCGGCGGGGTGGAGTCCATGTCCCGGGTGCCGATCGGCTCCGACGGCGGCGCCTGGGCCATGGATCCGATGACGAACTTCGAGGCCCACTTCGTGCCGCAGGGCGTCGGTGCCGACCTCATCGCCACCATCGAGGGCTTCTCGCGCCGTGACGTCGACGAGTACGCGGCCCTCTCCCAGGAACGTGCGGCGCAGGCGTGGAAGGAGGGGCGCTTCGACCGCTCCGTCGTCCCCGTCACCGACCGGGCCGGGCTGACCGTCCTGGACCGCGACGAGCACATGCGCCCCGGCACCACGGCCGACACGCTGGCCGCCCTGCGTCCCTCGTTCGCCGCCATGGGCGAGCAGGGCGGGTTCGACGCCGTCGCGCTGCAGAAGTACCACTGGGTGGAGAAGATCGACCACGTCCACCACGCGGGCAACTCCTCCGGCATCGTCGACGGCTCGGCCCTCACCCTCATCGGCTCCAAGCAGGCGGGCGAGAGCTGCGGCCTCACCCCCAGGGCGCGGATCGTCTCCGCGGCGGTCACCGGCTCGGAGCCGACCATCATGCTCACCGGCCCGGCGCCCGCGACCCGCAAGGCACTGGCCAAGGCCGGGCTGACCATCGACGACATCGACCTGGTCGAGATCAATGAGGCGTTCGCCGCGGTCGTGCTGCGCTTCGTCCGGGACCTCGGCCTGGACATGGACAAGGTCAACGTCAACGGCGGCGCCATCGCCATGGGCCATCCGCTGGGCGCCACCGGCGCGATGATCCTGGGCACGCTCATCGACGAGCTGGAGCGCCGCGACCTGCGCTACGGCCTGGCCACGCTGTGCGTGGGCGGCGGGATGGGCATCGCCACCGTCGTCGAACGCCTGTGACGCACCGGACCCCGCCCCGAGCCTTCCGACGCCTCCCTCTGCCGAAAGACCGACACCATGCCTGAGTCCGCAGCGCCCACCACCATCCGCTGGGAACGCGACGCCGACGACATCGTCACGCTCACCCTGGACGACCCCGACCAGTCCGCCAACACGATGAACCCCGCCTTCTCCGCGTCCCTGGAGGCGGTGGCCGACAGGCTGGAGGCGGAAGCCGAGTCGGTGCGCGGAGTGATCATCACCTCGGCGAAGAAGACCTTCTTCGCCGGTGGCGACCTGCGCCACCTGATCGCCGTGCGGCCGGAGCAGGCCCAGGAGGTCTTCGACCGCAGCATGCGGATGAAGCGCAACCTGCGCCGCATCGAGAAGCTCGGCAAGCCCGTCGTCGCGGCCGTCAACGGCAGCGCGCTGGGCGGCGGTCTGGAGATCGCGCTGGCCTGCCACCACCGGGTGGTCCTCGACACCCCCGGCTGCAGGCTCGGACTGCCCGAGGTCACCCTCGGCCTGCTGCCCGGGGGCGGCGGCGTGGCCCGCACCGTGCGGCTGCTCGGCATCACCGACGCCCTGCTCAACGTGCTGCTCCAGGGGCAGCAGTACAACCCCGCGCGGGCCCTGGAGAAGGGCCTGGTGCACGAGGTGGTGACCTCCGCCGAGGAGCTGACCGCCCGCGCCCGCGCCTTCATCGACGCCCACCCGCAGGCGCAGCAGCCCTGGGACGTCAAGGGCTACCGCATCCCCGGCGGCACCCCGGCGCACCCGAAGTTCGCCGCGAACCTCCCGGCCTTCCCGGCGAACCTGCGCAAGCAGACCGGCGGCGCCCCCTACCCAGCGCCGCGCAACATCCTGGCCGCCGCCGTCGAGGGCGCACAGGTGGACTTCGAGACCGCGCAGGTCATCGAGGCCCGGTACTTCACCGAGCTGGTCATCGGGCAGACCGCGAAGAACATGATCCAGGCGTTCTTCTTCGACCTGCAGGCCGTCAACTCCGGCGCGAGCCGTCCGGCCGGTATCGCCGAGCGCCCCGCCTCCCGGGTCGCGGTGCTGGGCGCCGGGATGATGGGCGCGGGCATCGCCTATTCCTGCGCCAAGGCGGGCCTGGAGGTGATGCTGAAGGACGTCTCGGTGGAGGCGGCCGAGCGCGGCAAGGACTACTCGGCGGGGCTGCTGGACAAGGCGGTGGCCCGCGGACGCACCACCCCGCAGCAGCGGGAGGCGCTGCTGGCCCGGATCACCCCGACCGCCGAGGCCAAGGACCTGGCCGGCTGCGACGTGGTGATCGAGGCCGTCTTCGAGAACCAGGAGCTCAAGCACCGGGTCTTCCAGGAGGTGCAGGACGTGGTGGCGCCCGACGCGCTGCTGTGCTCCAACACCTCCACGCTGCCCATCACCAGCCTCGCCGAAGGAGTGGAACGCCAGGGCGACTTCATCGGGCTGCACTTCTTCTCCCCGGTCGACAAAATGCGGCTGGTCGAGATCATCCGCGGGGAGCGCACCACCGACGAGACGCTGGCGCGCGCCTTCGACCTGGTGCGCCGGATCGGCAAGACGCCGATCGTCGTCAACGACTCCCGGGGCTTCTTCACCTCCCGGGTGATCGGCGGCCTCATCAACGAGGGCGTGGCGCTGGTCGGCGAGGGCGCCGATCCCTCCTCGGTCGAGCAGGCCGCCGCGCAGGCGGGGTTCCCGGCGAAGGTGCTGTCCCTGGTGGACGAGCTGACCCTCACCCTGCCGCGCGCCATCCGCGCGGAGAGCCGGGCGGCCGTGGAGGCGGCGGGCGGTACCTGGCAGCCGCACCCGGCCGAGGCGGTACTGGACCGGATGATCGACGAGTTCGGCCGGACCGGGCGCAGCGGCGGAGCCGGCTTCTACGACTACGAGGACGGCCGGCGCACCCGCCTGTGGCCCGGTCTGCGGGAGCACTTCACCCGGCAGGACGTGGACATCCCGCAGGCCGACATGCGGGAGCGGATGCTGTTCGCGCAGTCGCTGGACACCGTCCGGCTGCTGTCCGAGGGGGTCCTCACCTCGGTCGCCGACGCCAACATCGGCTCCATCCTGGGCATCGGCTTCCCGGCCTGGACCGGGGGAGTGCTGCAGTACATCAACGGCTACCCCGGCGGTCTGCCCGGCTTCGTGGCCCGCGCCGAGGAGCTGGCCGCCCGCTACGGCGACCGCTTCGCCCCGCCGGAACTGCTGGTGGCGAAGGCGGAGGCGGGAGAGATCTTCACGGACGCCTGAGCGCCCGGCCGCCGGACCGGGCGGCGCGCGCCGATGTGGCGCGCGCCGCTTGGTGCGCCGGCGCGCCAGGAAGGCGCGTTTCTCGGCGCGAACACCGGTTCCCTCGGATGGTCCGCTTGTAGCATCGGCCGCGTGGACACCAGGCTGGCGGAAGAGCTCCTCGACATGGCCACGCGGGACCACCGCGTCACGCACTACGCGAACAGCGAGAATGTCGACGAACTGCTGGCGTGGCACCTGCTGACGGCCCGCAACGGCGACCGGCTGGGGCAGATCATGCACCAGTACGGCTGGCCCACCTTCGCGCTGGTGGGGCGGGAGGCCGCGCGCGGGGCATGGCTGATCGCGCAGCACGCCGACCGTCAGCTCGATGTCCAGCGCCGGGCGCTCCAGCTGATGGAGCGTGCCGCCGCCCAGGATCAGGCCAGTGCGCGGGACCTGGCGTTCCTGCGGGACCGGGTGCTGGTCAACGAAGGGCGGCGGCAGATGTACGGGACCCAGATCGCCGGGATGTGCGACGGCGTTCCGGTGCTGTGGCCGTGCGAGGACCTGGGGCGGGCCGAGCAGTTGCGAGCCGAGGCCGGCATCGAGCCGTCCGCCCTCTACGCGGACCGCCTCACCGCTCACTGAGCTGCCCGGCCGGAGCCCTTCCTGTCTGTTCCGGTGGCCGGGCGGCGAGCGGTTCGGCGGCCACGCGGATCCAGATGTGCTTGCCCCCGTCGGTCGCCGCGTAGCCCAGCTCGTCGGCCATCTCCCGCAGCAGCCACAGTCCGCGCCCCGCCTCGGCCGTCCAGTCCGGGAGGGTGATCTCCGGCAGCCGGGGGGAGCGGTCGTGGACCGAGACCCGCACGGCCTCGGGGCACCGGGTGATCTCCAGGACGCAGCGCGGATCCTCCACGTGCCGGGCCACGTTGGCCAGGAGCTCGGTCACTCCGTGCAGTACGACCTCCGCGGTGTGCTGCGGCGCACCCCACTCCCGCAGAACCCGCGCGGCCATCCGGCGGAAGCGCGCGAGGTCTTCCTTCCGGGCGGTCAATGACCAGCGGCGGGAGAGTGGTTCGGAGTGCATATGCCGTTCATATCACTCACCCGGCCGGGTACGGACGGGTCCGTACAGCCCTTTTCGCGGTGGGAGTGTCCGGTTCCCGCCCCCGGCGCCGCGGTGTGCCGGGTCTCTCCGGAGCGAAGGGCGGGTTCTGCACCGGCAAAGGGAGGACGCCCACCCGAGGGCGGCGCCCGCCCGGCCCGGGGGCGCGCCCGCCCGGCCCGGGGAGCGAACGGGCGGGACGCGCCCCGAGGGCCTGCCTTCCCCTGTCACCGCCGGAGGGCGGGAACCCTTGGCGGGCGACCGGAAAGACCCCTGGTGGGGCACGGAAATTTGGCGTGGAACAAGCGCCGGGACCGCCGTGGGGAGGCCCAGGGCGGCCGCGCAGTGAACTGCCTCACAACGGAAACGCCTCCGTATCGATCCGTTTGCGTTTCGCAAGATGATCTGCCTACGCTCCTGGTGTACGACATCGTTTCGATCGACGGGGACCGCGTCATGCAGGAGCAGTCCACCTCCCCGGTGCCGGCGCGCAGCGCCCGCACCAAGCTGACCCCGGAGCGGGAGCAGGAGCTCTACGAGGCCGTGCTGGAACTGCTGCGCGAACGGGGATACGACGCGCTCACCATGGACGCCGTCGCCTCCCGCACCAGGTCCAGCAAGGCAACCCTCTACCGGCAGTGGCACAGCAAGCTGCAACTGGTGATGTCCGCCCTGCGGCAGTCCAAGGGCATCTCGCTGGGCGACATCGACACCGGCACGCTGGAGGGGGACCTGCGCGAGATGTCCCGGCAGGTCAGCGAGAGCGCCGGGGAGGACACCGCGCTGCTGCACGCGCTCAGCCACGCCGGTTTCCGTGACCCGGAGCTGATGCGGGCCCTGCGGGAGGTGCTCTTCGACCCCGAGATCCGGATCCTGAAGGCGGCCCTCGCCCGGGCGGTGGACCGCGGTGAGCTCGATGCCGGGAACCCGGCCAGCGACTATCTGGTTCCCGTGTTCCTGGGAGCGCTGATGAGCCGCCCGCTGATCGAGGGCCGGCATGCCGACACCGAGTACCTCGACCGCTTCATCGACGCCGTCATCCGCCCCGCGCTCCGGCTGCCCTGACCGCTGCCCTGCGCCACCTCGTCCCGCTGCCCCACCGGACGGGGCCCCTCCGTACGCCCGATCCCGCACGAACCCGATGGGAGCCCACCGCCTCATGGCGACATTCCTCTACCGGCTGGGCCGCACGGCCTTCGCCCGGCGCCGGCTGATCGCCCTGTTCTGGGTCGTCGCCCTGGCGCTGGCCGGGGTCAGTGCCGCCACCGTCTCCAGCCAGCCCTCGGACGACATCTCCATCCCCGGCACCGAGGCGCAGGAGGCCTTCGACCTCCTGCAGGAGCGGTTCCCCGGCACGGGGGCCGACGGCGCCACCGCCCGTGTGGTCTTCCGAGCCCCGGAGGGTGAGCAGATCACCGATCCGGCTCACCAGGCCACCATCGAAGAGGTCGTCGGTGAGCTCGGCGCGAGCTCGGACGACGTGGCCGCCGTCGCCGAGCCCTTCGAGTCCGGTGCGGTGAGCCAGGACGAGTCCACGGCATACGCCCAGGTCTCCTACCTGGTGAGCGGCACCGAGATCGCCGAGGAGGACCGCGACGCCCTGCTGGACGCCGCACAGACCGGCCGGGACGCCGGCCTCACCGTCGAGATCGGCGGTGACGCGCTGTTCCAGGTGCCGCACACCGGCATCGCCGAGGTCATCGGCATCGGCGTGGCCGCCCTCGTGCTGGTGGTCACCCTGGGCTCCCTGGTCGCCGCCGGGCTGCCGCTGATCACCGCGCTCATCGGCGTCGGCATCGCCGTGTCGGCCATTACCGCGCTGAGCGGGACCCTGGACCTGGACAGCACCACGCCCATCCTGGCGATGATGCTGGGGCTGGCCGTCGGCATCGACTACGCCCTGTTCATCGTCTCCCGCTACCGGGCGGAAGTGGCCGAGGGCCACCGCCCCGAGGAGGCGGTCGGCCGGGCCACCGGCACCGCCGGCTCGGCCGTGGTCTTCGCCGGTCTCACCGTGATCATCGCGCTCGCCGGCCTGGCCGTGGTCGACATCCCGATCCTCACCAAGATGGGTCTGGCCGCCGCCGCGGCCGTCGCCATCGCCGTCCTGATCGGCGTCACGCTGATTCCCGCCGTGATCGGCTTCGCCGGGCACCGGGTCCTGCCCCGGGCCTCCAGGCGGGCCACCGTCGAGGGGGAGAGCCCTACCGAGGGCGGCCGGCCCAACATGGGCACCCGCTGGGCCCGCATGGTCATCCGCCGGCCCGTCGCGGTCCTGCTCGCCGGAGTCGTCGGCCTCGGCGTCGTGGCGATTCCGGCCACCGACCTGGAACTCGGCCTGCCCGACGACGGCAGCCAGTCCACGTCCACCACCCAGCGCAAGGCATACGACCTGCTGGCCGAATCCTTCGGCCCGGGCTTCAACGGTCCGCTGCTGCTCACCGTCGACACCTCCGGCAGCGCCGACCCGCAGGCGGCGGCCGACACCGTCACCGAGACGGTGGCCGGCATGGACAACGTGGTCGCGGCAACCCCGGCCACCTTCAACGCCGAGGGCGACACCGCGATGATCACCGCGATCCCGCTCTCGGAGCCCAGCAGCCCCGAGACCGAGGACCTGGTGGACGCCATCCGCGACGCGGCCGGCTCCCTGGAGGCCGAGACCGGTGCCACCGTGCTGGTCACCGGCCAGACGGCGATGGCCATCGACGTCTCGCAGCGGCTCGGCGACGCCCTCGCCCCCTACCTGGCCGTGGTCGTCTCCCTCGCCTTCATCCTGCTGACCCTCGTCTTCCGCTCCCTCCTGGTGCCGCTGAAGGCCGCCCTCGGCTTCCTGCTGTCGGTCTTCGCCGCCCTGGGGGCCGTGGTCGCGGTCTTCCAGTGGGGATGGCTGAGCGGCCTGTTCGGGGTGGACACCACCGGTCCGGTGATGAGCCTGATGCCCATCTTCCTCATCGGCGTGGTCTTCGGCCTCGCCATGGACTACGAGGTGTTCCTCGTCACCCGGATGCGGGAGGCGCATGTGCACGGGGAGGAGCCGGACCAGGCCATCGTGACCGGCTTCCGGCACGGAGCCCGGGTGGTCACCGCTGCCGCCGTCATCATGATCAGCGTGTTCGCCGGTTTCGTCGGCTCGGACGACGCCATGATCAAGATGGTCGGCTTCGGCCTCGCGGCGGCGGTGCTCTTCGACGCCTTCGTCGTCCGGATGACCATCGTGCCGGCGGTCCTGTCCCTGATGGGGCGCAGCGCCTGGTGGCTGCCGCGGTCCCTGGACCGGGTGCTGCCCCGGGTGGATGTGGAGGGCGAGCGCCTGGCGCGCACGCCACCGGCTTCCGCGGAAGCGGGGAACTCCGCTTCCTGACCGGCGCCGGGACGGCCGCCGCGCACCCAGCCGGAGTGCGCGGCGTCCGTTCGTGTTCTCCCGCCGGCATCCTGCCATCGCCGGGTGCCCGGCGTCACCGTCCGTGCCGTCCGGGCGGTTCCCGGGCGGCTCCCCGGGCGTGCCTGACTCCCCCCGTGTCGGTCCGGCCTGTCAGAATGCAGGCCGCCGCGCAGAGCGCGCGGTGAGACAGCGGAGCGTGATCTGATCGTGACACAGTCCGTCGCAGGGCGGTCCATCGAGGCCAGGATCGCCGAGGAGCTGGGCGTCGGCGAAGGGCAGGTGACGGCTGCCGTCGGTCTGCTCGACGGCGGCTCCACCGTCCCCTTCATCGCCCGCTACCGCAAGGAGGCGACCGGCACCCTCGACGACGCGCAGCTGCGCGCCCTGGAGGAGCGGCTGCGCTACCTGCGGGAGCTGGAGGAGCGGCGCGAAGCCGTCCTGGAGTCCGTGCGGAGCCAGGGCAAGCTCGACGCCGCGCTGGAGGCCCGGATCCGCGCAGCGGAGACCAAGGCGCGGCTGGAGGACATCTACCTCCCCTACAAGCCCAAGCGCCGGACCAAGGCCCAGATCGCCCGGGAGGCCGGCCTGGAGCCCCTGGCCGACGGGCTGCTCGCCGACCCGTCGGCGGAACCGGCCGCGGCCGCCGCCGGCCACGTCGACCCCGAGCGCGGAGTCCCGGACACCGACGCGGCCCTGCAGGGGGCCCGGGCCATCCTCACCGAGCGCTTCGGCGAGGACGCCGACCTCATCGGCGAGCTGCGCGAGCGCATGTGGAGCCAGGGCCGCCTGGTCTCGCGGGTGCGCGAGGGCAAGGAGGAGGCCGGCGCCAAGTACGCGGACTACTTCGACTTCTCCGAGCCCTTCACCGCCCTGCCCTCGCACCGGGTGCTGGCCCTGCTGCGGGGGGAGAAGGAGGAGATCCTCGATCTCAGCCTGGTCCCCGAGGCGCCCGGTGACGCCCCCGAGGAGGGCCCGGGCAGCTACGAGCGGGCCATCGCCGCCCGCTTCGGCATCGCCGCCCGGGGCCGGCCGGCCGACGCGTGGCTGGCCGAGACGGTCCGCTGGTGCTGGCGCACCCGGATCCTCGTCCACCTCGGCATCGATCTGCGCACCCGGCTGCGCACCGCCGCGGAGGACGACGCGGTGGGCGTGTTCGCCGCCAACCTCCGGGACCTGCTGCTGGCCGCCCCGGCCGGGACCAGGCCCACCATGGGGCTCGACCCCGGTCTGCGCACCGGCGTCAAGGTCGCCGTGGTGGACGCCACCGGCAAGGTCGCGGCCACCGACACCGTCTACCCGCACGCCCCGCAGCGTCAGTGGGACCAGGCGCTGGAGCGGCTCGCCGCCCTGGCGAAGGAGCACGCCGTCGAGCTCGTCGCCATCGGCAACGGCACCGCCTCCCGCGAGACGGACAAGCTGGCCGGTGAGCTCGTCGCCCGGCTTCCGGAGCTGAAGCTGACCTCGGTCCTGGTCTCGGAGGCGGGCGCCTCGGTGTACTCCGCCTCGGCCTACGCCTCGCGTGAGCTCCCGGATCTCGACGTCTCGCTGCGCGGGGCGGTGTCCATCGCGCGCCGGCTCCAGGACCCGCTGGCCGAGCTGGTGAAGATCGACCCCCGGTCCATCGGCGTCGGCCAGTACCAGCACGACCTGTCCGAGGTGAAGCTGTCCCGCTCGCTGGACACGGTGGTCGAGGACTGCGTCAACGGCGTCGGGGTGGACGTCAACACCGCCTCGGCCCCGCTGCTCTCCAGAGTCTCGGGCATCGGCACCACACTCGCCGAGAACATCGTCGCGCACCGGGACGCCAACGGCCCGTTCCGCAGCCGCAAGGCCCTCAAGGAGGTGCCCCGGCTCGGCCCGAAGGCGTACGAGCAGTGCGCGGGCTTCCTGCGCATCCGCGACGGGGAGGATCCGCTGGATGCCTCCAGCGTGCACCCGGAGGCCTACCCCGTGGTGCGCCGCATGGTGCGCGAGGCGGGCTCGGACGTCGCCGGCATCATCGGCAACACCGCGCTGCTGCGCACCCTGAAGCCGGAGAAGTTCACCGATGACACCTTCGGGCTGCCGACGGTCACCGACATCCTGAAGGAGCTGGAGAAGCCCGGGCGGGACCCGCGCCCGGCCTTCCGCACGGCCCGCTTCAAGGAGGGCGTGGAGAAGATCGGTGATCTGGCCGCGGGCATGGTGCTGGAGGGCGTGGTGTCCAACGTGGCCGCCTTCGGCGCGTTCGTCGACATCGGAGTCCACCAGGACGGCCTGGTGCACGTCTCGGCGATGTCCGAGAAGTTCGTCGAGGACCCGCGCGACGTCGTCAAGCCGGGCGACATCGTCCGGGTGAAGGTGCTGGACGTCGAGGTGCCGCGCAAGCGGATCTCGCTGACCCTCCGCCTGGACGAGGAGCGGGCGGGCTCCGGGGGCGGGCGCGGCGGCCGGGAGGGCGGCCGGAACCAGGGCGGCGGAGCGCCGCGCCAGCGCGACCGCAGGGGCGAACGGCGCCAGGTCGGCGGCGAGCGCGGCGGGCGCCGCCGCGAGGCCGCCCCGCCGGCGAACAGCGCGATGGCCGACGCCCTCCGCCGGGCCGGACTGGCCGGTCCGGAGGGCAAGAGGTAGCCGCGCGG
>NZ_BAAAMJ010000072.1:3815-59522 GCF_039529215.1 Streptomyces sodiiphilus | reverse complement strand
GCGGAAGCGGAATTTCCCGCTTCCGGGCCCCCGGCGTCCTGTTCCCTTGCTGCCGGACGGGCTTGACGAGGTGATGTGACGCTCACTCGGCGGGTCACGTCTTGCCAGACTCGCGGGTAACAACTTACGGTGCCGTAACCTACGGTTTCGTAGGTACTCGTTTCCCGTCTCTGCCTGGAGCCACTGTGACCCACAGCCCTGCCTATCTCGCCCAACCGGACGAGTGGACCGACGCACGGCTGCTGCACGCCCTGGAAGAGGTTGTCGAGAAGGAGCTCAACCGGCACCTGAAGGTCGCCAAGGACTGGATGCCCCACGAGTACGTGCCGTGGAGCGACGGCCGCAACTTCGACGGGCCGCTCGGCGGCGAGCCCTGGGCGCCCGAGCAGTCCAAAGTGACCGACATCGGCAAGATCGCCCTCGTGGTGAACCTGCTGACCGAGGACAACCTGCCCAGCTACCACCACGAGATCGCCACCCTCTTCGGCCGCGACGGTGCCTGGGGCACCTGGGTGCACCGCTGGACGGCGGAGGAGGGCCGGCACGGCATCGTCATGCGGGACTATCTCCTCACCTCCCGGGCCGTGGACCCGGTGCAGCTGGAGAACTTCCGGATGGCCCACATGTCCGAGGGCTTCGAGTCGGACAATGGCCACTCCATGCTGCACTCGGTCGCCTATGTGGCGTTCCAGGAGCTGGCCACCCGCATCTCGCACCGCAACACCGGTCACCAGTCGGGCGACCCGGTGTGCGACCGGATGCTGGCGCGCATCGCCAACGACGAGAACCTGCACATGGTCTTCTACCGCAACCTGCTGGGCGCGGCCTTCGAGATCGCCCCCGACCTCACCATGCAGGCGGTGCGGGACGTGGTGGTGAACTTCCGGATGCCCGGCCACGGCATGCCCGGCTTCGAGCGCGCCGCGGCCCAGATGGCGATCGGCGGGATCTACAACCTGCGCATCCACCACGACGACGTCCTCGAACCGGTGCTGCGCTTCCTCAAGGTGCTGGAGATCCCCGGCCTGGGGCCGGAGGGCGCGAAAGCCCAGGAAGAACTGGGCATGTACATGGGTGGCCTGGACGCCGAGGCGGCCAAGTTCGACGAGCGCCTGGCGGCCCGCAAGGCCCGTCTGGTGGCCCGCGGCAAGGCCTGATCCCGGCCTTCACCGGCGCGCCGGTGAAGGCCGGCCCTCCCCGCCGGGCCGGTGAGCGCCTAGCGTGGGCACATGGACGAGGTGATCGTGCTCGGCGGCGGCGTCATCGGGCTGACCACCGCCGTGGTGCTGGCCGAGCGCGGGCACCCGGTCCGGGTATGGACCCGGGAACCGGCCCGGGACACCGTCTCGGCGGTGGCCGGGGGCCTGTGCTGGCCCTACCGCATCCGACCCGAGCGCACGGCGGCCCGGTGGGCGGTGGCCTCCCTGCGGACGTTCACCGGGCTGGCCGGTGATCCGGCCCGGACCGGGGTCCGGATGGCCACGGGCGTGCTGGTGAGGCCCTGGATGCCCGAGCCGTGGGCGTCGTGCGTCGACGCGCGCCGGCCCGGCCCGGGCGAGCTGCCCGGGGGCGAGGACCCGGACTCCGCGGTGCGGGCCACCACCGCCCTGATCGACATGCCGTCCTACCTCCGGTATCTGCGCGACCGGCTCACGGACGCGGGCGGGCATCACGAGCGGCGGGCGGTGCGCAGCCCGGCCGAGGCCGGCACGGCGGCCCCGGCCGTGGTCAACTGCACCGGGCTCGGCGCCCGCGAGCTGGTCCCCGATCCCCGGGTGCGGCCCGTCCAGGGGCGGCTGGTGATCGTGGAGAACCCCGGGGTGGAGGAGTGGTACGTGGCCGCCGAGCCCGGCAGCCCGGACAGCACCTACCTGCTGCCCCAGCCCTACGGCCTCGTCCTGGGCGGTACCGCCCAGGACGGAGCCGAGGACCTGGGACCCGACCCGGCCGCCACCGAGGCGATCGTGCGCCGCTGCGCCCGGATCGACCCCCGGGTGCTCGGCGCCCGGGTCCTGGGCGTCCGCACCGGCCTGCGCCCCTTCCGGCCGAACGTGCGCCTGGAGCGGGAGGACCTGCCCGGCGGGGCCGTCTGCGTCCACCAGTACGGCCACGGCGGCGCCGGCGTCACGGTCTCCTGGGCCTCCGCGACGGCAGCCGCCGACCTGCTCGGCGCTTCCGCCTGACGGCCCCGCCGCCGCGCTCCGGCCGCCGCTGCCGGCCGAGGGCAGGCCACTGACAGGCCGGCCGGGTGGCCGGCCTGACCGGTGGGGCCTCAGCCGCCGAGCAGGGCGGGAGGGAAGGCTCCGGCTTCCCGCGCCGCCGCGGCGAACCCGCCCGCCAGCACGGTCAGGCGCCGCACGCCGTCCGCGCCGAGGTGCTCGTAGGGCGCGCGGTCCAGCCGGTCGGTCTCGTTCTCGATCTCCTTGCGCAGCGCGCTGCCGTCCTCGGTCAGCCTGCCGTGGCGGTTCAGCAGGCCCCGCTCGCGCAGCCGCTCCTCGGCGGCGGACCAGTCCTCCTCCCGCCAGCCGCGGGTGTCGGCCAGCCAGTCCCGGGACGGGCCGTGACCGCTGGCCGAGTGGCTGACCAGTGCCTCCAGTGGGTCGAGCCCTTCGCGCAGCAGGACGGTCAGGTGGCCGTCGCCGCGGTGCTCACGCAGCACGGTCGCCGCGTGCCACAGCCGCAGATGGGGGGCATCGGGCACCGGCAGGGCCGCGTGGGCGGCGCACAGCGGGCGGCCGTGCGGCCGGCAGGCCTCGGCGGCGCGCAGGGCGAGGTCCGCCGCCTCCGCCATCTCCGCGGACGATGCCGCCTCCTCGCCCAGCAGCCGCCGCCAAGTGGCGTCCACCGCACGGAGCCGGGCCGCGAGCACCGTCTCGGGGGAGGCGAGGTCCCATGCCGCCGGCACATGGCGGGCGACCAGCGCGGGGCTGAAGTTGTAGAAGACGGCGGTGACGGTCGCCGCCCCCACCGCGCCCAGCGGGGCCGCGCGGGCGGCGAAGTACGCGGTGCGGGAGTCGGTGATGCCGCACTCCGCGAGCTGCGAGCCGAGGTCGGGGGAGAAGTACAGCGTGGAGTGCAGCGGGTTCAAGGCGGCGTGGCAGTGCCGCCCCGCCCGCGCGGGAAGAGAAGCAGGAGACGTCATGGCGCGTACGTTACCCATGGGTAGTCGACGGTGGGAGGCCGTGGGGGTGCCGGCCGAAGCGCGGAGGCCGCCGTTCCAGGAACGCCGAGACGCCCTCCTCGGCTTCGCCGCCGGCGCGGGCCGCTTCCGCCCAGTGGGCGATCCTGGCGGCATCCGCGGGGCCGTCGGCGAACTCCTTGGCCGCGGCCTGGGTCAGCTGTGAGCGCTCCACCAGTGCTTGAGTGAACTCCCGTACTCGGTCGTCCAGTTGCCCGGCCGGCAGCACCTCGTCCACCAGGCCGGTGCGCAGCGCCCTGCCGGTGCCGATCAGCTCGGCGGAGAAGAGCAGGTGCTTGGCCGCCGAAGGCCCGGTCAGCCGCACCAGTCGCTGCGTCGAGGAGGCCGGGTAGACGATGCCCAGGCGGGCGGGTGTGATGCCGAACACGGTGCCCTCCGCGGCGAACCGCAGATCGCAGGCCACGGCGAGCTGGCAGCCGCCCCCCACGCAGTGACCGCGCAGGACCGCCAGGGCCGGCTTGGGAAAGGCCGCCAGGGCGTCCTCGGCGGCGGCCGCCAGGTCGCGGGGGTCGTCGGCCCCGCCGAGGCTGGAGATGTCGGCACCGGCGCAGAACGTGTTCCCGGCCCCGGTCAGGACCAGGACGCGCACCGAGGCGTCGGCCGCCAGCCTGTCCAGCAGAGCCGGGAGCTGCCGCCACATGCCGGGTGTCATGGCGTTGCGCTTCGCGGGGTTGCTGATGGTGACGGTCGCCAACGCGCCGGACACCTCGCACAACAGAGCTGGCTCCATGGCCGCGATGCTATCGGCAGTCCGCGACGCGCCCCGCGGCGCCGTGCCCGGGCCCGCCCGGAGTGCTGGGAGCTCTTCGGTCCCCGGGGTTCGCCAATATGGTCACACCGGAATGAGCGGGGCGGAAGTGCACAAAACCCGGACCGGGAATGGTCCCGGTCGGAGACAACCGCTCAGAACCCGGCCAGATGCGGTGACTTGAGGTCACTCCGTCATGAGGCGCTGGCACATGCCAACACTCGGAAGGTGAGTGAGACCCCCGCCGGGAGCGGGGGCGCCGCGACACCGTGCGAGAGGGACAAGTGTGCCGGACATCATGGACAGCCGATCGGACGCCCCGCCACAGCGGGCCGTCCCCCCGCCACCCCCGCGCGAGGGGGCGTGGCGGTTCACCGTGGCCCCGGCCGAGGCGTCGGTTCCGCAGATCCGGCGCGCGGTGCGGGAGCTGCTGCGCCGCCAGCAGGTGCCGGTCTCCGACGACCTCCTCCAGGGGCTGCTGCTGATCCTCACGGAACTGGTCACCAACGGCATCCGGCACGCCGCGCTGCTCACCCCGCGGATAGGGGTCGAGGTGGCAGTGGACGACCGCTGGGTGCGTGTCGCGGTCGAGGACGGACATCCCTACCGGCCCAAGGCGCTGGAGCAGGCCCCGGCGCTGGAGAACACCAGTGGCCGGGGCCTGCTGCTGGTCAAGGTCATCACCGCGGAGGCGGGTGGCCGCTGCGGGGTGGAGCCGACGGCCGTCGGCGGCAAGACCGTCTGGGCCGCCCTGCCCCTGGACCGCATCCCCCGGATGTTCCTGTGAGCACGGCGAATGCCCGGGCGGCCCCGGATCAGCCCAGCGGCCGGTACGTGCCGCGATGGCGCACCAGTGGATCACCCCCGTGGCGCGCCGCACCGGTCACCGCGCCGACCACGATGGTGTGGTCCCCTCCCGGGTAAGTGATGGTCACCCGGCAGGTCGCCCACGCCACAGCGCCGTTCAGCAGAGGAAGACCGTCGTGAAGCCGGTGGCCGGTGCCGGCGAACCGCTCGTGCGGTGGCCTCTGTGCGAACACCAGGGAGGTCTCCGCCATGGAACTGCCGAGCACATTGACGGCGAACGCCCCTCGCTGGAGAACGCGGGCGAGAGTGCCCGATCCGTTGGCCAGGCAAATCAGCAGAAGCGCGGGGCGCAGAGACAGGGAAGTGACCGCACTGACCGTCATCCCCGTCGGCCCCGCGGGGGACATCGTGGTCACCACCGTCACGCCACTGGGCAGTTCCGACATCACGTGGCGGAAGAGGTCTGCTTCCCCGCCGGGGCGCACCGGCGGGGAAGCAGAGCGGCCCGCAGGCGGGGATCCGGGGGACACTAGAGCAGCTCCCCACGGAGGTAGGCGTCCCGCAACCCGGCCCGCTGCCGCTTCCCGCTCGTGGTCCGGGGAATCCGGCCCCTGCGCACGACCACGACCTCGCGCGGGGTGAATCCGAACGCACCGCGCACGAGCGCGGCGATCTCCTCCCGGAGCGTTCCGGAGCCGGCCGGGCCGTGGCGGCTCTCCACGACCGCGACCACGTACTCTCCGTCGTCGTCCGTACAGGAGAAGACCGCGGCGGCCCCGGCGGCAACGTCCGGATGACTCTCGACGGCCGCCTCGACGTCGTAGGGCGGGAGGTTCTTCCCCCGCACGACCAGCATTTCCTTCACACGGCCCACGACGTGGAGCTCACCGTTGCGCAGGAAGCCGAGATCACCGCTGGCATGACGTCCTCCGGGCACCGGTACGGGGCGTCCGCCGGGCCCCAGGTAGCCGGCCATCACCGAGTCGCCGCTCAGGACGATCTCGCCGACCTCCCCTTCGGCACAGAGCCGTCCCTCCGGGGTGCGGATCTCCACGCTCAGGCCGCTCACCGGCCTGCCGCACGCCACGCTGGTGAGCGCGGGGGCTCTCTCGCGGGCCTCGACAGCACGGTTCTCGCGCAGGGCCTCCCTGTCCAGGCGGACAGCCCTGACCCGTCCCCAGCCGAGTTCACCGGAAGGGGTGGTGCCGAGCGACATCGTCGAGGCCAGGACTGTCTCGGCCATGCCGTAGCAGGGGATCAGGACGTCCTCCGCGAGCCCTCGGCCGGCGAATTCCTCCTGGAAGGCGGAGAGAACGGAGAAAGGGATGGGTTCCGCGCCCACGTATGCCTGCCGGAGCGACGACAGGTCCAGCCCCGCCACGGGTGCGCGACGGCTGCGTTCCGCCGCCGCGCGGTAGCCGAAGGGGGGAGCCGCGGTGACGGTGGCGCCACGCCGGGAGATGTGCCGAAGCCACGACAGGGGGTCCCGCAAGAACGCGATCGACGGCATGAGGTCCAGTGGCAGGCCCGCGTGCAATGCCGTCAGCGTCAGGACGAAACCCATGTCGTGATGAAGCGGAAGCCAGTGCAGGATGCGCTCGTGCGGTGTCAGGGGTTCCAGCGCCCCGAGATTCGCCGACAGGCTCGCGGCCACCTGGCCGTGCGTGAGGACGGCCGCCCGCGGAGCGGATGTGGAACCCGAGGTGAGCTGGATGTGATGGAGCGTGTCCGGCCCGGCTGCGGGCAGGGAGTCCTCGGGTACCGGAGGATGCGCCAGGTCGGTCGTGTCCAGGAAGGGGGGTCCGCCGCCGGACAGCCCGGCCGGAGGGGGCCCCGCCATGACCACCGCGTCGGGCACGACCGCCTCGAGCGCCGCACGGAACTGGCGCATACCCGTGGAGCCGGGGTCCTCGGGGCGGATCGGGGGAGGGACCGTGCAGGGAACGAAACCGCCGGCCAGGCAGCCGAGGAGCGCGATGAGGTACTCGGGGCCGGTGGGCAGGGGCAGCAGGACACGGGCGCCCGGGCGCAGTTCCCGGTCCCGGAGGGCTCCCGTGGCGCCCCGTGCCCGCAGGGCGAGATCCGCGTAGGTCAGCTCGCCGGTCACCTCCCTGGAATCCAGGAAGGTGACGCCGCCGGAGTGCTCTGCCACCGCGCGGAGGTCCACCGGCAGGAGAGTGGCAGTGGGGATCATGTGTGCTCCCCTCACCGGGCCGCTCGGCCGGCCTTGGCCCGTGCCCGTTCCCCGACGTACTCCACCAGCTCGCCCACCCGGGTGAAGGCGAACGCCCTGTGCTCCGGGATGTAGACCCGGAACCTCTCCTCGATCTCCGCGATGACGGCCATCAGGGTGACCGAGTCCAGAGGGAGGCTCAGCAGTGGTGTTTCGGCCGTGACCCCGGCCAGATCGGTACGGGCGAGGTCCTCGTCGCTGAGCACGGCGGCCATGATGTCGCGCAGGGCGGTCACGATCTCGTCGTCGGACGGTACGGGTGCGGTCATGTCAGCGGTCTCCTGCCTGACGGGGGGTGGGAACAATGTCTCCGCGGGGATCGAGGCCCAGAGCCGCCTTGCCGATCATGTCGCGCAGCGCGTCCAGACTGGCCCCCATGACGGCTCCGGCACGCGCGTCCCGGTAGTGCCTCTCCAGGGGGTTCGACCGCAGAAAACCGTGCCCTCCGGTGACCTGCATGGCGGTGTCGGCGACGGTGATGGCCGTTCGATTGCAGATGTACTTGGTCATGTTCAGGGCCGCGAGGGCCTCCAGAGGGTCGTTCTCGGCGGTCCACGCGCCGTGCAGCAGGGAGAGATGTGCGGTGTGCACGGCTGTGGCCATGTCCGCGATGTGCAGCCGCACTCCCTGGAAGGCGGCGAGGACCTGCCCGGAAGGAGCGAGTGTCCGTCGCGTGACATGCCCGGCGGCATAGGACTGGGCGGCCCGGGCCACCCCCAGGGAGGCGGCGGCCAGACCCAGCACCAGTGCCGGCAGGGCGTGAGTCAGCAGAGGGACTCCGCCGCCCGGACCACCCAGGCAGTTCCCGGTGGGTATTTCGCAGTCGAGTGCCAGGGTGTTCGCGCTGTTGGCCCGCATGCCCATGGCGTCCCAGGTTTCCTTGACGGTCAGGCCGGAGAGGTCCGCCGGCAGCACGGCGATGGTCTGGCTGCGCCGGAATTCCGCCCGGCCGCTGTGCGCGTTGATCACGTAGTAGTCCGCATGGCCCGCGGCGGTGCAGAACGCCTTGGTGCCCCGCAGCGTCACGGACTCGCCCCCGGCTTCGGCCCGCAGTTGCGGCGCCAGGATGTTGCCGCCCGTTCCGGGCTCGGAGAATCCCCAGCTCAGCAGGCGTCCTTCGGTCACCACTTCGCGCAGGATCCGTTCGGCTTCCGACGCGCCGGAAGTGTCCGCGGCCAGCAACCGGGCCGCGCCGGAGTGCATGGCGTAGATGAGCGCGGTGGAGCCGCAGGCCTCCGCGAACTCGGCCACGACCAGGGCCCATGCGGTCAGGTCCGCCCCTGCCCCGCCGTACTCCTCGGGGACCAGGAGCCCGAGGAACCCGGCACGGTGCAGATCCGCGATGTTCTCCGCGGGGAAGGTGCCGGTCCGGTCGTGAACGGCCGCCCGGGGTGCCAGGCACCGGCGGGCGACTGCCCGGGCCTGTTCGACGATGTCCTGCTGTTCGGTACTCAGGGCCAGATCGACCATCACATCTCCTGTGGTGCTGCGGTTGACCACCGCCGCGCGGCGGTGACCCGTTCGGCCAGGGCGGCGGGCGGGTGAAAACGGGCGTCGATGATCACGTCCGGGAATACCGGTGCTTCCGGGGGAGCCGGAACGTAGACCGCGTTGCCCAGGACGGTGAGCACCTCCTGATGCCGCCGGTCCGCGACGGCGACGGGGGCGCGGTGCCCGTGACCCAGCTGCCACCGTGTGGCGGCGGTGACAGTGAGCGGCGTGTCGCACGCGGAGCGGCATCCGGGCAGAGGAAGGCCGTGGTGGCGGGCTGTCGGACACGACCGTGACCAGGCGACAGGAACCACATCGAGCATGCGTCTCACCCGCCAGCCGGGGCGCTCGGGCACCAGTGCTCCCGCGTCGGCCTCCAGCACCCGGGCCGGGAAGGTCTCCAGCTCCTCCAGGAAGCCGTCCTCGTAGACGGCGGGTTCCGAAGGGCTCCGCGGAGAGGGCCCGACGGCGTGCGGGCGCCCGGGTGACAGTGCCAGGCCTATGCACAGCCCGGCCTCCCCGGCCGGTGTACCGGCGAGCACCGCCAGGGTCCCGGGGTCGTTGACGGTCAGTGACACAGGTCCGTCCCCGGCCAGCGCTGCCCCGAGCTCCGCGATCGGCTCCGCCGTACGCTGCCAGGCTGCCGGAAGCACGACCCCCGCCTGGCGCCCCGCGCCGCGCACGGCCTCGGCGGCGGCGCGCAGCTCTGCCCGGGAAGGCAGCTTCGTCCAGCAGCCCTCCTGGCCGAAGCTCACGGCGTCGACGGGCAGGGCGAGCACTTCCTCCAGGCGCTCCGGCGTGGCGAGACGGATCTCCACTCTCATGCGGTTCGGCTCCTCCGGTCTCAGACGAGTGAGCGCCGCTGCGCCGTGTCACGGAAGCGGCAGCGCTGTTGTTCGCACATGCGGGGGACCCAGGCCATCTGCCACATCAGCTCCACCCGGTCGATGTCGGCGATGACCTGTGCCGTGGTACGGCCGTGTGCCGCCCCGTCGAGCGCTCGTCGGTACATCTGAGTGATCTTGGCGTTCTGGCGCACGATGGGACTTTCCCTGCCGGGAACCTGCAGTGCCGCGACCCCGAGCGCGGCCAGGGCAGGGACATCGCACAGCGCGCAGTCCGAGGCGCCGTCGAGCAGCGCGACGGTCTCCGCGGAGGACTGCGGACCGCCGGTGACCGGCACCATGCGGTAGCCGGCCCGGCAGCCCAGGCCGGAACCTCGCTGGTCCGGCAGCCGGCAGTGGTGGCAGTCGGCGCCCGAGCCGGTCTGCACCGGTACCTCGACGTCGAGGCCGGGGACCGAGCAGAACTCGGCGATCTCGTCGAGGGTGGTCGCGTGCGGCAGGACCACGCGGCGTACTCCGTAGGCGTCGAGCAGGTGCCGTGCCCACGCGACGGTGGTCACGCCCAGCGGTGCGCCCGCCACCAGGAGGGCGTCCGGGTGCGCGCGGGAGACCCAGCGTGCCGTCGCAGCGGAGCCTACGACGACCGTATCGGCGCCTGCGGCGAGGCCTCCGGCGACGTGCCGGAGATACCCCCCGCGGTCCCCGTCCGCCACCGCCGGTGCGTCGGCACACAGGTGGACACGCAGGCCCCCGGCGTGCGCTTGGGCGATGATCTCCTCCAGGAGCCTGCCGCTGGTGACCTGGGTGGGGTCGCCGTCCCGGACGCCGGGAAGGGAGTCGAAGCTGTTCCCCTCCTGGGCGGGGGGCCGCAGCGCGACGTAGATCTCCGTCGCGCCGGCGGCCGTCTGCAGGTCGAGCATCTGGAGGCTGCGGACCGGTGCGTTCAGCGCCACCGCCGCGGCGCGTTCCGGTTCCGGCACGGTCACCAGGGGTGCTTCGCGGGCCAGGTGCGGGGGTGCGGGCTCGTGCCCGGTTCCGCCGGTCACCGGTCCTCCTCCCGGCCCGCGGGGGCGGGGTTCAGCCGGCCGTCCTCCAGGTGCAGCACCCGGTCGGCCAGGGGAGCGAGCCGTGTGTCGTGGGTGACGACAACCACGGCGGAGCGCTGGGCGCGGGCCAGCTCGGCCAGCTGCTCGGTCACCTGCCGGCCGGCGCGGGAATCGAGGTTGGCGGTGGGCTCGTCCGCCAGCACGATGTCGGGTCCCAGCGCGAGAGCCCGGGCAACGGCCACCCGCTGCTTCTCGCCGCCGGAAAGATCCGCCGGGCGGTGGACCGCCCGGCGCTCCAGCCCGAGCCTCCTCAGCAGGTCGCGGGCACGGTCGCGCGCCGCCTCGGCGGCCACTCCGGCGTAACGCAACGGGACCAGGACGTTCTCCTCCGCGGTCAGCGCGGCGAGCAGGTTGAACTGCTGGAAGACGAAGCCCATCCGGAGCAGCCGGACCCGCGCCCGCCGTTTCTCGGAGGCCTCGTGCAGGGGCTCGCCCGCCACGCTGACCGTCCCGGACGTGGGCCGCAGCAGCAGGCCCATCGTCAGCAGTGCGGTGGACTTGCCTCCTCCCGAAGGGCCGGAGATGACGGTGATCTCGCCGCGTGCGGCCGCGAAGGAGGTGCCGCGCAAGGCGTGCACCGCGGCCGCGCCCGTGCCGTAGGTGTGCTCGATGTCCTCGAGCCGCAGCGCGGGGCCGTCCTGCAGCGGGGGCAGCAACGGGCGGTTACAGCCTCCGCAGCGGGCGGCCGTCGCTTCGGCGCCGCAGACCGGGCATCTCATGGGGTGCTCCTGTTTCTCGGCCGGGATGGCGGGGTGCATCAGTTGCGGAAGGCGATGGCGGGGTCGAGCCGGGTCACGCGGCGGACCGGCCCGATCGACCCGAGCGCGGCCATCACCAGGGTCACGGCGAACATCGCCAGGAGTACCGGGGCGGTGATCTCGATGGTGACGTCGCCCATCCGTTCCGCCAGCAGGAACTGCAGCCCGTAGGTCACGGAGGCTCCAAGGGCGTAACCGGAGACGGCCAGGAGCGCCGCCTGGGTGAGCACGATGCCGTAGACCTGTGGGGTGGCGACCCCGATCGCCTTCAGCACGCCGAACTCCCGCATCTGCTCGGCGGCGCTCGCCAGCACTGTGAGGGACACCAGGGCGACGCCGACCAGCACACCGATCGCGATCATCGCGTAGAAGGGGCGCCCCATCATCGAGATGACGATCTCGCGGCTGTTGTCGGAGAACTCGCCGGAGGTGAGGGCGACCGCTCCGGGAAGCCGCTCGTCGATCGCTGCGGCGAGGTCACCGGGATCGGCTCCGGGCTCCGGCTGCACCAGGAAGTAACTGACCCGGTTGTCGGCGCGGAGCCGTTCCTTGGCGTCCTCCAGGGAGATGAAGGCGTAGAAGTTGCCCACCGCCGCCGTCTCCTCGGAGAGCCCCACGACAGTGAAGGAGGCGTCCGCCAGCTCCACGGTGTCGCCGACACCGACACCGTTCTTGGCCGCCAGTACCCTGTCCAGGACCGTTTCTCCGGCAGCCACCTCCGCGCGTCCCTCCGCGAGCTTCCAGGGGCCGCCCGCAGCGGCCTTCGGGTCGTACCCGAGCAGGTAGATCGCCGTTTGGCTGCCGTCCCGGACGAAACTCGTGGGAACGCCCAGGACGGGACTGGCTCCCGCCACACCCGGGATCTTGAGCAGTTCGTCGCGCGTCTCGTCGGGAAGCCAGGAAACCGAGCGGAACATCTGAGTGGTCCCGGGCTGGGCCACCCACACCTCCTCGTGATGATGGTCGATGTAGGTGGTGACCTGGTTGGTGGTGCCGACGAAGATGCCGGTCATCACGAGGACCAGCATGACGGCGAAGCCCACCCCGACGACCGAGGTGATCAGACGGGCACGCTCGCTGAGCAGATTCTTCAGTGGGATCATCAGGTCTCTCGCGCAGCGGTCGGCCGGAGGGTGGGAGCCGGGCCGAGGAGCCGGAGGCGGCTCACCACCGTGGCGGTGTCGCGGGCGGCCCGGGTGACGGATTCCGCGGTGGTGGTCCGGCCCGGGCTGAACCGGACCGAGGACCGGGCCCGTTCGGGAGGGATTCCCATCGCGGTGAGCACGTGCGAGGGCTCGTCGCTCTCCGAGTGGCAGGCGGAGCCCGCGGAGACGCAGACGCCGTGCGCGGCGAGCACGTCCACCAGTGTGTCCCCGCGCACACCGTCGAAGGAGATGTTCAGGGTCTCGGGCAGACAGGGTGCGCCGTCACCGTTGACACGGGCCCCGGGGATGGAGGTCAGCTCGTCGGTCAGCCGGGTGCGAAGACTCCGCATGCGGGAGCGCGAGTCGGGATCGCCCATGTGCCGCAGGGCTACGGCCGCCGCGGCGGCCATGCCCATTACCCCGGGGAGGTTCTCCGTCCCCGCGCGCAGCCCTCGTTCCTGGCTGCCGCCGCGGATCAGGGGGGCCATCCGGACTCCTGCGGCTACCTTGAGGGCGCCGACTCCCTTCGGCCCGTAGAACTTGTGAGCGGAGACGGAGATCAGATCAGCTCCGGTGGTGGCCAAGTCCAGCTTCCCCGCCGTCTGCACGGCGTCCGTGTGCATCAGGGCGCCGGCGCTCCGGGCGAGGGCGGCGATCTCGCTCACCGGCTGGATGACCCCGGTCTCGTTGTTGGCGTGCATCACCGAGACGAGGACTGTGCGAGGACGCAGGGCCCGGCGGATGTCCTCCGGGTCGATCCGGCCGCTCGGGTCAGGACGCACGACCGTGATCTCTGCGCCCAGTTCACGGGCGAGCCGGCAGGCTTCCAGAACCGCGGAGTGCTCGATCGCGGTGGTGACGATGTGGGAGCGGGCCGGGCCGGCGGCCAGCACGGTGCCGCAGACAGCCAGCGCGTCGGCCTCCGACCCCCCGCTGGTGAAGACCACGTCGTCCGCGGGGCATCCGAGCATGAGGGCGAGCTGACCGCGCGCGCCCTCCAGTGCCTCGGCGGCGGCGTCCCCGGCGGCGTGCCGGCTCGACGGATTCCCGGTGATGCTCAGGCCCCGCAGGACGGCGTCGGCTGCCTCCTGGCACACCGGACTGGTGGCAGCGTGGTCGAGGTACACCTCAGCCGGACGGTGGCGGGACCCGGGCAGCTCAGGAACAGACGAGAGGGGCGTCATCGTTCACCCCCTCCCGGTGGTTGCTGACGAGCCTGCTCACCACGTGGCCGCCGAGTGCGGCGACATGCCGCTGGTCGGGCGCGAGGCCGCCGAGCAGGGAGTCGACCCGGGACGCGTCCCAGGTGCCGAGCTCCGCCAGGGTGGCGCCGTGGCAGGCCTCACTGATCGCGCTGGCGGCGGCCAGCGCCGCGGCGCAGCCGTGGGCGCGGAAGCGGATGGCGGTAATAGTGCCGTCGTCGACGTACGCGGTGAGCATGATCTGGTCGCCGCAGACCGGGTTGCCGATGGAGGCGCGCACATCGGGGTCGTCCAGTTCGCCGGCGTTGCGCGGATTGGTGAAGTGGTCCACCACCGTGGGGCTGTAGCGGCCCATGCCTCAGGCCTCCGTCCGTGCCGGTGCCGCGGGGACCTCGCACTCGGCCACGATCTCCTGGCTGTCGAGGAACTTCTCGATGCTCACGGCACAGCAGCCCAGCTCTGCTCCCTGGAGCCGGCGGCGGAAGGAAACCGTCTGCCCGGTCCTGCCGCACGGGCACGGTGAAGAGTCGACCTCTCCGACGTCCTCGCTGAGGATGAACCCCGGATACGAGGTGCTCAGCGCGTCGAGCAGGGCGATCACCCCTGTCCGGCCGGCCGGCAGCTCAATGGAGGTGTCCTCGACATCGCGGATGCTGATGTAGGACCACGGGGGAACGTGCTTGCGGTGATGCTCGCACTCCACGGCCAGCATGTTCGACTCGATCATTCCGTACATGTCCCGGACCCGCCCGGCGGGGACACCGAGGTGACGTTCGACCTTCTCGTCGAAGTCCCGTCGGCTGATGCTCTCGCCGGTGTACCGCTTCCACCCGCCGAGCGTGATGACCAGGGACTCGGGGTCGAGCTTCAGACTGATGTCCTCCAGTTCCAGGTAGCGCAGCAGTCTGCCGACAAGGAAGGGCGGGCCGATGATGTGCCGGGTCATCGACTCCTCCCAGCGGTTCAGCAGGCCTAGTGCCTCCTCCGGGTCGAAGGCGTAGTCCCGCACCACGTAGGCGTGATCGTCGAAGAGGCCGTTGAGCAGGTTGAACACCTTGACCATCCCCATCTCCGGGGTCTCCGCGGTGGACGGGGAGAGGAACAGGCCCGCCCCCTTCGCGATGCCGAAGAAGTCGCGGTACTGGCCGATGAGGGCGGTGACGACCCGGGTGGCGGTGGTGGTGTCCCGCCGGGCCACGCTGGGGACCCCACCCGTCCCGGTGCTGCGTATCTCCAGCTCGACATCGGTCAACGGCGCGGTCATCAGCACGTGGGCGTCGGGCTGCTTGAACATCCCCACGGGAAGCAGGGGGATGCGGGCCAGGTCCGCGACCGACGAGATGTCGGCCGCTGTGACACCGGCCGCCTCGCACTGGGCGCGGTAGAAGGCGTTGTGCCCGGCGTGAGACGCGAAGGCACTCCTGAGCGCTGCGACGACAGCGGCCTCCCGTTCCGCGTTGGGCAGGCGGAATGCGGCTCCGGCGTCTCCGAGCATGGCGGCGAGTTGCATACGTCTCCCTGATCGCCTGGACATGTGGGCAGGGGTACGCGCCGCTGTCGGCGAAGCCCCCCGTGAGCAGATCCACTATTGCAGTAGTACTACGCCGGTAGTCAAGTCTGGGCGGATCGCCTATGATGCTCGGCATGGCACGACTGGGAGACCTGGAACGGGCGATACTGGACTGCCTCTGGCAGGCCGGTGGACCTCAGACCGTTCGAGAGGTGCACCAGGCGCTGTTGGCGGAGCGCGGGCTCGCCTACACCACGGTCATGACCACGCTTCAGCGCCTGGCGCGCAAGGGATTCGTGGAGCAGGACGCCCAGTCCAGGGCCCACAGGTTCTCCGCTGTGACCACGCGGGAGGAACTGTTCGCCGAGCTCATGAGCGATGCGCTCGGTGTCGCGGGGGACGACCACACCGCTCTGCTGCGCTTCGTCGACCGGATCACGCCGGAGGCCCGGGCCGTGATAGCGGAGTCCATCGAGGAGCGCGGCCGCCGGTCCCCCGGCTGACGGGGCGCGGGTCCGGCCCCCGCGGGACCGGGCCGGAACCGAATACTCCGCCGCGGGGTGCCACGGTGTGAGATCACAACCGTTACGGGGGATGTATGGACGGGCTGTGTCAGGTGCTGTTCGCGACAGTGCTGCTGGGCGCGGTGTCCTTGTCGGTGGTGCCGACCCGCTGGCCCTACCGGGTGCCGTGCGCGGCACTGGCGCTCTGGGGCGCCGGAGTGCTCGGAGCCCTTGCCGCCCTGCTGCTGGGCGTTTTCGGCTTCCTCACTGATCCGTTGCTCGGCGGGCGGCACAGCATTGCGCTCCTGCCCCTGGACATCGCGGCGATCGCCGGGGCGACGTACGCGGTGGCGCATGTCGCCGTGCTGTACATGAGGGCCGGTCGCCGGGCCCGGATCCGGCGTGACCGGCACCGCTCCCTGCTGGGGATGTTCGGGCTCCCGCACCCCGAACACGACGTGATCGTCCTGCCCAGCAACGAGGCCGTGGCCTACAGCCTGCCGGGGCCAGGCGGCGGCCACGCCGTTGTCTCGCAGGCGCTCGTGGACCGCCTCGGGCCCGCTGAGCTGGGCGCGGTCCTCGCCCATGAGCGAGCTCATCTCCGCCAGCGGCACCACCTCTTCGTGCAGCTGGGGGAGGCCGCGCGGACGGCGCTGCCCGGGCGGAGGGCCCTGGCCCGCTGCGCGCAACGCTTGGGGCAACTGGTCGAGATGCGTGCCGATTGCTCGGCGCGCCGTCACTCCTGCAGACACTCCCTCCTCAGGGCCCTGGAGCGCACCGTACCGGCCGGTTCCGTGCCCGATGCCCTCTCGGCCGGCCACGGGGCGCTGCCGCTGCGCCGCGAGCACCTGCTGTCGCGTGAGCGGTGCTGTCGCTCCGTGCCGGCCTCCGTCGTCTACTCGCTGGCCGGTGTCGCCGTCACCTCGCCGATGACGATCCTCTCCACCGGGCTGTTACCGGCCGTGTGCGCCTGGATCTGCGTGTGACTCTGCCCGGTCACCAGCCGGCGCCGGGGCCCGTGACCTCACGGATGCCGGGCCGGGCGGCGTCCAGAACGGTCATGAACCACGCGGAGAACGGCGCGGAGGCGTGCCGCTCGGCCAGCTCCGCCGGCGTCACGAAGGCCGTCTCCCCGACCTCCTCCGGGTCGGGCAGCAGCGGAGCGTCCAGCACCCCGGCGAACAGATGGTTGTACTCCCGCTCCACCAGACCGGAGTCCGGGTCCGGGTGGTGGTAGCTCACGGTTCCCGCCTCCCGCAGCAGCGCCGGTGCGGCGCCGAGTTCCTCGACGGTGCGCCGGGTGGCGGCCAGGAACGGAGGCTCGCCCGGGTAGGGGTGGCCGCAGCAGGTGTTCGACCACACCCCGGGGGAGTGGTACTTGCCCTGTGCCCGGCGCTGCAGGAGGAGTCTGCCCTCCCGGTCGAAGAGGAAGACGGAGAAGGCGCGGTGCAGCTGTCCGGGCGCCAGGTGCGCGGAGAGCTTCTCGGCGGTGCCGGTCGTCCTTCCGCCCTCGTCCACGAGTTCGAGCATGATCGGCTCTGCGGAGACGGCTGGGCTGGAGGGCATGGTGACCTTTCGTCGAATGTGGGTGCGGTTGCTGTCACCAGTGTGCCGCAGCCGGCTCACCGTCAGTGGCACAACCCCGGTTCATGTGCCGCGTGACCGTGCGGTTCGAGCTGGAAGGTGCAGTGCTCGACGTCGAAGTGTTCGCCCAGGCACTGTTGCAGGTCGTGCAGTATCCGCTCATGTCCCACCGAGTCCAGGACGTCCCGGCTGACCACCACATGGACGGAGAGCACCGGCATGCCGGAAGTGATCGTCCACACATGCAGATCGTGCAGATCCTCCACCCCCTCCACACCGCGTATGTGGGCGCGCACCTCGGAGAGATCCACGTTCCGGGGGGCCGCCTCCAGCAGCACGTCGATCGCCTCGCGGGCCAGCTTCACGGTCCTCGGCACGATCATCGCGGCGATGGCCAGCGAGGCGATCGGGTCGGCGTACGGCCAGCCGGTGAGGATGATCACCAGGGCGGCGGCGACCACCGCCAGCGAGCCCAGCGCGTCGGCCAGCACCTCCAGGAAGGCCCCGCGCACGTTCAGGCTCTCGCGCTGGCCTCGCATGAGCAGCGACAGGGAGATGCCGTTGAGTACCAGGCCCAGCAGGCCGAACGCGATCGTCAGCCCGCCGGGGACCTCCGTCGGGTTGCGCAGCCGGTCGATCGCCTCGATGAGGATGTAGCCGCCCACCCCGAGCAGCAGCACACAGTTCAGCAGGGCCGCGAGGATCTCCAGCCGGGCGAAGCCGAAGGTCCGGCGCTCGTGGACCCCGGGTCGGTTGGCGACGTGGATGGCCAGCAGCGCCAGGCCGATCCCCAGCACGTCGGTGGCCACGTGCCCGGCGTCCGCGAGCAGTGCCAGCGAACCGGTCAGCGCCGCCCCGGTGATCTCCGCCGCCAGCAGCAGGACGGCGATCGCCAGGGCGACGCGCAGCCGCCCCCGGTAGGCCGCACCGGCCGTTCCCCGAGGGCCGGGCGGAGGCCCGCCGTGCTGGTGTCCCGCGCCCATGTCCGTCGCCCCTCCGCTGTCCGCCGGCCCACGTGTGGCCACCGCCGGTACCCGGCGGCCCTCACAGTGAACTACGGGGAGGGGGTATCCGGCAACGCGGCACTGAACACCGTTGTCATGTGCTCTGACCTGCGCTTTCCTGACCTCCGGGAACGCTTGCGGTCCATCCCCGCCAGGCGGAGGAAACCATGTCGCGCAGATCCCGGCTCGCGGTGAATCCGAGCCGCGCGGCCGCCAGCCCGACAGAGGCGACCACCCGCGCCGGGTCGCCGGCGCGGCGCCCGGTCACCTCGGGAAGCACGTCCCGGTGCCCGGTGATCTCGGCGACCAGGCCGGCCAGCTCCCGGACCGAGGCCCCCCGGCCGGTGCCGATGTTGACCGTCAGATCGCCGGGGGAGTCCTGCCCGCCGAGCAGCCGGGCGGCGGCCAGGTGGGCCTCGGCGACATCCTCGACGTGCACGTAGTCCCGCACGCAGGTGCCGTCCGGCGTCGGGTAGTCGTCACCGAAGATCCGCGGAGCCAGGCCCTGGCCGAGCCGGTCGAAGAACATCGGGATCACGTTGGACACTCCGGTGTCCGCGAGATCCGGATGCGCGGCCCCGGCCACGTTGAAGTACCGCAGGCACACCGAGCGCAGCCCGTGCGCCCGGCCCGCGGCCCGCACCAGCCACTCGCCGGCCAGCTTGGTCTCGCCGTACGGGTTCAGGGGCCTGCACGGCGTCTCCTCGGTGACCAGCTCGGTGTCCGGCATGCCGTAGACCGCGGCGGAGGACGACAGGACGAACCGGTCCACCCCGGCGGCGGTCACCGCCTCCAGCAGGACCGTCAGGCCGTGGAGGTTCTCCCGGTAGTACAGCAGCGGCCGGTCCACCGACTCCTCGACCCGCTTCTTCGCCGCGACGTGCACCACCCCGGTCACCCGGTGCGCGGCCAGCACCCGGTTCACCGTCTCCCGGTCCAGCACCGAGCCGCGCTCCACCGGGACGGTGTCCGGCAGCCGTCCCGCCCGGCCGCTGGAGAAGTCGTCGAGCACGACCACGTCCTCCCCGGCCGCGGTCATGGAGCGCACCACATGGGCGCCGATGTATCCGGCACCGCCGGTGATCAGCCATGTCATGCCCGCAGCCTAGCCGCACCCCGCGTTGCCACCGGGCGCCGAGATCGACCATGCTGTGGCCACACGGCAACCCCCGCCCGGTGAATGCGCGGTGAATACCGGGCCGTGGTGATCGGATAATCTCTGCCCTCGTGCCCGAGGCCCCCCGCCAAGGAGATGAGTTCCCCTGTCGACCGCCATTCTGACCGGCCGGCCCGTCCCCGGCTCGCCGCTGGAGGACGACCTGCGCACCCTGGGCTTCACGGTCCGGACGCCCGGGGACCCGGGGGCACTGGCCACGGAGCTGGGCGCGGTGCCGCCCGGCCTGCGGATCGCGGTCGTCGACCCGCGCTTCACCGGGCACCTGCACGCCCTGCGCCTCGGCCTGACCGACCCCCGCTTTCCGGCCGCCGCCGTGCCCGGCGCCCTGACCGTGCAGCCGCAGGCCCGCGAGGAGCTCGCCCGGCTGCTGGCGGCAGGCCCGGAGGCCGGGACGCCCGCCGACAGCCTGCCCGACCGGCTCGCCGCCCGGCTGGAGGCCGACGGCACCCCCGTCCACCGGCCCGAGCTGGGCGCCCTGGTGGCCGCCGTGCCGGCCACCCCGGCGGCCCGCGCCGAGGCCGAGACGGCGGTCGCAGCCGTCGACGACGAGGACGTGCGGCTGCGCAGCGCCGTCAAGTCCCGGGACGGCTTCTTCACCACCCACTTCGTCAGCCCCTACTCCCGCTACCTCGCCCGCTGGTGCGCCCGCCGCGGCCTGACCCCCAACCAGGTCACCACCGCGTCCCTGCTCACCGCCCTGCTGGCCGCCGGCTGCGCCGCCACCGGCACCCGGGCCGGGTTCGCCGCCGCCGGGCTGCTCCTGCTGTTCTCCTTCGTCCTCGACTGCGCCGACGGCCAGCTCGCCCGCTACGCACTGCGCTACTCCACGCTCGGCGCCTGGCTGGACGCCACCTTCGACCGGGCCAAGGAGTACGCCTTCTACGCGGGCCTGGCGCTCGGCGCGGCACGCGGAGGGGACGACGTCTGGGCCCTGGCCCTGGCCGCGATGGTGCTGCAGACCTGCCGGCACATCGTCGACTTCTCCTTCACCGAGGCCGACCAGGACTCCCCGGGCTCCGGCACCAGCCGCGCCGCGGCGCTGTCCGGGCGCCTGGACGCGGTCGGCTGGACCGTCTGGCTGCGCCGCATGATCGTGCTGCCGATCGGGGAGCGCTGGGCACTGATCGCCGTCCTGACCGCCCTGACCACCCCCCGCGTCACCCTCGTCGTGCTGCTCGTGGCCGGGGGCTTCGCCGCCTGCTACACCACCGCGGGCCGGCTGCTGCGCTCGGTGCGCCGTCCGCCGCGCACCGAGCGGTCCGCCAGGGCGCTGGCCGGTCTCGCGGACAACGGGCCGCTCGCCGCACTGGCGGCCCGCCCGGCGGCCCGGCGGCGTGGCGCGGCCGGGGCCCCGCTGTGGGCGCTGGCGGGGACCACCGTGCTGCTGGGCTGTGTCTTCCTGCTGCCCGGCGGGGCCGGCGGCTGGGCGGCGGTGGCCGCGGCCGCGGTGTACGCGCTGTGCGCGGGCCGGGCCGCCGCCGCACCGCTGACCGGCCCGGTGGACTGGCTGCTGCCGCCGCTGTTCCGGGCCGGGGAGTACCTCACCGTGCTCGGCCTGGCGCTTCACAGCGGCGCCCCCGGTGCGCTGCCGGCCGCGTTCGGGCTGGTGGCCGCCAGCGCATACCATCACTACGACACGGTGTACCGCCTCCGCGGCGGCTCCGGGGCGCCTCCGCGCCGGCTGGTCCTGGCCGCCGGCGGACACGAGGGACGCACTCTGGTGGTCACGGCCGCAGCCGCCCTGTGGGCGACCGGGCAGGGCTTCACCCTCGCGCTGTGGGTCCTCACCGGGGCCCTGGCACTTCTCGTGCTGACCGAGAGCATCCGCTTCTGGGTGTCCTCCCAGGCACCTGCCGTACACGACGAAACAGGAGAACCACAATGATCGGCCTCGTGCTGGCGGCCGGCGCCGGACGGCGTCTGCGCCCCTACACCGACACCCTGCCCAAGGCACTGGTGCCGGTGGACGGCGACAAGACGGTCCTCGACCTCACTCTGGCCAACTTCGCCGAGGTGGGCCTCACCGAGGTCGCCGTGGTCGTGGGCTACCGCAAGGAAGCCGTGTACGAGCGCAAGGAGCAGCTGGAGCGCGCCTACGGTGTCACGCTCACCCTGATCGACAACGACAAGGCCGAGGAGTGGAACAACGCCTACTCCCTGTGGTGCGCCCGTGACGTGCTCAAGCAGGGAGTCATCCTGGCCAACGGCGACACGGTCCACCCGGTCTCCGTCGAACGGACCCTGCTGGCCGCCCGCGGCGAGGGCAAGAAGATCATCCTGGCGCTGGACACCGTCAAGAAGCTCGCCGACGAGGAGATGAAGGTCGTCACCGAGCCCGGCAGCGGTGTCCGCCGGATCACCAAGCTGATGGACCCGGCCGAGGCCACCGGCGAGTACATCGGCGTCACCCTGATTGAGCCCGAGGCCGCCGAGGACCTCGCCGACGCGCTGCGCACCACCTTCGAGCGGGACCCCGACCTCTACTACGAGGACGGCTACCAGGAGATGGTCGACCGTGGCCACACCCTGGACATCGCGCCGATCGGCGAGCTGGAGTGGGTCGAGATCGACAACCACGAGGACCTCGCCAAGGGCAGGGAGATCGCGTGCCGGTACTGACCCGCCTCATTCCGTCCCCGGTCTCGGTCGACATCGCAGCCGGGGCGCTGGACAACCTGGCGGGCCTGCTGGCGGACCAGCGGATCTCCCCCGGCGGACGGCTGGCCATCGCCATCAGCAACGGCTCGGGGGCGGCGCTGCGCGAGCGGCTCGCCCCCGCCCTGCCGGGCGCGGACTGGTACGGGGTCGGCGGCGGCACGATCGACGACGCCGTCAAGCTGGCCGACGCCATGAAGTCCGGGCACTACGACGCGCTGGTGGGCCTCGGTGGCGGGAAGATCATCGACGCAGCCAAGTACGCCTCGGCGCGCATCGGCCTGCCCATGGTCGCGGTGGCCACCAACCTGTCGCACGACGGCATCTGCTCGCCGGTGTCCATTCTCGACAACGACGCGGGCCGCGGCTCCTACGGGGTGCCCACGCCCATCGCCCTGGTGGTCGACCTCGACGTGATCCGGGACGCCCCGGTGCGGTTCGTCCGGGCCGGGATCGGCGACGCGGTGTCCAATCTGTCGGCGGTGGCGGACTGGGAGCTGTCCCACCGGGAGACCGGGGAGCAGATAGACGGTCTGGCGGCCGCCATGGCCCGGCAGGCCGGCGAGGCGGTGCTGCGCCACCCGGGCACCTGCCGCGACGACGCCTTCCTCACCGTGCTGTCCGAAGGGCTGGTGCTCTCCGGCATCGCCATGACGATCGCCGGCCACACCCGGCCGTCCTCGGGAGCCTGCCACGAGATCTCGCACGCGCTGGACCTGCTGTACCCCAAGCGGTCCGCGCTGCACGGCGAGCAGGTCGGGCTGGGCGCCGCCTTCGCCATGCACCTGCGCGGTGCGGCGGAGGGCAGCGCGCTGATCGTCGAGGTGCTGCGGCGGCACGGGCTGCCCGTCCTCCCCGGTGACATCGGTTTCAGCGCCGAGGAGTTCGCCGCGGCCGTCGCCTTCGCCCCGCAGACCCGCCCGGGCCGCTACACCATCCTCGAACACCTCGACCTGTCCACCGACGAGATCAGAGACGCGTACGCGGACTATGCCAAAACCATCGGTAGCTGAACTCCGGCCGGTCGTTCACCCGGAGGGGATCAAGGATCGCCGCAGCGGGGAGCACTGGGCCGGGCGCCTGTACATGCGGGAGGTCTCCCTGCGGTGGACCAGGCACCTGGTGAACACCCGGATCACCCCCAACCAGCTCACGTACCTGATGATCCTCGCCGGCGTCCTGGCCGGTGCGGCGCTGCTGGTGCCGGGCCTGACCGGGGCACTGGCCGCCGCGCTGCTCATCCAGCTCTACCTGCTGCTGGACTGCGTGGACGGGGAGGTGGCCCGCTGGCGGGGCCAGACCTCCATCACCGGGGTCTACCTGGACCGGATCGGCCACTACCTGGCCGAGGCGGCACTGCTCACCGGCTTCGGGCTGCGGGCCGCGGACGTCTTCGCGGCCGAGGGCGCGAGCGCGAACTGGATGTGGGCCTTCCTCGGCACGGTGGCGGCGCTGGGCGCCATCCTCATCAAGGCGGAGACCGACCTGGTGGACGTCGCCCGCACCCGCGGCGGGCTCCCGGCCGTCACCGAGGACGCCGTCGTCCCGCGCTCCTCCGGGCTGGCCCTGGCCCGCCGGGCCGCCGCCGCGCTGAAGTTCCACCGGCTGGTCGGCGGTGTCGAGGCTTCCTTGCTGATCCTTTTCGTCGCGGTCCTCGACCAGGTGGCGGGGGGGCTGTTCTTCACCCGGCTGGGGGTGGCGCTGCTGGCGGCCGTCGCCGTGCTGCAGACTGTGCTGCACCTGGTGTCCGTGCTGGCCTCCAGCAGGCTGCGGTGACCGCCGTGGAGACGCCGCTGAAGCTGGGGGCGGTCGTCATCACCATGGGCACCCGGCCGAAGGAGCTGAACGCGCTGCTGGACTCCGTCGCCCGCCAGGAGGGCGACCCGGTCCAGGTCGTCGTGGTCGGCAACGGCGCCGGGCTGCCGGACCTGCCGGCCGGGGTGCGCACCGTCGAGCTGCCGGAGAACCTCGGCATCCCCGGCGGGCGGAACGTCGGCATCGAGGCCTTCGGCCCCGGCGGTGGCGAGGTGGACGTGCTGCTGTTCCTGGACGACGACGGGCTGCTGCCCGACCCCGGCGCGGCCGCCCTGATCCGGGAGGCGTTCGCCGGCGACCCGGAACTGGGCATCGTCAGCTTCCGGATCGCCGACCCGGACACCGGGGTGACCCAGCGCCGCCACGTGCCCCGCCTGCGGGCCGCCGACCCCCGGCGCTCCTCTCGGGTGACGACATTCCTGGGCGGCGCCAGCGCGGTGCGCACGAAGGTCTTCCAGCAGGTCGGCGGGTTGCCGGACGCGTTCTTCTACGCGCACGAGGAGACCGATCTCGCCTGGCGCGCGCTGGACGCGGGCTGGCAGATCGACTACCGGGCGGACATCGTGCTGCACCATCCGACGACCGAGCCCTCCCGGCACGCGGTCTACCACCGGATGGTCGCCCGGAACCGGGTGTGGCTGGCCCGGCGGAACCTGCCGCTGCCGCTGATCCCGGTGTATCTGCTGGTGTGGCTGCTGCTCACGCTGCTGCGCCGGCCGCCGTGGCCCGGTCTGAAGGCCTGGTTCGGCGGCTTCGCCGAGGGCTGGCGCACGCCGTGCGGTCCCCGTCGGCCGATGCGCTGGCGTACGGTATGGAGGCTCACCCGGCTGGGCCGGCCTCCGGTGATCTGACAAGCTCGGGTCCGTGACCATTCAGGGGGCCGCACAGGCCCGCGCCGGCCGCGCCGCCCCTGTGAGGACGAAAGTTTCCACGTGAGTGAGACAACGCACGACGGTGCGCCCCCCCGCGCAGAAGGCCCGTCCCCGGCCGAGCTCGCGGCCCGGTACGGGCTGTCGGTCAGCGGAGCGCGACCGTCCCTGCCGGAGTACGTCCGGCAGCTGTGGGGCCGCAGGCACTTCATCGCCGCCTTCTCCCGCGCGAAGCTGACCGCGCAGTACAGCCAGGCCAAACTCGGCCAGCTGTGGCAGGTGTTCACGCCGTTGCTGAACGCCTTCGTCTACTTCCTGATCTTCGGTCTGCTGCTCGGCGGCCGGGGCGGGATGGCGATGCCCGAGTACATTCCCTTCCTGGTGACCGGGGTGTTCGTCTTCACCTTCACCCACTCCTCGGTGATGTCGGGCGTCAAGGCCGTCTCGGGGAATCTGGGGCTGGTGCGGGCGCTGCACTTCCCCCGGGCGTCGCTGCCGATCTCCTTCTCGCTCCAGCAGCTCCAGCAGCTGCTGTACTCCATGATCGTGCTGGCGGTCATCCTGGTGTCCTTCGGGCACTACCCGACGTGGAACTGGCTGCTGGTGATCCCGGCACTGCTGCTGCAGCTGCTGTTCAACGCCGGACTGGCCCTGGTCTTCGCCCGGCTCGGCGCCGGAACGCCGGACCTCGCCCAGCTGATGCCGTTCATCCTGCGCACCTGGATGTACGCCTCCGGGGTGATGTTCCCGCTGCGCTACATGGTCGAGGAGCGGGCCGGATGGCCCGCCTGGGTGGCCGACGTGATGGAGGCCAACCCGGCGACGGTCTACATGGAACTGATGCGCTACGCACTGATCGACGGCCCGCACCACGCGAGCCTGTCCGGCAACTTCTGGCTGATGGCCGTGGGCTGGGCGCTGGTGCTGGGCATCGGCGGATTCGTGTTCTTCTGGAAGGCGGAGGAGCGGTATGGCCGTGGCTGAGCACACACCGGAGACCCCGTCCCCGGGGGAGGCGGAGGAACGGACCCCCACCGTCATCGCGGACGACCTGCACATCGTCTACCGCGTGCACGGCCGGGGCGGCAAGGGCAACGCCACCGCGGCGCTGCGCCGGATCATCCGGCGGGAGCCCTCCACCCGGATCCGGGAGGTGCACGCGGTGCGCGGGGTGTCCTTCGTGGCGTACCGCGGTGAGGCGATCGGCCTGATCGGGTCCAACGGCTCGGGCAAGTCGACGCTGCTGCGGGCGATCGCCGGGCTGCTGCCCGCCGAGCGGGGCAAGGTCTACACCGACGGTCAGCCCTCCCTGCTGGGGGTGAACGCGGCCCTGATGAACGACCTGACCGGTGAGCGCAACGTGGTGCTCGGCGGCCTGGCCATGGGGATGACCAAGGAGCAGATCCGCGCGCGTTACCAGGGAATCGTCGACTTCTCCGGGATCAACGACAAGGGCGACTTCATCAGTCTCCCGATGCGCACCTACTCCTCCGGCATGCAGGCACGGCTGCGGTTCTCCATCGCGGCGGCCAAGGACCACGACGTCCTGATGATCGACGAGGCGCTGGCCACCGGGGACAAGAAGTTCCAGCGGCGCTCGGAGGCGCGGATCCGCGAGATGCGCGCGGAGGCCGGGACGGTCTTCCTGGTCAGTCACAACAACAAGTCCATCCGGCAGACCTGCGACCGGGTGCTGTGGCTGGAGCGCGGTGAACTGGTCATGGACGGCCCGACCGAAGAGGTGCTCAAGGCCTACGAGGAGGAGACCGGGAAGTAGCACCGCCTGCCTGCGGCGGTCCGCCGGACCCGCCGGAACGGCAGGCGTGTCCGGAACAACATCGTTTGCCGCACATTGTAGAAATGAAGGTATGACAGCAATGGGGACGGTGGGGCACCCGTGGTGACAGCGCCCGACGAGGTGCCCACCGAGGCCGTGCTGGCCAAGGCCGCACACGAGAACTTCCCGGTGGCTCCCCGGATACTGCCGCGCGCCTGGCGTGCCGATCTGATGGCCGTCTACGGCTTCGCCAGGCTGGTGGACGACATCGGTGACGGCGACCTCGCCCCCGGCGGCGCCGACGCCGCGGCGCTCGGCGTGAGAGGAGAGGGCGGCGAGGACCGCGCACTGCTGCTGGACGCCCTGGAGAAGGACCTCGACCGGGTCTTCGGCCACCTCGGCGGCGGCGAGCCGCCCCGGCACCCGCTGCTGAGGGCCCTGGTGCCCACCGTCCGGCGCACCGGCCTGGAGCCCGGGCCGTTCCGGGGCCTGATCGAGGCCAACCGGCTGGACCAGCGCGTGAGCCGGTACGCCGACGAGGAACAGCTGCTGTCCTACTGCGAGCTGTCCGCCAACCCGGTGGGGCGCATGGTGCTGACCGTCACCGGGACGGCCACCCCCGAGCGGGTCCGTCGCTCCGACGCCGTGTGCACCGCGCTGCAGCTCCTGGAGCACCTCCAGGACATCGCGGAGGACTACCGGGACCGCGACCGGATCTACCTCCCCGCCGACGACATGCGCCGCTTCCACGTCACCGCCGAGGACCTGGCCGCCCCGTCCGCGAGCGCCTCGCTCCGGGCCCTGGTGGCCTTCCGCACCGAACGGGCACGTACGCTGCTGGACGAGGGCGCTCCCCTGGTGGGCAGTGTCCGCGGACGGCTCAGGGTGCTGCTGGCCGGCTTCGTCGGCGGCGGCCGGGCCACGGCCCGGGCCATCGCCGGTGCCCGTTACGACGTCCTGGCCGTGGCGGCCGGGCCCACCAGGACCGGCCTGCTGCGCGAGGCCGGCTCCGCACTGCGACGAGGGGCGTGAACTCAGCACCGTGACCACCACCCCACCGCTGTCCCCGGCGGTTGTCGCCGCCTACCGCTACTGCGAGACCGTCACCGGACAGCAGGCCCGCAACTTCGCCTGGGGCATCCGACTGCTGCCGGCCGGCCGGCGCCGCGCGATGTCCGCGCTCTACGCGTTCTCCCGCCGCGTGGACGACATCGGGGACGGAGCCCTGGAACCGGCCGAGAAGGAGGCCGGACTCGCCCGCACCCGCGAGGTGCTGGAGCGGGTACGGGCCGGGGAAGTGGCCGAGGACTCCACCGACCCGGTGGCCGTCGCCCTCGCCCACACCTCCCGCGCCTTCCCCGTCCCGCTGGGCGCACTGGACGAACTCATCGACGGCGTGCTGATGGACGTGCGCGGACGGCAGTACGAGACCTGGGACGACCTGCGGGACTACTGCCGCTGCGTGGCCGGTGCCATCGGACGGCTCTCCCTCGGTGTCTTCGGCACGGTCCCCGGCGTCCAGGGCGCCGAACGCGCCCCCGAGTACGCCGACACACTCGGCCTGGCACTCCAGCTGACCAACATCCTCCGTGACGTCCGGGAGGACGCAGCGGCGGGCCGCCGCTACCTGCCGGCCGAAGACCTGCGGAAGTTCGGGTGGGAGAAGGGCTTCGCCGAGGGCGGCACGCCCCCGGACGGGGCCGACTTCGACGGACTGGTCCGCTTCGAGGTGCGGCGCGCCCGCGAACTGTTCGCCTCCGGTTTCCGGCTGCTCCCGCTGCTGGACCGCCGCTCGGCGGCCTGCGTGGCCGCGATGGCCGGGATCTACCGCCGCCTGCTGGACCGGATCGCCGAGGACCCGGCGGCCGTACTGCGCGGCAGAGTCGCACTGCCCGCCCGCCAGAAGGCACTTGTCGCGCTGCGCGGCCTGTCCGGGACCGACGGCCGCCGCATCGCCCGGACGGCCGCGCCGTGACCCCCGCGGCGGCCGGCGGGCCCCGGCGCAGCGCCCTGGTCGTGGGCGGCGGCATCGCGGGCGCCGCCGCCGCCCTGGACCTGGCCGACCGCGGATGGCAGGTCACCCTCGCCGAGGCGCGCCCCCGGCTGGGCGGCCTGGCCTTCTCCTTCCGGCGCACCGGCAGCGCGGGCGAACTCACCGTGGACAACGGCCAGCACGTCCACCTGCGCTGCTGCACCGCCTACCGGCGGCTGCTGGACCGCATCGAAGCCGGACATCTGGCCCCGGTGCAGCCGCGGCTGGACGTCCCGGTGCTGGACGCCGGGGCGGGCGGTGCGAGGCCCCGTCCGGGCCGGCTGCGCCGCACCGCGCTGCCCGCCCCGCTGCACCTGGCACCCGCCCTCGCCCGCTACCCGCACCTGTCGCCCGGCGAGCGGGCCGCCGCCGCCCGGGCCGCCTTCGCCCTGCGACGCCTGGACCCGGCCGACCCCGCCCTGGACGAGCAGGACTTCGCCGGCTGGCTGCGCCGGCACGGGCAGAGCGACCGCGGCATCGAGGCGCTGTGGGACCTGGTCGGGGTGGCCACCCTGAACGCCCGGGCCGCCGACGTCTCCCTGGCGCTGGCCGCCATGGTCTTCCGTACCGGCCTGCTGACCGATGCGGGGGCGGCGGACATCGGCGCCGCCCGCGTGCCGCTGGGCGAGGTGCACCACACCCGGACCCTCGCCGCCCTGGAGGGGGCAGGGGTGCGCACGCTGCTGCGGACCAGGGCCCGCCGGCTGCGCCCCGGTCCCGGCGGAGGGTGGAGCGCGGTGCTGTCGGAGGGGCACCGGGAGAGCGGCGAGACCCGCGCGGACGCGGTGATCCTCGCCGTGCCGCCGTCCGCGGCGCACCACCTGATGCCTGCCGGGGCGCTGCCGGACGCGGGCCGGCTGCTGAAGATCGGCAGTGCGCCGATCCTCAACATCCACGTCGTCTACGACCGGCCGGTGCTGCGCACCGCGTTCTTCGCGGCCCTGGGCAGCCCCGTCCAGTGGGTCTTCGACCGCACCGGCCCCTCGGGGCTCTCCCGGCTGCCGGGAGCCGGCGGCAGCCAGTACCTGGCCGTCTCCCAGTCGGCCGCCCGGGACGAGATCGACCTGCCCGCCGGCGTCCTGCGCAAGCGCTACCTGCCGGAGCTGGACCGGCTGCTGCCCGCTGCCCGGCAGGCCACCGTGCGGGACTTCTTCGTCACCCGTGAGCGCACCGCGACCTTCGCGCCCACACCCGGGGTGGGGCGCCTGCGCCCGGGCCCCGTCACCGGTGCCGGAGGGCTCTACCTGGCCGGTGCGTGGACCGCCACCGGCTGGCCCGCGACGATGGAGGGTGCGGCCCGCAGCGGACTGGCGGCCGCCCGGGCGGCCGACGGCGCACGACCGGCATGACACCTTCCGTTCCCGCAGACCCGACGCCCCCCCCACGCACCAACCCGATGGCCACCACAAGGAGACAGTCATGACGGACGCGCGCGCCGCCGGCGACACCGTGGACAGGACGGCACCGTGAGCGAACCGAGAACCGACACCGCGGTGGTGACCGCTCTGCTGGAACGCGGCAGGACGCTGGCCGGGCCCGCGCTGCGGGCGGCCGTGGACCGGCTGGTCCCGCAGATGCGGCACATCGCCGCCTACCACTTCGGCTGGATCGACGCGGAGGGCCGGCCCGCCGACGGGGACGGCGGCAAGGCGGTCCGCCCGGCCCTGGCCCTGATCGCCGCCGAGGCGGCCGGCGGTGGCCCCGAGGCCGGTGTGCCCGGAGCCGTCGCCGTGGAGCTGGTGCACAACTTCTCGCTGCTGCACGACGACTTGATGGACGGCGACGAGCAGCGCCGCCACCGCGACACGGTCTGGAAGGTGCACGGCCCCGCCCAGGCCATCCTGGTCGGCGACGCGCTGTTCGCCCTCGCCGGGGAGATCATCCTGGAGGCGGGCACCGACCGCGCGGCCCGTGCCGCCCGCCGGCTGACCACCGCGACCCGCAAGCTCATCGACGGCCAGGCACAGGACATCTCCTTCGAGCACCGTGAGCATGTCGGTGTCGAGGAATGCCTGGAGATGGCCGGCAACAAGACCGGGGCGCTGCTCGCGGGCGCGGTGTCGGTGGGAGCGGTGCTCGGCGGGGCCGACGACCGGACCGCGGATGCCCTCGAGGAGTACGGCCACCATCTGGGCCTGGCCTTCCAGGCGGTCGACGACCTGCTCGGCATCTGGGGGGACCCGGGGACCACCGGCAAGCAGACGTGGAGCGATCTGCGCCAGCGCAAGAAGTCCCTGCCGGTCGTCGCCGCGCTTGCGGCCGGGGGACCGGCCTCCGGACGGCTGACCGCCCTGCTCATGGCCGATGCGAAGAAGAGCCAGGAGGAGTTCGCCGACTTCGACGAGGCGGAGTTCGCCACCCGCGCGGCACTGATCGAGGAGGCCGGCGGGCGGCAGTGGACGGCCGACGAGGCCCGCCGCCGGCACGACCGGGCGCTGGCGGCGCTCGACGGGCTCTTGTTGCCCCGCCATGTCCGGGACCAGCTCGGCGCGCTCGCCGAGTTCGTGGTGATCCGGCGGAAGTGAGACCGGTCAGCCCCCGGCCAGGAGCTGCCCGCGCAGGCGCTCCCGGGCCGCGGGGCCGAACCGGAGTCCTTCGGTCAGGTACCGTTCGGTGCCGCCCCAGGTCTGCTCCATCTGGTCGAAGGCGGCGCCGAGGTACTCCTCGCGCGCGTCGAACAGCGGCGCCAGCAGCTCCATCACCTCCGGGGAGAGGCCTCCCTCGGCGTTCTTGCCGCGCCGCACCTTGTAGCGCCGGTGAGTCGCGTTCGACTCCAGGTAGTCGGCGAAGATCGCCTCCCGCTCGACGCCCACGGCCAGCAGGGCGATCGCGACGGTGAGCCCGGCGCGGTCCTTGCCGGCCGCGCAGTGCAGCAGCGTGGGCGTGCTGCCGTCCGCCAGCTCGCTCAGCACCCGGCTGTGCTCCGCGGTGCGCCTGAGCACCAGCTGCCGGTAGGAGGCGGCCATCCGGCCGGCCGCCTGGCCGTCGCGCAGGGCGTCCCGCAGCTGGTCCAGGCTGCCGTTGCGCACCATGCGCCAGAAGTCGGCACCCTCGGCGGGGTCGCTGAGCGGTATGTTCACGTTCCGCACTCCCGGCAGCTCGACATCGGGCCCCTCCAGGGCCTGGTCGGCCGCGTTGCGGAAGTCGAAGACCGTGTGCAGCCCCAGGCCCGCCAGGAAGTCGCGGTCCGCGTCGGTGGCGTGGGCCAGGTGGCCGCTGCGGTACAGCCGCCCCTGCCGGACCCGCAGGCCGTCCGTCGTCGGCAGACCGCCCACATCCCGGAAGTTCCGCACCCCGGTGAGAACGGTTTCGGCGGACTGCTGCTGTGTCACGGGCCCTCCTTCGCGGCCGCCGCCGGCCCGGACCGCCGGCGGGGGAATCCACCCGACCCTACGGCATCGGCCCGTGGGCCGTCCGGGCTGTCCGGGACCGGCCGGACGGCCGCGCGGCACCGAACGGGTGGCCGCTTGTTGTCCACCTGCCTGACCTGCTCAAACGTGTGGTCGAGTAATTCACTCGTCCGGAGCTGGCGAGGGGTGGCGAATGCCGGAACTGTGGCCGTTCGCCCCCCTCTTGACGTCTAGCGTGTCCTCGGCACACCCGCAGTCGGTCGCGGCGGGTGGGCCCCGCTCCGACGAGAACAAGGACACCGATGCCCGAAGCGCTGCCCCGGGGGACGCGGCACCGCCTGCTGCGTCTGGCCGTACTGCCCGCCACGCTGGTCGCCGGCCTCGCGGCCGCCGTCGTCGCCTACCTGCTGCGGTCCCGGGAGGGGGCACCCCCCTGGCCCGACGGGCAGGGTGTCGGGCCGGTCCTGGCCGGAGCGCTGGTCCTGGCCTGCCTGGCCGTCGTGGGCGGTGCCTGGGCGGCCGTCGCCGAGGCGCGGGAGCTGGCCGCGCGCCACACCGAGCTGCGCCGGAACCTGGTGCGCGGGCGGGCCGAAGTGCACGATCTGCTGCGCCGTGTGGAGCACGGCGAGGAGGTTCCGGCCCCGGCGGGTCCGCCGCCGCCCCGGGCGATCGGGAGCGGAAGCGGAACAGTCAGGCTGGGCCAGGAGATCGCCCTGACCCGGCACGCCGCCGCCACCGCGGTGGCCCGGGCCGCCGCGGTGGTGCGCGGCAGCGCCCGTGGCAGCGACGAGAAGGTGGAGGTGTTCGTCACCCTGGCCCGCCGGCTGCAGTCGCTGGTGCACCGGGAGCTGGAGCACCTTGACGAACTGGAGCACGAGGTGGAGGACCCGGCCCTGCTCGAAGGGCTCTTCCGCATCGATCACCTCGCCACCCGGATCAGGCGGCACGCGGAGAACATCGCGGTGCTCGGCGGCGCGGTGGCCCGTCGCCAGTGGAGCCGGCCGGTGGTGATGACGGAGGTGCTGCGCTCGGCGCTCGCCGAGGTGGAGGACTACCAGCGGGTGAAACTGGTGCCGCAGATCGAGGGCACGCTGCGCGGCCACGCCGTCGCGGACGTCATCCACCTGCTCGCCGAGCTGATCGAGAACGCCACGGTCTTCTCGGCCCCGCAGACCCAGGTGCTCCTGCGGGCCCAGCAGGTGACCGCCGGGCTGGCGGTCGAGGTGGAGGACCGCGGTCTGGGCATGACCGCCGCCGACCAGGAGCGGATGAACAGCGTGCTGACCGGCACCGGGGGGACGGAGACGGCCGGGCTGCTGGCCGACGGCCGGGTGGGCCTGTTCGTGGTGGCCACGCTGGCCCGTCGGCACTCCATCACGGTGCGGCTGCGCGGCAACATCTACGGTGGCATCCAGGCGGTGCTGGTGCTGCCCCCCGAACTCCTCGGCGAGGACGAGGGGGCCCAGGGGCGGTGCGGGAGCGAGCCGGGGGGACGACGCCTTCCGCTTCCGATGGGCGCGGCTCCGGTGCCGGACCGGGAGGTCGTCCCGCTGCCGGAGGCCGGAGGCCGGTGGCCGGGGGAGCACACCGAGCACGCCGCCGCGGCCCCCGCCGTTGTCTCCGGGGTGCCCGCCGCCCGGGAGCCGGCCGTGCTCCCGGGGCCTCCGGAGCCGGCCGGTGCTCCCTCGCCTGGCGGGAACGGCTGTGAGCCCCGCTGCGGTCCGGAGTGCGGACGCGGCTGTGTGTCCGCCCGGCCCGGGCTGCCGCGCCGGCGCCGGCAGGAGCACCTGGCCCCGGAACTGCGCCGGCCGCCGGCGGCCCGTACCCCCGTCCCGGCTCCCGGCCCTCCGGCCGGGCACGATCCCGGCCTCATGGCCGCTTTCCGGCGAGGCGTGGACCTTGTCGACAACAGTGACGACCGCTAGGAGCTTGACGAACGTGGTGAGCGAAGAAACAACCGAACGCCCGGGTGACCCGGCCTGGTTGCTGAGCGGGCTCGTCCAGCGGGTGCCGCATGCCACCGGTGCGCTGCTGCTGTCCGCGGACGGTCTGGTGCGGGCGGCGGACGGTCTGGAGCCCGACGCCGCGGACCACCTGGCCGCGCTGGCCGGTGGCCTGCACTCGCTGGCGCGCAGTGCGGGAGCCCGCTTCGGCGACGGCGGGGAGGTGCGGCAGGTGCTGGTCGAGCTGGACACGACCCTGCTGTGCGTGTGCGCGGCGGGGGAGGGGGCCTGTCTGGCCGTGCTGGCGGGCCGGGACGCCGATGCGGCCGTCCTGGGCTACGAGATGGCCATGCTGGTCAAGAGCGTGCGTCCGACACTGACGGTCCCGGCCCGGCAGCCGGCAGGGGGGTAGCCGGTGCCCGGAATCGCTCAGGACCCGTGGCTGGACGACGCGGCCGGGCGGCTGGTCCGGCCGTACACCGTCTGCGACGGAAGAACCCGGCCGAAGGCCGAGCTGGATCTGGTGACGCAGGTCTGCGCCACCGGCCGTGGCGGCACCCGGTGGCCGGGGCCGGAGCACGCGCGGGTGGTGGAGCTGTGCGGTCCGTCGCCGGTGTCGGTGGCGGAGATCTCGGCCCTCGCCGGACTGCCGGTCGGAGTGACCAAGGTGTTGCTGTCCGACCTGCTGGAGTGCGGTGCCGTCGCCGCCGGCCCGTCGCCCGCCGCGGGCGATCCCACCGACAGGGAACTGCTGGAGGCGGTGCTGCATGGACTGCGCACCCGGTTGTGAGCCGTTCGCACCGGCGGGCGGCGGTCCCTTCCCGGTGGCGGCGAAGATCCTGGTGGCCGGCGGATTCGGGGCGGGCAAGACCACCTTCGTGGGGGCGGTCAGCGAGATCGAGCCGCTGTCCACCGAGGAGACGCTCACCCGGGCGGGAGCGGTGACGGACAGCCTGAGGGGGGTGGAGCACAAGGCCGCCACCACGGTCGCGATGGACTTCGGGCGAATCACCCTGGGTGCCGCGCACGTGCTCCACCTCTTCGGGACTCCGGGCCAGGAGCGGTTCTGGTTCATGTGGGACGAGCTGTCCCGCGGAGCGCTGGGCGCGGTGGTACTGGCCGACACCCGTCGGCTGGAGCACTGCTTCCCGGCGGTGGACTTCTTCGAGCGTCGCGACCTCGGCTTCGTCATCGCCGTCAACGAGTTCGACGGTTCGCACCGGTATCCGGCGGAGGAGATCCGGGCCGCTCTCGACCTCGGTCCGCTGGTGCCGGTGGTGACGTGCGATGCCCGGCTGGGGGACTCCGGCACCCAGGTACTGATGGCGTTGGTGCGGCACCTGATCGACGGAGAGCGTCCCGGCCACTAGGGTCACCCCCGCGACGCCCCGCCTGTCACGCGTCCCTAATATCCTATTAGTCTGATATCAAGCCGGTATGTCGAACGTTTCTGGGGTGCATCAGGGGGGCGTACGAACCGGCCGGCGCGCGGTCCTCGCCGCGGTCCTCGCCGCGGTTGTCACCGCGTGCGGGGACCTGCCCCGTCCCACACCCGACATCGCCCTGCCCCTGTCTGCGGCTGCCCCCGCCGTGCCGGAGAGTCCTCCCCGGCCCTTCACCCTGGTCGCCACCGGAGCTCTCGCCCCCGGCAGCCGGGCACTGGACCAGGCACGGCAGGACGCCGGCGGCGACGGATACGACTTCCGGGCCATCCTGGCCGGGGTCAAACCCGTCGTGTCCAGCGCCGACCTCGCGCTGTGCCATCTGCGGGTACCGTTCGGGGACCCGGCCGGGCCGTTCTCCGGACCGCCGTCGTTCCTCGCCCCGCCCCAGCTCGCCCGCTCCCTGGCGGACACCGGATACGACGCCTGCTCCACCGCCTCCGACCACATGCTCGACGGCGGGGAACAGGGAGCTCACCGCACCCTCGGCGCGATGGACGACGCCGGGCTCGGCCACGCCGGCTCGGCCCGCTCGGCCGAGGAGGCCGAGCGCCCCGCGATCCTGGAGGCCGGCGGCGCCGGGGTCGTGCACCTCGCCTACACCGGCAGCACCGGCGGTCACCCGGTGGGCGCGGACAGACCCTGGACGATCAGCGTGATCGATCCCGGACGGATCGTCGCGGACGCCCGGGCCGCCCGGAGAGCCGGCGCCGACGTGGTCGTCGTCAGCCTGCACTGGGGCGCCGCCGACGGCCGGGCCCTGCCCGAGGACCGACGGCGGGCTCTCGCCGCGGAACTGGCCCGCTCCCGGAGCGGCGGCCTGCCCGACATCGACCTGATCCTGGGGACCCACCCGCGGGTTCCGCAGGCCTACGAGAAGGTGCACGGCATCTGGGTCGTCCACGGCCTGGGCAGCCAGCTGGCGGACGACGCCTCCGCAGGCACCGCCCAGGTGAGCTCCCTGGCCCGGTTCACCTTCGTGCCGCCCGGAAGCCCGGGCGGGCGGTGGGAGGTGCGCGACGCCGAGTTCGTCCCCCAGCTCACGACCGCGCCCGGTGACGGACCGCTGCGCGTCATCAACCTCAACGAGGCGCTCCGGCAGACGCCGGACGACCGGCCTCGGCAGCAGGCACGGGACCGCGTCCGGGACGTGGTCCTCAGCCGTGGCGCGGCCGGGGACGGGCTGCGCATGACCGGCTGACCCGCCGGACGTGCGTCAGGCCTCCTCGGCGCCGAACCGCTCCCGGAACCCGGCCAGGTCGTCCTCGGTGAGCTTGGCGAACAGCACCGGCGGCACGGTGAAGGCGGTACCGGCCGGGACGGTGTCCAGCGTGCGGGCCTGCTCAGGGGTGAGCCAGGCGCGGCTCTCGTCCGAGGAGCCCAGCGCGAACGCGGACCGCATGGTCCGGGCCGTCGCCGGAATGAAGGGCTCGGAGACCACCGAGTACAGGTGGATCAGGTTCATGGCCGTCCGCAGCGTCAGGGCGGCCGCCTCCGGGTCGGACTTGATCTCCAGCCAGGGGGCCTTCTCCTCCAGGTACACGTTGCCGGCGCTCCACAGGGCCCGCAGCGCGGCGGCGGCCTTGCGGAACTGCATCGCCTCCAGATGCTCCTGGTACTCGGCCAGCAGCCGGGCGACCTCCTCACCCAGCTTCTCCTCCGCGGCTCCGGCCGGGTGCCCGGCCGGGACCTCCTCACCGAACCGCTTGCGGGAGAAGGTCAGCACCCGGTTCACGAAGTTGCCCAGGGTGTCGGCGAGGTCCTTGTTCACCACGGAGGCGAACAGCTCCCAGGAGAACGAGGTGTCGTCCGACTCCGGTGCGCTCACCATCAGGAAGTAGCGCCAGTAGTCGGCCGGCAGCAGCTCCAGCGCCGCGTCGGTGAAGATGCCGCGCTTCTGCGAGGTGGAGAACTTCCCGCCGTAGTACAGCAGCCAGCTGAACGCCTTGACGTAGTCGACCTTCTTCCACGGTTCCCGCGTCCCCAGCTGGGTGGCGGGGAACATCACGGTGTGGAAGGGAACGTTGTCCTTGGCCATGAACTGCGTGTAGCGGACGGTGTCGTCCGCCTCGTACCACCACGAACGCCAGTCCCGCTCCTCGCCCTCCGGCGCGGCGTCGGCCCACTCCTTGGTGGCGCCGATGTAGCCGATGGGGGCGTCGAACCAGACGTAGAAGACCTTGCCCTCGGAGGCCAGCTCGGGCCAGGTGTCCGCCGGGACCGGCACGCCCCACTCCAGATCGCGGGTGATGGCCCGGTCGTGCAGCCCCTCGCTGAGCCACTTGCGGGCGATGGAGGAGGCCAGCACCGGCCAGTCCTTGCCGTGCTCGTCCACGAAGGCCTCCACCTCACCGGCCAGTTCGGACTGGCGCAGGAACAGGTGGGTGGTCTCGCGGACCTCCAGGTCACTGCTGCCGCTCACCGCGGAGCGCGGCTGCAGGAGATCGGTCGGGTCCAGCACCCGGGTGCAGTTCTCGCACTGGTCCCCGCGGGCGGCCTCGTACCCGCAGTGCGGGCAGGTCCCGGTGATGTAGCGGTCGGGCAGGAAGCGGTCGTCGGCCAGGGAGAAGACCTGGCGGACGGGCCGGGCCTCGATGAACCCGGCGGCCTGGAGCCGGCGGGCGAAGTGCTGCGTGATCTCGACGGTCTGCTCCGAGGACGTGCGCCCGAAGTAGTCGAAGTGCAGTCCGAAGCCGTCGTAGATGGCCTTCTGCAGGTCGTGCTGGCGGGCGCAGAACTCCGCCACCGGCAGCCCGGCGTCCTTCGCGGCCAGCTCGGCAGGGGTGCCGTGCTCATCGGTGGCACAGATGTACAGCACCTCGTGTCCGCGCAGGCGCAGATACCGGGCGTAGACATCCGCCGGGAGCATCGAGCCGACCATGTTCCCCAGGTGCTTGATCCCGTTGATGTAGGGCAGCGCACTGGTGATGAGGTGTCGGGCCATCCTCGGATGCTCCAATGGTGAGAGGCGGTTCGGTCACAGCAGGCCGCGGAACACCGCCGGCCCCGGTGACGGGTCCGCCCATCCTACCGAGCCGCGGGGCCGCGACCCGACGGGTTGTCCGCCGCCCCGCGGGGGAGGCGTGCGAGCCGGGAAGCGGGCTCAGACCGCCTCGGGCAGCTTCTCCGGCGGCCCGGGCCGGGCGTAGTACCAGCCCTGGGCCGAGTCGCAGCCCAGCTCGCGAAGCTGGGCGGCCTGGACGGATGTCTCCACGCCCTCCACGGTCACCGACAGGTTCAGCGTGTGGGCCAGTGAGACGATACCCTCCACGACCTTCAGATCCACCGGGTCCGCCGGTTCCTGCTGGAGGCCCTGGGTGAAGGAGCGGTCCAGCTTCAGGGTGCTGGCCGGGAGCCTCCGGAGATTGGCCAGGTTGGAGTACCCGGTGCCGAAGTCGTCCAGCGCGATACCCACGCCGAGATCCGCCAGCTGCCGCAGTGGTCTCAGCTCTCTGTCGTCCGCCCTGATCAGCGCGGTCTCGGTCACCTCCAGGCACAGCGAACTGGGGCACAGCCCGGCCTCCTCCAGGACGGCCACGGTGTCCTGGACCAGGTCCGGGTCGTGCAGCTGCCGGGGCGAGAGGTTGACGTTCACCCGCAGCGGCCGGGCCCCTATGCCCCGCACCTGCCACTCGCAGGCCTGGCGGACCGCCTCCTGGAGCACCCAGCGGCCCAGTGGCACGATCAGCCCGGTGTGCTCGGCCAGCGGGATGAAGCGGTCCGGGCCCAGCACGCCGTGCCGCGGGTGGCTCCAGCGCACCAGGGCCTCGGCGCCCTCCAGGCTGCCGTCGGACATCTTCACCAGCGGCTGGTACTCGATGAAGAACTCGCATCCCTTCAGCGCGGCGGGGAGGTGGTGGGTGAGGTGGTGCCGGCTGATGGCCCGGGCGTCGGAGTCCGGATCCGCCACGGCGAAGCGGTTGCCGCCTTCCGCCTTGGCCCGGTACATGGTGATGTCGGCGCTGCGCAGTACCTCGGCCGAGCTGAGCTCGTCCACCGGGCCCTCGACCACGCCGATGCTGGCCCGGGCCAGCAGCTCCCGGCCGGCCACCTCGACCGGTGTGGACAGCGCGTCCAGTGCCCGGGCGGCCAGCGCGGTCACCTCCGCGGGCGAGGCCGGGTCGGTGACCAGTGCCACGAACTCGTCCCCGCCGATGCGCGCCAGCAGCTGGCCCGGACCGGAGGCGCACTGCTGCAGCCGCTCGGCCACGGCGATCAGCATCTGGTCACCGACGGCGTGTCCCAGGCTGTCGTTGACGGCTTTGAAGCCGTCCAGGTCCAGGTAGCACAGCCCGATCCGGGAGGTGCCGGAGCCGGAGGACAGCGCCTGCTCCAGCCGTTCGAAGAACATGGCCCGGTTGGGCAGCGAGGTCAGGGCGTCATGGGTGGCCTCATAGCGAAGTCGCAGGTTGAGCAGCCGCCGCTCGGTGATGTCCTCCATCATGGCCAGCATGTAGCTCGGGTGCCCGTCGGCGTCGCGCAGCAGTGAGACGGTCAGGTTGGTCCACAGGACGGTGCCGTCGCTGCGCTGGTAGGGCTTCTCGAAACGGTAGTGGTCGCGTTCGCCGCGCATCAGCTCGTTCTGGAGCCGCCACACCTCGGGGGTGTCCTCCGGATGGACCCAGTCGGTGACCTTGTGGCTGCGGATGTGGTACTCCGAGCCGCCGAACATGTCGGCCAGGGCACGGTTGAAGTCGAGGACGTTGCCCTCGATGTCGGCGATGCCGATGCCCAGGGCCGCGCTCTTGAACAAGGCGCGGAAGCGGGACTCGCTCTCGTGCAGCGCGTGGGCCATCTCGCTCTGGGCGGTCAAGGCGGCCCGTGACATCGCCTCCTGCTCCGAGCGGGTGCGCTCCTGCAGGGCCCGGGCGAAGCCGGCGGCGACGGCGTGCTGGAGACGGGAACACCGGGCCCTGCCCTCTTCGGCGGGCAGGCGCTCGGGGTCGCCGCAGTACAGCAGCAGGTAGGCGTCGATGACGCCGAGGATCTGCGGCAGCGATTCGGGGGCCGTGCAGTGGGCCGCGACCAGGGCGTCCCCCACGCCGCGGCCGGGGGCCGGGTCGAAGGGCCGGGCGTGCAGCGCTGCCGACAGCCGCCGGGTGAGGGCGAGCAGGTACGACTCGAACTCGGGGCGTGTCATCGAGGTGGCGGTGCCCGGGTAGACCGCGCGGCACCAGATCCTCGCGAAACGCTCGGGGCCGTCGGGGGGGTCGCCCCGGCCTTCGTCATCGGCGGTGCGGGCGGGCGCCGCGGGCGGGCGCGTCACGCCTTGCGCCCCACCCCGGCGAGCCCGTTGAAGACGACCGGGTCCTCCTGGCCGACCGGGCCGTCCGGCCGCCAGTTCGGGGCTGCCACCAGACCGGGCTCGACAAGCCGGAAGTCGTCGAAGAACCGCTCCACCTCGGCGCGGGAACGCATGATGAGGTTCGAACCGGCGTTCCGGTAGACGCTGGAGACGTTCTCGCCGCGCTCGGCCGGTACGGTCCCGCCGTCCACGGAGGCGTGATTGATCACCAGCAGGCTGCCGGCGGGGAGGGCGTCCCGCAGGACGGCCAGGCTGCCCCACGGGTCGTCCTTGTCCTCGATGAAGTGCAGGAGAGCCACCAGCAGCAGTGCCACCGGCCGGTCGAAGTCGAGGAGCCCCCGGGTCTCGGGTGCCTCCACGATCTGCCTGGGGCTGCGGAAGTCGGCCGCCAGAACGGCTGTGCGCTCGTCACCCTCGAGAACCGCACGGCTGTGCGCGACGGCCACCGGGTCGTTGTCGACGTACACCACGCGGGCCTCGTCGCTCGCCGCCTGGGCGACCTCGTGCACATTGCCGAAGGTGGGAATGCCCGACCCGATGTCCAGGAACTGGGTCACGCCCTCGCCGAGGGCGAACCGCACGGCGCGGCGCATGAAGGCCCGGTTGGTCTGCATGATCTTGGGCAGTCCGGGGAACGCGGCAATGGCCTGGCGGGCCGCCGCCCTGTCCACCTCGAAGTTGTGCGAGCCCCCGAGGTAGTAGTCGTACATACGCGAAACGCTTGGTACGGACAGGTCGATACCGTGCGGTGCCCAGGCGGGTCGTTCCATCAACGTCTCCTGCATATGCGCGAATTGGTATCTGAGAGTACTGACACCCGACTGGTGGTGGGAAGAAAACGGAAGATCACCGTCCCCCTTCGGGGCGGGTATTGGCATCTCTGTCCGAATTCAGCATGGCCGAGACTGATCGGTCCGGCCTTGGTGCCGCCGGTCCGGGCCGGGCGCATGTGCCGCGGGAAAGGCTCACAGGGGCGTCGAGGGAGCCTTGTTGACGATCCATCTCACGCTGGGGAGCCGGGCTGACTCACTGTGTTTCGCGCGCACCTGCCGGTTCCCCGTGCGGATCGGCCAATCCCTCAGAGCGTCACGCCGTTCTGCCGGAGATACGCCAGTGGGTCGATGTCGCTCCCGAAGCCCGGGCCGGTGCGCACCTCGAAGTGCAGATGGGGGCCGGTCGAGTTGCCCGTGGACCCCACGCGCCCCACCTGCTGCCCGCCGGCGACCGGCTGGCCGGCGGAGACGGAGATCGCTGACAGGTGCGCGTACTGCGTGTACCTGCCGTCGGGGTGCCGGACGATCACCTCGTAGCCGAAGGAGTCCGCCCAGCCCGCGGACACCACCTGGCCCGCGGTGACGGACTTCACCGCGGTGCCGGTGGGGACGGGGAAGTCGACCCCCGTGTGATAGCCGGAGGACCAGGAACTGCCGGTGGTCCGGTACGCCGTGCCCGTTCCACCGCTCACCGGAGAGACATAGGCGGGGGCGGCAGCCTGCCGGGCGCCGGACTCCTCCTTCTTCTTCTTCTTCTCGGCCTGCTTCTGTTCCGCCTGCTGTTTCTGCTGGGCCTTCTCGGTCTTCTCCTGCGCCTTCTGCCGGGCCTTCTCCGGCTTGCCGGCGCTCTTCTGCGGGGCCGGTGTCCGGGCGGTTGGGCTCCCGGACTCCAGTGCCAGCCGCTGACCGGGGATGATGAGATCCGGATCGGAGCCCACGGTCTGCCGGTTCAGCTCGTACAGCGACTGCCAGCCGCCGCGCACCCCGTGCGACTGCGCGATGCCCGACAGGGTGTCCCCGCGGACCACCTCGTAGGAGGGAGCCGCGCCGTCCTTGCCCTCCTGAGCGGCGGCCGGCTCCGCCCGGGTGCCCTGCGGGGAGACGTCCGGTGCCTCACCGCCGCGGACCAGCCCGGCCCGCTGCGAGCAGGTGGGCCAGGCCCGCGGGCCCTGTCCCTCCAGGACCTGCTCGGCAACGGCGATCTGCTGGTCCTTCGAGGCCTGGTCGGCTCGCGCGGCATAGGCCGTGCCGCCGAACTCCTCCCAGGTGCTCTGCTTGAACTGGAGGCCGCCGAAGTAGCCGTTGCCCGTGTTGATGTCCCAGGTGCCGTTGCTCTCGCACTCGGCGACCTTGTCCCAGGTCTCGACGGGGGCCGCGTTCGCGGGAGCGGCGCTGATCAGCGGCAGCGCAAGCCCGGCTCCGCCGGCGGTCACGGTCAGCGAAGCCCTGGAAACAGGGCTCGGCTTGTAGCGGCGGTGGCGTCCACGTGCGGCCATGTGGGGGGTCCTCCCCGTCCCGGGTGACAGAAGTCGCACCGTCAGATTACGGGCCGTAGAGCCCTGTTGTCGCCCGATCGCCGGACTTCGGGGAGGCTCCCCGGACGCCCGTGGCCGGGCCGGTGCGTCCCCGCAGGAAATGCGGTTGCCCCCGCCCCCCTGCCGCCGCGGACAATGGCGTGGCCGATCACCGCACCGGGGGAGCCGGAAACCATGGGATACACCGAACTGCCCGCCGCACGGGTGCCGATCCGGATGTGGGCCGATCCGGCCACGGTGGACACCGCGTCCCTGCGGCAGCTGCACAACACCGCGACCCTGCCGTGGATCCGCGGTCTTGCCGTCATGCCCGATGTGCACTACGGCAAGGGCGCCACGGTCGGATCGGTGATCGCCATGGAAGGAGCGGTGTGCCCGGCCGCGGTCGGTGTGGACATCGGCTGCGGAATGTCCGCGGTGCGCACCTCGCTCACCGAGAACGACCTGCCCGGCGATCTCTCGCGGCTGCGCTCACGGATCGAGGCCGCCATCCCGGTCGGCCGGGCCATGCACGACGAGCCGGTCGACCCGGCCCGGCTGCACGGCCTGCCGACCGCGGGGTGGGACGGCTTCTGGAGCCGCTTCGGCCGGGTCGCCGAGGCCGTGTCGTTCCGCCGCGACCGTGCCCGGCGCCAGATGGGCTCGCTGGGCGGGGGCAACCACTTCGTGGAAGTGTGCACGGACACCGAGGGCGCGGTGTGGCTGATGCTGCACTCCGGTTCCCGCAACATCGGCAAGGAGCTCGCCGAGCATCACATCGGTGTGGCCAGGACTCTCCCCCACAACCGGGGACTGGTCGACCGGGACCTGGCGGTGTTCGTGGCCGGCACCCCCCGGATGGAGGCCTACCGGCACGACCTCTTCTGGGCCCAGGAGTACGCGCGCGCCAACCGGGCCGTGATGATGGCCCTGCTCCAGGACGTGGTGCGCAAGGAGTTCCGCAAGGCGGCACCGGTCTTCGGCGAGGTGATCTCCTGCCACCACAACTACGTCGCCGAGGAGCGGTACGACGGCATGGACCTGCTGGTGACCCGCAAGGGGGCGATCCGCGCGGGCAGCGGGGAGTACGGCATCATCCCCGGGTCGATGGGAACCGGCTCCTACATCGTCAGGGGCCTGGGCAACCCGGCCTCCTACCAGTCGGCCTCGCACGGTGCGGGCCGCCGCATGAGCCGCAGCGCGGCCAAGAAGCGGTACACCGCACAGGACCTCGCCGACCAGACCCGCGGAGTGGAGTGCCGCAAGGACGCCGGGGTGGTCGACGAGATCCCCGCCGCCTACAAGCCCATCGAGCAGGTGATCGATCAGCAGCGGGACCTGGTGGAGGTCGTGGCCAGGCTCCGGCAGGTCGTCTGCGTCAAGGGCTGAGACGTCCCGGGCCCGCAGCCGGGCCCCGTACCGGAACGGCGCCACGGCGTACGGCAGCCGGGTGGGGGTACCGGCTTCCCGGCGGCCGGGCGCGGCTGCGCCTCGTAAGATCGACAGGGCACCCCTGGAGGTTCCGTGTTCGTCCACCCCTCCGCGTCACCCGGGCGCCCGCTGCGCTCCCGGCTCGTCTCGCTGCCCCGGTCCGCGGCCCGGTCGCTGTGCCCTGCCTCCTTCGGGAGCAGACCCGCGGGGGAGCGGCTGGCACGCGTCCAGGCGTCACCGCAGTTCGCCGACGGCATCTTCCGCAACGAGCTCCCCACCCGGACGCTGCTGCCGGGCACGGGAGGCGCCCTGCTGCGGGAGGTGCTGTTCGGCGCCGGGCGCGGGCACCGCCGCCCCGCCGCCCCGGTGCCGCTGTACCGTCCGGCTCCCGGCGCTCCGGCCGCAGCGCCCGGCACCGGCCTGAGGCTGACCTGGCTGGGCCACGCCACCGTGCTGGCCGAGATCGACGGGCACCGGGTGCTGTTCGACCCCGTCTGGGGCGAGCGCTGCTCGCCCTTCGGCTTCGTCGGACCGCGCCGCCTGCACCCGGTGCCTCTCGCGCTGGACCGGATCGGACCGCTGGACGCCGTGGTGATCTCCCACGACCACTACGACCATCTGGACATGTTCACCGTCCGGGCCCTGCTGGCCACCCGGGCGGTCTTCGCGGTCCCGCTGGGGGTGGGCGCCCATCTGGAGCACTGGGGGGTGCCGGGGGAACGCATCGCCGAACTGGACTGGCACGAGTCGGCGCAGGTGGGCGGCCTCACCCTGACGGCCACCCCCGGCCGGCACTTCTGCGGCCGAGGGGTGCGCAACCACGGCGTGACGCTGTGGGCCTCATGGGTGGTGGCCGGCTCCGGGCACCGGGTGTTCCACAGCGGCGACACCGGCTACTTCCCCGGCTTCGCGCGGATCGGCGCCGAGCACGGACCGTTCGACGCCACGATGATGCAGGTCGGTGCCTACAGCGAGTTCTGGCCCGATGTCCACATGACCCCGGAGGAGGGACTGCGGGCGCACCGCGATCTCTCCGGCGGTCATCCCCGAGGAGTGCTCCTGCCCATCCACTGGGGCACCTTCAACCTGGCTCTGCACTCCTGGGACGAGCCGGTCGAACGCACGGTGAACGGCGCCCGGCCGCTGGACGTGACGGTTGCCGTCCCGCGGCCGGGTGAGCCGTTCGAGCCCGCGAAGGAGGCACCGGTCGACCACTGGTGGCGGCCGGTGGCCGCCGCCGGGGTCAGGCGCCGGGAGCCGGGAGGCTGACCAGGCCGGCCAGGGCCTCCCGGTGCCGCCCCGGGGAGCCCAGGGCGATCTGGTCGGCCTTGGCCCGCTTCAGGTACAGGTGCGCGGGCAGCTCCCAGGTCATTCCGATGCCGCCGTGCAGCTGGACGCACTCCTCGGCGGCGAGCACGGCCGTGTCGCCGCAGTGCGCCTGAGCGACCGCTACCGCGACGGCGGCGTCGGGACGCCCGGAGGCCAGGGCGTCCGCCGCGTTGCGGGCCGCGGCCCTGGCCCCGGCCACCGCGAGCCACAGCTCGGCGAGCCGGTGCTTGAGTGCCTGGAAGGAGCCCACCGTCCGGCCGAACTGACGCCGTTCGCGGAGGTAGGAGACCGTGCTGTCCAGACACCACTCGGCGATGCCGAGCTGTTCGGAGGCCAGCAGTCCGGCGCCGGTCAGCAGCGCTTGGCCGACGGCCTCCTCCGCCCGGTCCGGCCCGGCGAGCAGGCGGGCGGCCGCACCCTCCAGAGCGATGTCGGCGATCGGGCGGGTGAGGTCCAGTGAGACCCGGGGTGTCACGCTCGTCCCCGCGGCACCGGCCTCCACCGCGTACAGCTCCATGCCCCGCGGTCCGTTCACCGGCACCAGCAGGATGTCGTCCCCCGCGAAACCGGTGGCATCGGCCACCGCGGGGATCCGCCCGGTGAGGCGGCCCGCGCCGTCGGTCCGGGCCGGCGCCGCGAGCTGTCCGCCGGGCGCGGTCGACAAGGGGAGCGCCAGGGTGCCCCGGCGGCTCCCGGAGGCCAGGCCGGAGAGCAGCTCGTGCGCCTCCGGGGTGCCGGCGGCCGTCAGCGCCGTGCAGGCCAGCACGGTGTGACCGAGGTAGGGAGTGGGCGCGGCGGAGCGGCCCAGTTCCTCCAGGACGACGGCGACCTCGCGCGGCGAGGCCCCGGCGCCACCCAGCTCCTCGGGAACGTGCAGGCCGGCGGTCCCCATGTCGGCGGCCAGCGACTGCCACAGTGCGGGGTCGTAGGGCTCGGGGCCTTCGCAGCGGCCCAGGACGGCCTCCGGCGGACAGCGGTCGGCCAGCAGCGAACGGACGCTGGCGCGCAGCTCCTCCTCGATCTCCGAGTACAGCAGGTCGGGTGCTGCGGGCGTCGCGGCGGTGTGCTGTGCGGACCCGGCGGTGGTGCTCTCGGTCATCGGGGCAGTTCCTTCCACGGCAGGTCCTTGTCGTTGCTCGGTTCGCGGGGCAGCCCCAGCACGCGTTCGGCGATGACCGAGCGGAGGATCTCGGACGTGCCGCCCTCGATGGAGTTGCCCTTCGCCCGCAGGTAGCGGTAGCCGGCGTCCCGGCCGGTGAAGTTGACCGCCTCGGGGCGGACCATCGTCCAGTCCTCGTAGGTGAGGCCGTCATCGGCCAGCAGCTCCAGCTCCAGGCCGCTGAGCTCCTGGGCCAGGCGGGCGAAGGCCAGCTTCATGCCGGCGCCCTCCGGGCCGGGCTGACCGGCGGCCAGCTGCTGGGCCAGCCGTTCCCCGGTCAGCCGGGTGACCTCGGAGGAGACCCAGCCGGCCAGCAGCCGCTGGTGGAGGTCGTGGGTGCGCAGCTCGGGGCGGTCGCGCCAGGTGCGGGCGACCTTGCCGATCATGCCGTCCTCGAGCTCCCGGCGGCCGCTGCCGATGGCCACGCGCTCGTTGTTCAGCGTGGTGCGCGCCACCTCCCAGCCTTCGCCCACGGCACCGATCCGGTCGGCGTCGGGGATCCGGACACCGGTGAGGAAGACCTCGTTGAACTCCGCCTCACCGGTGATCTGCCGCAGCGGCCGGACCTCGATGCCGGGGTCGGTCATGTCACAGGCGAAGTAGGTGATGCCGCGATGCTTGGGGACGCCCGGGTCGGTGCGGGCGATCAGAATCGCCCAGCGCGCGTGATGGGCTCCGGAAGTCCACACCTTCTGGCCGTCCACGACCCAGTGGTCCCCGTCCCGGACGGCGCGCGTCGCCAGGGAGGCCAGGTCCGAACCGGCGCCCGGCTCGCTGAACAGCTGGCACCAGACCTCCTCGCCGGTCCACAGCGGCCGCAGGAAGCGCTTCTTCTGCTCGTCGGTGCCGTAGCGGAGGATCGTCGGGGCGGCCATGCCCAGCCCGATGCCGATCCGGCGCGGGTCGTTGTCCGGTGCCCCCGCGGCAGCCAGCTCCCGGTCGGCCACGGCCTGCAGGCCGCGTGGGACTCCCAGGCCGCCGAGCCCCACGGGGAAGTGGACCCAGGCCAGACCGGCGTCGAAGCGGGCCCTGAGGAAGTCGAGCCGGTCGGTGGTGGCCGGGTCGTGGGTGTCCAGCAGCGCGCGCACCCGCCGGGTCACCTCCTGCGGACCGGCCGCGGTATCCGTTCCCATGGAGACGCATCCCCTCTCACATCGACGACTGAGCGCTTGCTTAGCATCGTCGCCATGGCGCTCCACGTCAACACCCGGCGGCCCCCGCGGCCCGGAGAGTGGGCCGCGGGCGCCGCGGTGGAGGAGGGGAGAGCAGGAGTGAAGGCGTCAGCCCGAGCGCAGCGGATCGTGCCCCAGGCTCATCAGCCGGTGCCGCCAGTCGGCCTCCGGCGCGCCGTCCGGGCCCTCCTCCAGTTCGGTGCGCACCGTCCCGACGACCTCCTCCATCAGGCGGATGTCGTCGTCGGTGAGGTCGACGCGTCGTTTCTGCAGGACGGCGAGCACGTGCCGGCCCTGCTCGCTGCCCGAGCGGTCGGGCAGCGCCTCGGTCCGTTCGCCGGCGCTGCTGATCCGCAGCCAGGCGCCCAGCTCGTGCGACGTCATGTTCACGATGCGGTGGAATTCGTCCCAGAGTCTTTCCAGCTCCGGCGCCTCGATGTCGGCCATCAGGGCTCCCTGCCTTTCTTCCTGGTATCTGTGCCCGGGCAGCACTCAGGCCGCGGCGGCCTCGCGCACGTCCTCGGCGGTCCGCCTGTCCAGTGCGACGCGGACCAGTCCCGCCGCCAGTCCGGGCAGTTGCTCGTCCCTGCCCACCGGCCGCCGCAGCGATCGCGGGGCGGTGGGCAGCGACAGCCGCTCCGCACCGTCCTGGGCCTTGCGGTCGATGAAGGGCGCGTGCTCGGGCCAGATGCCCTGCACCTCGCGCAGGAAGATGTCCGCGCCGGTGGGCCCGATGCCCGGGATCTCCCGCAGCCGCTTCGCGGGGTCGGGGTCCTCCCGGAGCCGGCGCAGATCACCGCCGTGGTTCTCCAGAACGAGTCCGGCGCCCCGGCCCAGCATGGTCGCCGTCCGTTCGTCGTACCGGCGGTAGCCGCCTTCCCCCAGCGCGTCCACCCGCTGCTGCCAGTCCGACTCCGCCATCCGGCGAGGACTGCGCAGCCCGGCCGCGAAGAGGGCTCTGGCGGCTGCCACCGCGACGTCGGCCCGGATGCGCGCGGACAGCAGCGTGGAGAGCACCAGAAGCTGGTAGAGGGGCTGGGGGGTGTTCCGCAGCCTGATGCCCGCGTCCGCCGCGTACGTCCTGCCGTGCCGGTCGAGCAGTGCCCGCACGGTCGCCCGGTCCTCCCGCGTGCCGCCGCGCGGTGTGCGGTTCCGGTTCTCCTGGTGCCTGTCGGTCATGGCGTCCCGCCTTCTCGCCCGCCGAGGGTCAGTCCGTCTCGGGGAGCTGCCCCGTGCGCCCGCTCGCCGACCCCCAGAAACTCTCCGGCCCGGGAGACCGCCGGCCGTGGTCGCCGGGTGCGAGGCCGCCGGGCGGTCCGGTCCGGGTTCCCGTTGTCCCGCCGTGCGGCACGGTGCCGCTCTCGGCGGTCTCCCCCGTCTCGTGTTCCTTGCTGCCGGAATCAGGCATCTGTCATCACCTCCCGGTCCAGGTGCCCGGGCCCATTGCGCCAAAACGTCCGATAGGCGAAGTAATGTCCCTTTGTGTGTGGGTGCGCACCCCCGGCCGTCCGGTGCGGCCCGGGCCCGGCTCGTCCATCGGGGCTGCCGAGGGTCCGGTGCCGCGCCGCGAAATCACTCGTCCGGGGGATGTTCCGGCGCTATGAGGAGCGTGTCACTGTGGGCGCATACTCTGTCACCGTGTCTCGTGGGGGAGGTGGCGCGGTGGGGCCGTTGTGTCCTCACCGGGGCCGGGGCCGGAGAGGTGCCCCTCCGGGGGCGGGATGGACCTCGGCCCGCCGGGCAGGCCGGGGCATGACGGCGGATAATCGTGCAATCCGGATGCCGTCGTCCGGATTCCACTGACCAGTGGCAGGGGAACGGTGAACTGAGATGAACTCCTCGAATCTGACCAGCTTCTATCCGGTGATCTGCAGCGAGCATCTCGCCGAGTCCATGGACTTCTACACGAACCTCTTCGGCTTCGAGAAGACCTTCGAGTCGGACTGGTACGTGAGTCTGCGCCGGCCCGAGCCGCCGCACTACGAACTCGCCCTGCTGGACGCCACCCATCCGACGATGCCCGAGGGGTACCGCCGGCCGGCCCAGGGTCTGCTGCTCAATCTCGAGGTGGCCGACGTCGACGCGGAGCACCGCCGGCTGGTCGACGGGGAAGGGCTCACCCCGGTGCTGCCGCTGCGCAGTGAGGACTTCGGGCAGCGGCACTTCATCGTCGCCGACCCCGACGGGGTGCTCGTCGACGTCATCACGCCGATCGAACCGTCCGCCGGCTTCGCCGACGCCTACACGGGCGGCGCTCCATAGCAGCGGACGGGGCACGTCCGGGCCGCGGCCGGTGGACCGGCTCCGGACGTGCCCCGCCGAGCGGGGTCAGAGGGCCGCCGGCACGTCCTCACCGGGGGCCGCTCCGCCGGACCCCTCCGCGGGGGCCTCATCGGCGCCTTCCGTGCTTCCGGAAGGCGGCGTCCGGATCACCACCGCCACGAGCACCGCGCTGGCCAGGGCGAGCACGGTGCCCACCACGGCGACGGCGTTGAGGCCGCTGGTGAAGGCCTCGCGGGCGCTGACCAGCAGTGTCTCGCCGACCGGGGCGGGCAGGTCCTGGGCCACCGCGGACGCTCCCGGCAGGGACTGCTCCGCGATGCCGGAGGCAGCCGCCGGAACCTGAGCGGGTACCTCCACCTGACTGCGGTACAGCGCCGTGCCGAGGCTGCCGAGCAGGGCGACACCCAGCGCCATCCCGAGCTCGGTGCTGGTCTCCGAGACCGCGGAAGCGGAGCCGGCCTGTTCCGGCGGTGCCGAGCCGATGACGATCGCCGTGCCGAGCGCGATCAGCGGTCCGCCCCCGGCGTACACCAGCAGGAACCCGATCACCAGTTGGGAGAGCCCGGACGACGGTCCGACCAGGCTCAGCATCAGGTGCCCCACGGCCGACACGGCGAGCCCGGCGGCCACCACGTGGGCCGGACGGTAGCGGGCGGCGGCCACCGGGGCGAGCATGGAGGTCACGATCAGGGCGAAGGCCGCGGGCAGCAGCCACAGCCCGGCGGTCATCGGCGAAAGCCCCTCGACGAGCTGCAGGTACTGGGTGACGAAGAGGTAGGTGCCGCCCGCGACGAGCATGCTCAGCAGCAGTGTCAGCAGAGCGGTGGCGAAGACCGGGTCGCGGAACAGCTTCAGGTCCAGCAGGGGAGCGGTCAGTTCCCGCTGTCTGCGCACGAACAGCACGCCGACGACCAGGCCCACGGCGATCGCCGCCCCGGCGGCCGGGGAGAAGCCCTCCTTGGCCAGTTCCTTCAGCCCGTAGACGACCGGCAGGATGGCGGACAGGGACAGGGCCACGCTGGTGAGGTCCAGCCGGCCGGCCTCGGGGTCGCGGTACTCCGGCAGCAGCCAGGGCGCGGTCACCAGCAGCATTGCCATGATCGGCACGCCGAGCAGGAAGACCGATCCCCACCAGAACAGTTCCAGCATGGCTCCGCCGACCACCGGGCCGAGCGCGATGCCGACGGAGAACATGGTGACCCAGACGGCGATGGCCAGCCCGCGCTCCTTGGCGTCGCGGAACATGTTGGTGATCAGCGCGAGAGTGGAAGGCATCAGGGTGGCCCCGGCGACACCGAGCGCGGCCCGGGCAGCGATCAGGAGTGCCGGGCTGGTCGCGTAGGCCGCGGCCACCGAGGCGATGCCGAAGGCGGCGGCGCCGATGATGAGCAGCCTGCGGCGGCCTATCCGGTCGCCGAGCGTTCCCATGGTCACCAGGAAACCGGCGATCATGAAGCCGTAGATGTCGATGATCCACAGCATCTGTGACGCACTGGCGTCCAGGCTCCCGCTGATGTGCGGCACCGCCAGGTGGAGCACGCTGACGTCGATGGAGAGCAGCAGCGTGGGCAGTGCGAGCACGGCCAGGCCGAGCCACTCGCGTGGTCCGGCCCGGTGGCGGGATGCGTTGACGGTGCTCAAGAGAGAGTCCTTTCGGGAACGTGGCCGACTGCCGCCGGGGAGACGTGCCCCGGCGGTCCGTCGGCGGGGGAGGGCGGCGCGGGCGGCGGGGAGCCGCCGGTGAGTCCGGACACGAGATGCCGGATGATCACCGCGGCGCTGTCCGGGGAGTAGAGGTAGAAGTGGCCGCCGGTGAACATCAGACGGGTGAAGGAGCCGGTCGTCTCCAGCGACCACAGGTGCAGCCGCTCGGCGATGACGACGGGATCGTCCACCGCCCCGAGCGACAGGATCGGGACGGCGGTCCCCGACAGGGGCCGCCGGTAGGTTTCCATGGCCTCCAGGTCGGCGCGGATCGCCGCCAGGGAGGGGCCCATCAGAGCGGGTCTGCGGAGGAGATCCGCGGACACGCCACCGATGTCCACCAGATGGGCGAGGAGTTCGTCGTCGGTGCGCAGGTGGGCGAACGGCGGCTCGCTGGGGAAGCACGGCGGCTGCCGGGCCGAGACAGCCAGCAGACGCGGTGGCAGCCCCTTGTGCTCCATCGCCTTGGTGAGTTCGTAGCCCAGCACACTGCCGAAGCTGTGCCCGATGACCGCGTAGGGCATCGGCTCGAGCTCGGCGACCGCGCGGCTCAGCCCTTCCACCAGGGGTTCGACCCTGCGCAGCGGTGGCTCACCGATGCGCGGGCCCCTGCCCGGAAGCTGTCCGACGAGCAGCTCCACGTCGTCGGGCAGCCCGGGCTGCCAGGGCTGGAACGCCGAGGGCCAGCCACCGGCGTGCGGCAGCGCGATCACCCGGAAGCGAGGGCGGGCCCGGGACCGGCGGAAGCGTTCGTCCCCCTCCGGCGGCCGTCCGGTCCGCATGGTCATCAGCCAGTTGGTCGTCATGCCTGTCTCCCCCGTGTCAGTAGTGGATGGTGCGACTCCAGGTGCTCGATCACACGGCTCTGGTGCGGTCTGATGCGCTGCCCCGGGAGGTGCTCCAGGGAATGGAGGAAGGGATCCCGGGGTTCGGGAAGGCCGGCGACGGCGGCAGCTGTTCCGAGCACGAGCATCGGCTGGTACCACGCCGAGTAGCCGCCCTCGTGGGCGAAGACGATCCTGCCCCCGGTCAGCTCCTCCGCGGTGCGGCACATCATCGTCGTCATGGCGTGGAAGGTGCGGCTGGTGCACATCATGCGGCCCATGGGGTCGTGCCCGCCCGCGTCGACGCCGGCCGCGACCAGGATCAGCTCCGGGCCGAAGGCACGGGCGGCCGGCTGCACGAGCCGGGCCATTGCCGCCAGATAGGCGTCGTGCCCGGACCCGGCGGGCAGCGGCACGTTGAGCGTGGTCCCCGCGCCGTCACCGGAGCCCGTCTCGGTGACGAGTCCGGACGCCGGCGGGAACAGGCCTTCCTGATGGACCGACACGTACAGCACGTTGGGGTCCTCGTAGAAGGCCTTCTGGATGCCGTTGCCGTGGTGGACGTCCCAGTCCAGCACCATGACGCGGCGTGCCCCGTGCCGCTGTGCCGCGCGTGCGGCGACGGCGACGTTGTTGTAGAGGCACAGTGCCATCGCCCGGTCCGGTTCGGCGTGGTGCCCGGGCGGCCGCACGAGGCAGTAGGCGCGGTCGAACCGGCCGTCCAGCACGGCGAGAGCCGACTGGACGCAGGCGCCGACAGCCAGTCTGGCCGCCTGCGCGCTGTGATAGTTGACGTGCGCGTACACTCCGGCGTCCCCGGCACCCTGAGCCGATGCCGCCTCGATGCGGCCGATGTGGTCGGCGCTGTGCACCAGCAGCAGGTCCTCGTCCGTGGCCGGCTCCGGGGTGACCTCGGTGAAGTGGTCCAGCACACCGGAGGCCCGGACCAGCCCCTCCGCCCTGCGCAGGTCCGGGTCCACGGCGAACTGCCGCAGGGGCTCCACGCCCGGCCCGACCGGCACGTAACCGGACCCGGGGCCGGGGTCGTGCCAGAAACAGATCTCATGGCTGTACCAGGCGGGGTTCGGCATGCGATCTCAGATCCTCGTCGGTGGTCGGGGTGGGGAGCGGAGGGGCGGGCGGTGCCGGCGGTCAGCCGGAGACGGCCGCCGGCACCACGGGCAGGCCCGAGACCTCGGCGATCCGGGTCAGGTAGTGACGCCGTTCCTCCTCCGGAGTGCGCTTGGCGTGGAACGTCGACTCGAGCCAGGCCAGGACCTGTTCGGCCTCGGCGCGGGTGAGCGGCCGCCCGCCGGACTCCTTCTCCAGCTCCCGGATGCTCGCGGCGGGGGCCCGCACCCCGGACGCGTGCTCGGCGGGGTCGGGGTTGTGGTTGCGCGTGCAGGCCAGAGCCTTCAGCACGGCCCCGAAGAACGCCTCGTTGTCGATCTCGCTCACGGTTGTTCCTTCCGTTCGATCAGCTGGTGGGGTGGTGACAGGGGACCGGGTGGTGGGGCCCGGGCTCAGGCGATGAGCCCCACGCGGCGGCCCGCCCGCTCCAAGGTGGTGACGGCCTCGTCGAGGTCGTGGTCGGAGTGGCTGAGGTTGATGATCGTCCGCAGCCGGGGCAGGGCACGGGGCACGGCCGGGTACACGATGGGCTGGACGAACAGGCCGTCGTTCTGGCACAGGCGGGCCATGGCCTGGGCCTGCTCGGCGCTCGCGCACACGATCGGCACGACCGGGGTCTCGCTGGCCAGCGTGTCGAAGCCGAGCGAGCGCAGCCGGCCGCGGTAGCGGTCGGTCTTCGCACGCAGTTCCCCGGCGAGTGCCGGTGCCGCCTCCATCACCTCGACCGCCGCCTTGGCCGCCGCCACCTGGGCGGGTGTCGCGGCTGCCGAGAACATCCAGCCGCGCGCGTTGTTCTTCAGCGCGAACACCAGATCGCTCGACCCGGCCACGTAACCGCCCGCGCTGGGGACCGTCTTGGACAGGGTGCCCATCTTCACCGGCACCCGTGCGGGGTCGATGCCGAAGTGCTCGGTGATGCCGCGGCCGGTGGCTCCCAGCACGCCGAGACTGTGCGCCTCGTCGACCATCAGCGGGGCGTCGTAGCGCTCGCAGAGTTCCACGATGCCGGGCAGGTCGGCGACATCGCCGTCCATGCTGAAGACGGCGTCGGTGACGACCAGCCGCCCCGCGTCCCCCGCCTTGCGCAGCGCCCGTTCCAGATCGGCCAGGTCGTTGTGCGCGTAGGTGAGGACACGGGCACCGGACAACCGGTAGCCGTCCAGGATGCTGGCGTGGTTGTAGACATCTCCGATGATCACGTCGTCCGGCCCCACGAGCGCGCCGACGGTGGCCACGTTCGCCATGTAGCCGCTGGAGAAGACCACCGCGTCCTCGGTGCCGAGGAAGCGCGCGAGCGCCAGTTCCAGCTCCCGGTGCAGGTGGAGGGTGCCCGCCAGCAGCCGGACTCCGTGGGCCCCGGTGCCGTGCCGCTCCACGGCCTGGTGCGTGTGGTGGTTGATGTAGGGATGCCCGATCAGGCCGAGATAGCTGTAGGAGGCGAAGTTGAGGAACCGCTTGCCGTCGAAGGTGATCCACGAGCCGTCGGCCTCCTCGATGACCGGCTCGTAGAAGTAGTCGTTCCGGGCGACAATGCCCCGGTCCTCCGCCGACAGGGCGTCGATCCGGCGTTCCAGAAAGGTGCCGTGCGGGAGGTCCGTCAGCCGGCCGGGCAGGGTCCGCCGGGGGACGGCGGGGCCCGCCGGGGCGAGGGACGGCGCGGGAGTGCCGCGGCCGTCCGGCACGGCCGTCCCGGGGACCGGCTGCGGGGCGGGGCGGTGCGCCTCGGGGGACCGGGCCGGACCGGGCCGGTGGACCGCTCGCTGCCCTGCTGCCGGCCGCTGAGCCGCGGCCGGCGCCGGTGCCGGGTGCGCGGCGGTGGCCCGTTCCGCGGGCGGTGCCGGCTCCTGGCGGTAGCGGTCCCAGTCCGGGACGAAGGCGCGCCCGCCG
>NZ_BAAAMJ010000072.1:0-3788 GCF_039529215.1 Streptomyces sodiiphilus | reverse complement strand
CCGCGGGGGGACACGGGGGCGGCGGCCGCGGGCGGCCGGGAGGCGGGGACGGTGTGGGCCGGTGCGGGGCCGGGTGTCTGCGCGGGAATCCGGAAGGCGTCCGCCGCGTGCCCCGTGGCCCGGTGGGCGGTGCCGTCCTGCCCGCCGGAAAGGGGAGCCGCACCGGAGATGTCGCGCGGCAGGCTTTCCAGGTGGGCGAGGAGGGCACCGACATCGGCATGTTCGAAGAACACGGCGGCGTCGACATCCAGTCCCTCGGACGCGAGTGCGGCAGCCACCTCGACCGCCATCATCGAGTCCAGGCCCATCTCCAGCAGGTTGTCCTGGGGCGACACGTCGCCGGCCTGGAGAATCCTGCGGAGAGTGGTCGAGAGCACCGGCCACAGCCGGCTCTCCGGTGTCACAGCGGTCATCTGAGCGCCCTTCGGTGTCGCGGTGGCGGAGAGGACGTAGTGGGCGGGCGGGAGCCCGAGGACCGCGCCGAGCAGCGCGGTGCCCTCGGCCGCGGAGAGCGCGGGAATCCCCCGGGCGGCGGCGCCTTTGACGATGTCCCGGCCCATGCCGACGGTCCACAGACCCCAGCCGAGGCTGTACCAGACCTCGCCCTCGGACCGCCGGCGCGCCGCGTACCCGTCGAGGTAGGCGTTGGCCGTCGCGTACGAACTCTGGCCGAGGTTCCCGTGAACGGCCGAGACGGACGAGAAGAGGGCGACGAAGCCGGGCCGCGTCTCCGGAGTGAACGCCTCGTCCAGCGCGTGCACTCCGCCGATCTTGGGGGCGAAGACCTCGTCGATCCGCTCCCCGCTCAGCGAGCGGGCCAGGCCGTCGCGCAGCACCCCGGCGGCGTGGAAGACGCCGTCGAAACGCCCGGCCCCGCGCAGCGCCTCCGGGAGGGTGCGCACGTCCGCGCGGACCACGGCCAGATCGCAGGAGCCCGCCAGCCGGTCCAGACGCTGCCGCAGCTCACCGTCCTGCGGGACCGATCGGCCGACGAGCGTGAGGTGCGCGCAGCCGCGCTCCGCGAGGAACTCCGCCACGTGCAGGCCGATGCCGCCCATCCCGCCGGTGATGAGGTAGCGGCCGCCGTCCGGAAGGGACGGGGACGGGGGGCCGGGGACCGGGTCGAGACAGGGCTCGTACCAGCCGTCCCCGCGCCGGGCCAGCTCGGGCTGGGTGAAGCGGACGGCCACGGGCGGTGCCTGGTCACTGTTCCGGCCGATGTCGAGCAGCCTGATGCGGGTGTTCGGATGCTCGGTCCGCAGGGTCCGGGCGAGCCCCCACACCGCTGTGTGGAGCGGATCGACGGTGTCCTCACCGGTGACGTCGTGGGCCGCGCCGGTGACCAGGGTGAGCGAGGGCATCGGCGGATGTGCGGCGAGGTGCCGCACCAGTGAGAAGAGCCCTCGCAGGCAGGCGGTGGCGGCCGTGGGGCCCGTCAGGTCCTCGGGGACGAGGCAGACCACTTCGCCCACCGTGGTGTCCTGCGGCAGCGCCCCGTTGCCCTCGTCGAGGAGTTTTTCCATGGCGAGCCGGATCACCGGCCGGCCGCCCGTTTCCGCCCAGGCCGGCACGGGGCCGTCCTCCGGGGCCACCACAAGGAGGGCGCCCTGCTCCGGGGTGGGCTCCGCCGTGGGGACGACGGGCCGCCAGCCGGTCCGGCTGATCTGTCCGCCGGGCGGGCCGGCCGGGGAGGTGGTGGAGGGCCGGTCTTCCGGCGCCGGACGGTCCGGCGGTCCGGGGGACACGGCCACCGTGACGGACTGCCGGGTGGCGGGCTCGCCCGGCGGGAGACCCTTGAGGGTGATCCGGTCCAGTTCGAGGAGGACCTCTCCCTGCTGGTTGCAGACCGTGGCCCGGCCCTGCGCGATGCCGGACGCCCCCCCGGCCGGAACGGTCCGCTCCACCAGTGCCAGGACGGAGCCCGAGACCGGCCGGCGGGCGGCGACGCGTCCCACCACCCAGGGAAGACACGGTCCGGCCGCCCCGTCGTCCAGCATCCCCAGGCACTGGAAGAGGCTGTCGAGCAGCGCGGGAGGCACGAAGTGCGGTCCCGCCGGCTCCTGGGGGGCCCTCAGCAGGGTGAGCATGCGGTCCGGTCCCCGGTGGGCGGTGCGGATCGCCCGGAAGGCCGGCCCGTAGTCGATTCCGCTGCTCTCCCTCCACCGCGTCACCGCCGACAGCGGCACGCCGTCGCCGCAGCTCGCCCGCAGTTCCGCCACGTCGAGGTAGTGAGGGGGTGTCAGCGGACGTGACACGGCCCGGGCACGGCTGTGCACGGTCCAGTCGTCCCCCGTGCCGCCGTCGTGACCGGCGGGGCGCGAGCCGACCGAGCACTGACCGTCGCCGTCCACCGTCGTGACGACCTCGGCCCCGGCCCCGGTCACGGTGAGAGGGGCGAGGAAGGAGACCTGGCTCAGCAGCCACTGGCGGTCGGGACGCGCCGAGTCGCAGGCGGTGAGGAGGGCGTCGATCTGCGCCGCGGCCGGCAGGACGGGCATCCCGCCGATCCGGTGGTCGCCCACCACCGGGTCGGCCGCATCGAGGTGGTGCCGCAGCCGGGTCACAGGAGGAGGTCGAATCTGCCGGAGGCGACGACCAGGCCGTTCACCTGGATGTCGACCGCGTGCTCGCCCGGGTAGTACTTGCGGGTCTGGACCTCCCGGATGGGGTGCGACTTCTCCAGCGGCCGGCGTTCGCCGGCGGCCAGTTCCAGGGACATCAGCTTGAAGACCTTGGGAATGCTGCGCCCGTTCTTGCGGACGTGGTGCACCACGTAGTCGACCGTGACCCGGTGCGCACGGCTGTCGGTGTTCTCGACGTCGAGGCGGATGGCGAGCGTGTCGCCGAGCGTCAGCGACGCGGGGGTCAGCCGCAGCAGGGGGACGCGGATGTGCTCGCCACCGGTCGCGCCCAGGATCGCCAGTGCCTGCTGGTTGCCCTTCTTGACCAGCGTGCGCAGGCCGTGCCGGACGATCCAGGCGGTCTCGGGTGTCCTGCTCTCCTCGGACCAGCGCATGGCGGTGGCCAGTGCGGTTTCCGGATGGTCCTTGGAGATGTCGTTGAGGTGGTTGGCCACGGACTTGCGGACGTATTCCGACGGATCGCTGCGCAGCGGTTCGAGGATCTCCAGGACCGGGCCGGGGTCCTCCACGAAGCGGGTGAGGACGCGCGCCCACGGAAGACGCGAGCGGGTTCCCTCGCTCGCCAGTCTGCGGACGTTGTGGCTCGGGTCGTGGGCCCACTCCGTGATCCGCTTCATGGTGATCTCGTAGTGCTGCTCGATGAAGGGGCGGATCGCGTATTCGCCGGTGTGCCGTCTGGTGATCTCGGCCAGGGCGTCGAGCGAGGTCTCGGGGGAGTCCAGGCCGTATTCCTCGACGAACCGGGCGACCGGCATGAGGTACCAGCTGACGTTGAACATTCCTTCGCCTTCGGCGAGTTCGTCCCCCAGAATCGAGACGAGAATCCCCACCGCCTCGGTGTAGTCCTCCGGAAGCCTGCTGCGCAGTCCTTCCGTCAGGACCAGGACGCGGTCCTTCAGTTCCTTGCCGGGAATGCGCTGCCCGACCTCCGCGGCATATCCTTCGACGTCGAAGCCGGGGCAGACGTCACGGATCTTTCCGCCCAGCAGGCGGGCGGCGTCCTCGTTGAAATGCCGCTTCAGTCCGTACTCGCTAGCCATGGTGTTCGGCCTTTCTCGTCTCGTTCTCCCCCGCCGGGATTCCGGTGGATTCCGGAATCCAGTAGCGCTGCCGGTTGAAGGGGTAGGTGGGGATGGTGGTGTGGTG
>NZ_BAAAMJ010000071.1:0-9311 GCF_039529215.1 Streptomyces sodiiphilus | reverse complement strand
CTGGCCCACGGCGGCCCGGCCCGGGCAGTCCGCCCCCGGCGGCGGGCAGGCTCCGGACACCGGCGGACGGCCGGCGGGCGCCTGGCCCACCGCGGCCGGGCAGCAGGGCGGGGATCCCCCGGCGCAGGCCCCGGCCGCCCCCCAGGCGCAGCGGCCCCCGGTGGCCCCTGTCCAGACCCCCGCTGCCCCCGCTGCCCCCGCCCAGGGCGGCGGTGGCGGTGACGCCTCCACGGTGCGGCAGATGTGGCCGGAGATCCTGGAGGCGGTCAAGGGCCGCCGGCGCTTCAGCTGGATTCTGCTCAGCCAGAACGCCCGGATCACCGGGTTCGAGGGGAACACCCTCCAGCTCGGCTTCGCGACCGCCGGCGCGCGGGACAGCTTCGTGAACAGCGGCAGCGAGGACGTGCTGCGGCAGGTTCTGGGCGAGCGGCTCGGCGTGCAGTGGCGGATCGAGGCCGTCACCGATCCGGGCGGCGGGGGAGGAGCGCCCGGCCCGCCGCGCGGAGGGGGCACCCCCGCTCCCCGGCCCCCGGCCCCGCCGAGCGGCCCGGCCGGCACCGCGCCGTCCCCGCCGCAGCAGCGGCCCGGTCCTCCGGCCCCTTCGCACCCGCCCGAGCCGGCACCCGGCCCGCAGGCACCGCCGCGGGTGTCCGCCGAGGAGGACGTGCCCGCCGAGGACGACCCGGACCTCGACGACACCGCGCTGTCCGGCCACGAGCTGATCGTGCGGGAGCTCGGCGCGACCTTGATCGAGGAGTTTCACCACGAGTGAGGGGCCCCGGGCACCGGAACCCGTAGGCTCGGGGGGTACGTCCCACGTCGTCGACGAGCCAGGAGTAGCCGTGTTTCCCGGTGGTGGAGCCGACATGCAGCAGCTGCTGCAGCAGGCCCAGAAGATGCAGCAGGATCTCGCCGCGGCCCAGGAGGAGCTGGCCAGGACGCCGGTGGAGGGTTCCGCGGGCGGCGGACTGGTGAAGGCCACGGTCACCGGTGCCGGGGAGCTGACCGGCCTGGAGATCGACCCGGAGGCCGTGGACCCGGAGGACACCGAGACGCTGGCCGACCTGGTGGTCGCCGCCGTCCGGGACGCGAACAACGCGGCCAGGGAGCTCCAGGAGTCCAAGCTCGGGCCGCTGGCCCAGGGGCTGGGCGGCGGGGGCATGCCCGGGCTGCCGTTCTGACCCGCCCCCGCCTCCGGCGGAACCCCCCGCCCGGGGCCCACTCACCGGTGGCCCCCGGCAGGGCGGACAACTAGCCTCGAAGCCGAGCACATCAACGGAAGGCGTTCGCCGTGTACGAAGGCGTGGTCCAGGACCTCATCGACGAGCTGGGCAGGCTGCCGGGCGTCGGTCCCAAGAGCGCGCAGCGGATCGCCTTCCACATCCTGCAGGCCGAGCCCACCGATGTCCGCCGCCTCGCGCACGCGCTGACCGAGGTCAAGGCGAAGGTCCGGTTCTGCACCGTGTGCGGCAACATCGCGCAGCAGGAGCAGTGCCGGGTGTGCCTGGACCCGCGCCGCGACCGGGCGGTCATCTGCGTGGTCGAGGAGCCCAAGGACGTGGTGGCGATCGAGCGCACCCGGGAGTTCCGGGGCCGCTATCACGTGCTGGGCGGCGCGATCAGCCCGATCGAGGGTGTGGGGCCGGACGACCTGCGCATCCGGGAGCTGCTGGCCCGGCTCGCGGACGGCGATGTCACCGAGCTGATCCTGGCCACCGACCCCAATCTGGAGGGCGAGGCCACCGCGACCTACCTGGCACGGATGGTGAGCTCGATGGGGCTGAAAGTCACCCGGCTGGCCAGCGGGCTGCCGGTCGGGGGAGACTTGGAGTACGCCGACGAGGTCACCTTGGGTCGGGCCTTCGAAGGGAGACGGCTCCTTGATGTGTGACACGGACCCGTGCGCCGGGGGAGGGGTGCCTGCCGGATTCCTGGGCAGGAGGCCGGTGCGGACGCAGGACGAGGGCCCCGCCGGGGGCGCACGTCCGGGAAACAAGGGGAGGCGTGAGCCCGATGTCTGAAGTGATGCCGGCGGAAGTGATGCCGGACAGTCCGGCCGCTCCCGGGCCGGAGAGTTTCACCGTTCAGGTCGCCGACCAGATCGAGAGTTTCGTCGTCGCCGTCACGGAGGTCGCCAAGGGCGACGACCCGGACAGCGCCGTGCCCTATCTGCTGCTCGAGGTGTCGCAGCTGCTGCTGGCCGGCGGTCGGCTGGGCGCGCACGAGGACATCGTTCCCGAGGAGCGGTACGAGCCGGACACCGGCCCGGAGCCGGACATGGACGGGCTGCGCGAGCAGCTGGCCGAGCTGCTGGCGCCGGTCGACGTCTACTCCGAGGTCTTCGACCCCTACGTTCCGCGCAGCACGCCGGTGGCCTGCCGTATCTCCGACGACCTGGCCGACGTCATCAGCGACCTGCGGCACGGCATGGCGCACTACCGCGAGGGCCGGATCACCGAGGCGCTGTGGTGGTGGCAGTTCTCCTACCTCTCCAACTGGGGCAGCACCGCCGGCGCGGCGCTGCGCGCCCTGCAGTCCCTGGTGGCGCACGTCCGGCTGGACACGCCGCTGGCGGAGCTGAATGGCCTGGACACCGACAGTGACGCCGAGGACATCGACCTGGAACGGCAGGCCGGCAAGGTGATGGAGGCCGAGATAGCCGCGCCGCTGGGGCTGAAGCCCACCGACTCCTGATGGCGCGCGGGGGCAGTCCGCGCCCCCGCGCTTCCCCCTTTCCGGGGGCCATGGTGTGACCTCCCTTACGTTCGCCCGGTTTTTCCGTGTGCCCGCCCGCCGCACCGGGCAGGGGTGACCGCTGAGCGAGTGGGGCCTTTTTGCCCGCTCGGTAGACTGAGCTGGTCGCCGCCCCCGCACGGGCGGCGGGAGTGAGAGAACGAGGAGCGAGCACACGTGGGCCTTGTCGTACAGAAGTACGGTGGCTCCTCCGTTGCCGATGCCGAGGGCATCAAGCGCGTCGCCAAGCGGATCGTCGAAGCCAAGAAGAACGGCCATCAGGTCGTCGCGGTGGTTTCGGCGATGGGTGACACGACGGATGAGCTGATCGATCTCGCGGGGGAGGTGTCCCCGGTCGCGTCGGGCCGCGAGTTCGACATGCTGCTGACCGCCGGCGAGCGGATCTCCATGGCGCTGCTGGCCATGGCGATCAAAGCCCTCGGCCACGAGGCGCAGTCCTTCACGGGCAGCCAGGCCGGTGTCATCACCGACTCCGTCCACAACAAGGCCCGCATCATCGATGTCACGCCGGGCCGCATCAAGAGCTCGGTGGACGAGGGCAACATCGCCATCGTCGCCGGTTTCCAGGGTGTCTCCCAGGACAAGAAGGACATCACCACCCTCGGCCGCGGCGGTTCCGACACCACCGCGGTGGCGCTGGCCGCGGCGCTGGGCGCCGAGGTCTGTGAGATCTACACGGATGTCGACGGCGTCTTCACCGCCGATCCCCGGGTCGTGAAGAAGGCCCGCAAGATCGACTGGATCTCCGCCGAGGACATGCTGGAGCTGGCCAGCTCCGGCTCCAAGGTGCTGCTGCACCGGTGCGTGGAGTACGCACGCCGTTACGACATTCCGATCCACGTCCGCTCGTCGTTCTCCGGTCTGACGGGCACGTGGGTCAGCAACCGACCGCGAGGGGACCAGGCGATGGAGCAGGCAATCATCTCGGGGGTCGCCCATGACACCTCCGAAGCGAAGGTCACGATCGTCGGCGTGCCCGACAAGCCGGGCGAGGCGGCGACGATCTTCCGGGTGATCGCCGACGCCGAGATCAACATCGACATGGTGGTGCAGAATGTCTCCGCCGCGTCCACCGGCCTGACCGACATCTCCTTCACCCTGCCGAAGACCGACGGCCGCAAGGCCATCGCCGCGCTGGAGAAGCACCGGGACGCCATCGGCTTCGACTCCCTGCGCTACGACGACCAGATCGCGAAGATCTCCCTGGTCGGCGCCGGGATGAAGACGAACCCGGGTGTCACCGCCACCTTCTTCGAAGCGCTGTCCAACGCCGGGGTGAACATCGAGCTGATCTCCACCTCGGAGATCCGGATCTCGGTCGTCACCCGTGAGGACGACGTCAACGGCGCCGTGCGGGCCGTGCACACCGCGTTCGGCCTCGACAGTGACAGCGATGAGGCGGTTGTGTACGGAGGTACCGGCCGCTGAGAGGTTTTCCGGAGGCCGTGCGAAGCGGTCGTGACCAACTCGTATGCCAAGAGGGTTGATCCGGACCAAAGCCCCGAGAGACGATTTAACTCCCCGCGCCGCTCCAGGAACCATGGCGGTGCGGGGAGCGTCTTTTCGTGCCCCGTTCGGAGCACGCGACGCTGCCCATACCGGGAGAATTGGGACGAGGTCGGCACACATGAGGGCGATCGGCTCAGTGGCGAGAATCACGCCCGCGCCGTACAACCTTGGCGGGGGAGAGTGTGTCCAACAGGCGTGGCAGAGGTCTTGGATTTCCCGACAGCGATCCCGCGACGCACCGCCCCGGCCAAGCCCCACCGGGGCGGAGGCGGTCCCGTGATCTCTCCTCTGCCCGCCTCCCAGCCTCCCGCCCGCATCCGCGCGCAGAGCGAGAACGTGGGCGACGCGATGGCTGAGGGAACCACCGTCGATTTCCTCACCGAGACCTACCGGGCGCACTACCGCGGCCTGCTCGGGCTCGCCGCCCTGCTGCTGGACGACACCGCCTCCTGCGAGGACGTCGTCCAGGAGGCGTTCATCCGGGTGCACTCGGCCCGCAACCGGGTCCGCGACCCCGAGAAGACCCTCGCCTACCTGCGCCAGACCGTGGTCAACCTCTCCCGCTCCACGCTGCGCCGCCGCATCCTCGGCCTCAAGCTGCTGTCCAAACCGATGCCCGACGCGGCGAGCGCCGAGGAAGGCGCCTACGCGCAGCTGGAGCGGGCGGAGCTGATCACGGCGATGCGAGGGCTGCAGCGCCGCCAGCGCGAGGTGCTGGTGCTGCGCTACTTCGCCGACATGTCCGAGGCGGAGGTCGCCTCCACGCTCGGTATATCGGCGGGTTCGGTGAAGGCGTACGGCTCGCGCGGTATCGCGGCGCTGCGGGTCGCCATGGAGGCCGCACAATGACCGATCCCGAGACCGGCAGGCTCCGCCAGGGCACGGAGCAGCCGGAGCGCGCGGATGCCCCGGCTCCGGAAGTCAGGAGCCGCCCGGACGCCGACCAGGCGCGGGCGCCGGCCGGTCAGGAGGCCGGCCCGGCCGGCGCCTGGCCCGGCGGCCGTGACGAGGAGGCGCTGCGCCGGCTGCTGCGCGACGCCGTGGGGGACCTCGAACCCTCGCGGGACGCGCTGGTCCGGCTGGAGCGCGCGGTGCCGACCCGCAGGCGGCGGCGACGGCAGCTGGTGCTGGGCACCGCGGCCTCCTTCGCGCTGTTCGCCGTCGGCACACCGGTGGTGCAGTACGCCGCCACCGAGCGCGGCATGACGGACGAGAGCGGGTCCGCGGTCATCGGGGGCAGGCCCGGCGGCGAGGAGGGCGGAACCGGGGGCGCGGACGGCGGTACCGGCGAGCCGGGGGCGCACGCCTCGGGCGGCGAGGCCGGCCGGCAGGACCCCGACGCATCCGGAACCGGCCCGGCCGGGACACCCTCGCCGGACGCCACCGCGGAGGCCGGCGAGATCACCCCCGAGGACCGGGACGCCCTGGCCGTCAGCTCCCCGCGCTGCGACCGCGACCAGCTGGGGGACGTGAGGGCGGAGGCCGGTCCCGCCGACGAGCAGGGCCGCATTCACGGCACGATCCGGCTGGCCAACGTCTCCGGGGACCCCTGCCGCATCAAGGGAACCGACGAGCTCACCGTCACGCCGCTCGGCGACACGGACGCGGCGGATTTCCATGTGGTCACCCGCGCCGAGGGCGACCGGGCGACCCGGCTGCCCACCCCGGATCAGTACCAGGACAACCTGGTCCTGCTGCCCGGCGAGTCCTACCAGGTGCTGTTCGCCTGGGTACCGAGCGAAGGGGGCCCGGGCGGGTGCCCCGTCCACTCCCCCGTCCCGGCGCCCCCGGACGACGGGGACACGAGTGGCCCGGGAGGCTCGGAGGGCTCCGGCGGTCAGGGCGGCGCGGGAGGCGGAAGCACGCCGGGCGGCCCCGGCGACCCGGTCGACGACCTCGACGGCATCGGCCAGGCATCGCTCTTCCGCACCACCGGCAACGGCAACGGCGGCGCCACCGCCCAGGGGGCGGGCAACGCCGGCAGCTCCGGCGGGAACGCCGCGAACTCCGGTGGCGCGGGCGGTTCGGCGGGCACCGGCGGGACCACCGGCCCGGGGGGCCCGGAGGCGCCGTCCGGGAACGCGGCGATGCTGCGGTACACGCCCGCGGCGGGCGAGCCGCGCGCCGCGCAGCTGGTCCTGGAAGGGGTCTGCGCGGGCACCGTCTACCGCACCGGTGTGCTGGCTGCCGCACCGACCGGTGGCTGACGGCCGCGAGACGCCGAGTACCGTGGACGCGTGTACCGGTTCCTGCTGACGTCCCGCTGGTGGGCCATCAACGTCTTCGTCGCGCTGGCGATCCCCTTCTGCCTGGTGATGGGCACCTGGCAGCTGGGCCGCTTCGAGGACCGGGTCGAAAGCCACCGCGAGCAGCGCGCGCAGGCCGAGACCGTCGCCGACGCGCGGGCCGTCCCGCTGGCCGGCCTGCTGCCGCCGACCACCGACACCGTCGGCGAACAGGCCGCTGTCACCGGCACCTACGACCCCGGACACCAGCTCCTGGTGCCGCGCCGGACGCTGGAGGGCGAGACCGGCTTCTACGTCCTCACCCCGCTGCTGCCCGCCGACGGCGCCCCCGCCGTCCCGGTGGTGCGCGGCTGGCTGCCGGGCGCCCCCGACCCGGACCGGGCACCGGCCCCGCCCGGCGGCCAGGTCACCGTGACCGGTGCGCTGCAGGCACCCGAGTCGCCCAGGGCGGTCAACGCGCCCGCCGGACTGCCGTCCGGGCAGCTCGGCGTGATCGGCGCCGCCTCCCTGATCAACGTGCTGCCCTACCCCGTCGAGGACGCGTGGATCACGCTCCGGGAGGCGGCGGAGCCGATGCGGGCCGTGCCGGCCGTCGCGCCCTCCAACACCGGGCTTGACATGAAGGCGTTCCAGAACCTCGGCTACACCGCCGAGTGGTTCGTCTTCGCCGCCTTCGTGGTCTTCATGTGGTACCGGCTGTTCCGCCGCGAGCTCGAACTCCAGCAGGACGCCGCGCTGGGCCTGACGGACCAGGACACCCCGGCGGCGGCGGCCCCCCGGCCCGCCGCACCCGCCCCGCGGCGGGCCGGCGAACCGGAGGAGGCGTCCGGACCGGGGGAGGCGTCCGTGCCGGGGGAGGCGTCCGTCAGCGGTCCGCCGCCGGCAGATGAGCCCGCGCGAAGCGGATCTCCATCGCGACCTGCTTGATCCGCTCCTCCACCACCATCGAGCCGTGCCCCGCGTCGTAGCGGTAGACCTCGTGCACCGCGCCGCGCTCCCGCAGCCGCTCCACGTAGTTCTCGATCTGCCGGATCGGGCAGCGCGGGTCGTTCACCCCCGCCGAGATGAATACCGGCGCCTTCACCCGGTCCACGTAGGTGATCGGGGAGGACGCGGCCCACCGCTCGGGCACCTCCTGGGGCGTGCCGCCCAGCAGGGTGCGGTCCATCGCCTTGAGGGCCTCCATCTCGTCCTCGTACGCGGCGACGTAGTCCGCCACCGGCACCACCGCGACGCCCACCGCCCACGCGTCCGGCTGGGCGCCCACGCCCAGCAGCGTCAGATAGCCGCCCCACGAGCCGCCGGTCAGCACCAGGCGCCCGGGGTCGGCGAGCCCGCTGTCCACCGCCCACTGCCGGACCGCCGCGATGTCCTCCAGCTCGATCAGCCCGATGCGGTGCTTGAGCGCGTCCGTCCACTCCCGGCCGTAACCGGTCGAGCCCCGGTAGTTGACCCGGACCACCGCGAACCCGTGGTCCACCCAGGCCGCGGGGCCGGCGGCGAACTCGTCGCTGTCGTGCCAGGTCGGACCGCCGTGGATGTCGAAGACGGTCGGGAACGGCCCCTCGCCGTCGGGCTTCTGCACCAGGGCGTGCACCCGGCCCCCGGGCCCCTCCACCCAGGCGTCGGTGACCGGCACCGAGCGCGGTGCCTTCATGCCCGGCGGGTCCAGCACCGTCCGGCCGGCCGTCGAGAGCACCCGCGGCGGCTCCGCGGCCGACGACCACAGGTACTCCACCGTGCCGTCCGGCCGGGCCGTGGCCCCGGCCACCGTGCCGCCCGGTGTCTCCACCCGGGTCAGCTCGCCGCTGTCCAGGACGTACCGCCACAGCTCGCTGCGCGCGTGGTGGCTGTGCTCCACCAGCAGGCCGCTGCCGTCCGGGAACCACTCGGCGGCCACGTCCCCGGGCAGGCCGAAGGACAGCTCCCGCACCTGTCCGCTCAGCGGATCCCAGATCATCGGCTCCCAGCGGCCGTGCCGCTGGTGCCCCACCAGCAGCCGCCCGTCGCCGGCGACCGGAGAGAAGCCCAGGACGCTCAGCCCCAGCTCCTTCGTGCCGCCCTCGGTGTCGTCGAGCTCGGCCACGACCGTGCCGTCCAGCCGCAGCAGCCGCAGCGCGGAATGCATCGCGTCGCCGTGCTCGGTGTGCTCGATGGCCAGCAGTGTCCCGTCCTTGGACAGATCGCCCACTCCGGCGGACTGCCGGTGCCGGTAGATCTCCGAGGGCGCCGCGTCACCGGGGCGCAGCACGTGCATCGTGGTGCCGTCCTCCTCGGTCATCCGGCCGACGACCGCGGTGCCGTCGCGGCCCAGCGCCAGACCGGCCGAGTACGCCGGATCCAGGCCCGGCACGGCCGGTTCGTCCGGGCCGCCCCCGAAGGGCTGGCGCATCCACACGCCGAACTCGTCGCCGTCGGTGTCGGAGAACCACCACAGCCACTCGCCGTCCCGGCTGAGTGTGCCGTGCGTGGTGCCGTTGGGCCGGTCCGTGGCCTGCCGGCGCTCGTCCGTGGTCCGGTCCCACGCGTACAGCTCGTACGTGCCGCTCACGTTGGAGACGAACAGCGATCGGTCCGGGGCGTCCTCCGCCCACCGGGGCAGGCTCACCCGGGGAGCCCGGAACCTCTTCTCCCAGTCGGGCATCGACGCCGCCGCTCCGGCGGACGCCTCGGTCGCTGCGGGCTCGGATCCACCGGACGCGCCGGTCGTGCCCCTGTGCTCAGGCTCGGCCATGGGCCCCTCTCTGCGGCTGGGCCCGCCCCGGCCGGCCGGCGGGCACCCGCCGCGGGCGCCGGCGCGGG
>NZ_BAAAMJ010000070.1:0-73901 GCF_039529215.1 Streptomyces sodiiphilus | reverse complement strand
GTGGGGGAAGTCCGGTCCAAGTCCGGCGCTGACCCGCAACGGTAGGCGGAGCACCCGCTCCGCGAGCCCGATCACCCGCGCCGGCACACGCTCCTGACAACTCGCCGTGGTCTGCGAGGGGACGCAAGGCCCCGGTGCCCGCGTACCGGAAGGCGGCTCCTGCCCGTACCTCCACGGCCCGGTGCGAAGGCGGTCGAGCCCGTGGCCACGACGGCGCACAGCGACGCCACGCCCTCCCGGGCGCCCGCCCCGAAGACCCCGCCGCCCCCGCGTCCCGGACGGATGTCCCCGGGCCCGCCGGCCCTCCTGCTGACCGCCGTGCTGGCGGTGTCGCTGCTGTGCGGAGTGGTCCTGGGCTCCGCGGGCCTCACCTGGCCGGAGGCCCTGCGGCTGCTGACCGCGGGGCTGACCGGCGGCACCCTGGACCCGCGGGACGCGGCGGCCTACACCATCGTGTGGGAGATCCGGTTCCCGCGCACCGTGCTGGCCGCCGTCGTCGGGGCCGGCCTGGCCACCGTCGGCGTCGCCGTCCAGGCGATGGTCCGCAACGCGCTCGCCGACCCGTTCACTCTCGGCATCTCCTCCGGCGCGGCGGTGGGCGCCAACGCGGTGCTGCTGTTCGGCTCGTTCGGCGCCCTGGGAGTGTGGGCGCTGTCCGGCGCGGCGTTCTGCTCGGCGATGCTCGCCATGCTGCTGGTGTACGCCGCCGCCCGCACCCCGCACGGGCTGACTCCGCTGCGCCTGGTGCTGACGGGCACCGCCATGTACTACGGCTTCTCCTCGATCACGACGCTCATGGTGTTCGCCGCCGACCGCGGCGAGGCGGCCCGCTCGGCGATGATGTGGCTGCTGGGCAGTCTGGGCGGGGCGACCTGGGCGTCGGTTCCGGTGGCCGCCTGTGCCGTGCTGGCGGGGCTGGCCCACCTGTGGCTGTCCGCCCGCCGGCTCAACGCGCTGGCGATGGGCGACGAGACGGCCGCCGCGCTCGGCGTGGACCCGGGCCGGCTGCGCCGGGAGCTGTTCGTGACGGCCGCCGCCGTCACCGGGACGGTGGTCGCGGTCAGCGGCGCGATCGGCTTCGTGGGCCTGATGGTCCCGCACGCCGTGCGCATCCTGGTCGGCGCGGACCACCGCCGGGTGCTGGTCCTGGCCCCGCTGGCCGGCGCCGTGCTGCTGGTCTGGGTGGACATCGGCTCGCGGCTGCTGCTGGCCCCGGCCGAGCTGCCCGCCGGGGTCCTGACCGCCGTCATCGGCGTCCCCTGCTTCCTGCTGCTGATGCGCCGCCGCGGCTACACCTTCGGGGGTGCCTGATGCGGCTGGACATCGAAGGGCTCACCGTGGAGATCGCCGGCACCCGGCTGGTGGACGACGTCACGCTGCGCGCCGCCCCCGGGGTGACGGCGGGGCTGGTCGGCCCCAACGGCAGCGGCAAGTCCAGCCTGCTGCGCTGCGTCTATCGGGCCGCCCGCCCCAGCGGCGGAACCGTCCGGCTGGACGGCGACGACCTGCGGGCGCTGACCCCCCGGGAGGGCGCCCGGCGGCTGGCGGCGCTGCCGCAGGAGACCGGCCACGACTTCGACTTCACGGTGGCCGAGGTGGTGGCCATGGGCCGCATCCCGCACCAGTCGGCCGCCGGCCGGCCCGGTGAGGCGGACCGGCCGGCGTGCGAGGCCGCGCTGGCCCGCGTGGGCGCCGCGCACCTGGCCCACCGCGGCTACCTGGGGCTGTCGGGCGGCGAGAAGCAGCGCGTACTCATCGCCCGCGCGCTCGCCCAGCAGCCCCGGGTGCTGGTGCTGGACGAGCCCACCAACCACCTGGACATCGCCCAGCAGCTGGAGGTGCTGTCCCTGGTGGGCGGCGGCCCGGGCCGGGACGGCCCCACCGTGCTGACCGCCCTGCACGACCTGAACCTGGCCGCCCGCCACTGCGACCTGCTGTACGTCCTGGACCGGGGGCGCGTCGTCGCCTCCGGCACCCCGGACGAGGTGCTCACCCCGCCCCTGCTGGCCGAGGTGTTCAAGGTCCGCGCCCACCGGGTGCGGCACCCCGCGACGGGCACCGTGCAGCTGCTCTTCGACCGCCTGGCGGACCCGCCGGGCGGCACCCCTCACCCCGGGGCCGGTGCCGGCTCCCCCGACCCCCTGTGAAGGCGATGATGAGTTCCACCACCGACCCGGCCGCCCGCTTCACAACCCGCCGCGCCCCGGCGGTGTGCGCGCTGCTGCTCCTGCCGGCCCTCACCGGCTGCGGGGCACAGATCGCGGAAACGGACCCGGAGGCCGCCGGGAGCGGGGCCGGGCACTACCCGGTGACCGTGGAGAACTGCGGCGAGAAGCTGACGTTCGACCGTGCCCCGGAGCGCGCGGTCAGCTACGACGTCGGCATCACCGAGATCATGTTCGCGCTCGGCCTGGCCGACCGGATGGCCGGTTACGCCATGGCCGACGACAGGGGCGACGTGGAGGCGGTGCCCTGGAAGGACGGCTACGAGCGGACCGAGTGGCTGTCCACCAGCCGCATCAGCATGGAGCTGGTACTGGACGCCGACGCGGACTTCGTCTTCGCCGGCTGGAACTACGGCTTCGGCGAGTACAGCGGGGTGACCCCGGACACCCTTGCCGGACACGGCATCGCCTCCTACGTGCTGACCGAGTCCTGCCGCCCCGGCGGCGAGGGCACCGAGCGCGGTGTGATGCCGCCGCTTGAGGCCCTCTACACCGATCTCGCCGCGCTGGGCACGATCTTCGGTGTGGAGGAGCGGGCCGGGGCGCTGATCGAGGAGTTCCGCGAGGAGGTGGCCGACGCGCGGGCCCGGGCCCCGAAGGGAGAGGACCGGCTGCGGGTCTTTCTCTACGACGACGGCCGCGACGCCCCGCTGACCTCCGGCATGTACGCGGGCCCGCACGACATCATCACCCGGGCGGGCGGCGACCACGTCATGGGCGACCTCGCCGATTCCTGGACGACGGTCGGCTGGGAGACGGTGGTGGAACGCGACCCCGAAGTGATCGTCATCAACGACTACGGGGACACCTCCGCGGAGCAGAAGAAGGAGTTCCTGTTGTCCTACCGGCCCCTCGCCGGGGTCTCGGCGATCAAGAACGAACGGTTCTTCGTGCTGGACTACGCGGATCTGGTGGAGAGCCCGCGCAACCCGGCCGCCGTCTCCGCGCTCACCGACTACCTGCTCGAGGTGACCGGCGGCTGAGCGGACGCGGCCGGAGTGGCCGCTGTCACGCCCCGCCTACACTGGCAGCGTGGTGAGCACCGACTGGCAGGCCGACCTGCGCAAGCGCGGCTACCGGCTGACCCCGCAGCGGCAGCTGGTGCTGGAGGCCGTCGAGAAGCTGGAGCACTCCACCCCGGACGACATCCTCGCGGAGGTCAGGCGGACGGCGGGCGGGGTGAACATCTCCACGGTCTACCGCACCCTGGAACTGCTGGAGGAGCTGGGGCTGGTCTCGCACGCCCACCTGGGCCACGGCGCCCCCACCTATCACCTGGCCGAGCGCCACCACCACATGCACCTGGTGTGCCGGTGCTGCGACCGGGTCATCGAGGCGGACGTCTCCCTGGCGGAGGATTTCGCCGCGCGGCTGCGGGACACCTTCGGTTTCGAGACCGACGTGCGGCACTTCGCCATCTTCGGCTGCTGCCGCGAGTGCGCGGCCTCCCAGGGCGAGGGGACCGTCGGCGGCGGGTCGTAAGCTGGCGGTATGCCCTACCAGAGCCCGCTGCTGTCCCTGCCCGGCGCGGTCGCCGCCGAGGCTCCCGACGCGGGGGTCGCCGCGCACTACGGCGACCTGTTCCGCGAACAGCGCGCGCTGGCGCGCGGCGAGGGGTTCGTGGACCTCTCCCACCGGCCGGTGGTGACGGTCACCGGCCCGGACCGGCTGGCCTGGCTGCACCTGCTGCTGACCCAGCACGTCGAGCAGCTGCCCCCCGGCCACGCCACCGAGGCGCTGATCCTGTCCGCCAAGGGGCATGTGGAGCACGCCCTGTATCTGGTGGACGACGGGGAGACCTGCTGGCTGCACACCGAGCCGGGCCGCGCGGAGGCGCTGACCGGCTATCTGGAGAGCATGAAGTTCTTCTACCGCGCCGAGGTCGCCGACCGCTCGGCGGACTTCGCGGTGGTGTACCTGCCGGCGGGTTCGATCGCCGAGCTGCCCGCCGGTACGACGGTCCGTCAGACGGCGTACGGGCGGGACGTCTTCCTGCCCCGCGAGAAGCTGGAGTCCTTCGCCGCCTCGGCGGGGCCGGCCGCGGGCGTACTGGCGTACGAGGCGCTGCGGGTGGAGGCGCACCGGCCCCGCCTGGGCCGGGAGACCGATCACCGGACCATCCCGCACGAGCTGGGCTGGCTGGAGAGCGCGGTCCATCTCCAGAAGGGCTGCTACCGGGGCCAGGAGACGGTGGCGCGGGTGCACAACCTGGGGAAGCCGCCGCGCCGCCTGGTGTTCCTGCACCTGGACGGCAGCGAGGTGAGCATTCCGGAGCACGGTGACCCGGTGCGCCTGGCGTCCGACGGCCCGGAGGGGCGGCAGCTCGGGTTCGTGACCACTTCGGCGCGCCACCACGAGCTGGGGCCGATCGCGCTGGCGCTGGTCAAGAGGAACGTCCCGGTGGACGCGGAGCTGCTGGCCGGCACCACCCCGGCGGCGCAGGAGACGGTGGTCGCGCCGTAGGTGGTGTCCGAGGCCGGGGTCTCAGACCTCCAGCAGGACGGTGAAGGGCCCGTCGTTGGTGAGGGAGACCCGCATCTTCGCGCCGAAGCGGCCGGTCTCCACCCTCGCCCCGAGCTCCCGCAGCCGGTCGCACACGGCGTCCACCAGCGGCTCGGCCACCTCCCCGGGCGCGGCGGCGTTCCAGGTGGGGCGGCGGCCCTTGCGGGCGTCGCCGTAGAGGGTGAACTGGGAGATCACCAGCAGCGGCGCCCCCACGTCCGAGCAGGACTTCTCGCCGTCCAGGATGCGCAGCGACCACAGTTTGGCGGCCAGCCGGGCGGCGGTGGCCTCGGTGTCCTGATGGGTCACCCCGATCAGGGCGCACAGGCCCTCCCCCGTGATCTCGCCCACCGTCACGCCGTCCACCGTCACGCGGGCGCCGTCCACCCGCTGCACCACTGCTCGCATGGCCTCATCATGCCGGAGCGGGTGCCGGATCGTTCCGTCGGCGGGACCGGCCCCCGGATGGGGGGCAAGTCGCTGCGCCCGGCGGCCGGGCGGTGGCACCATGCGGGGACGGTCACGTATCACGCGACCGGGGAGAAACCGGCACGAGAGAAGAAAGTCGGATGATGACATCGGATACCGGCCCTCGCGGCACCGTTCCCTCCGCGTCCGGCACCGGCGAGGTCCCGGAAGGGCTGCGCCGGCTGGGGCTGGCCCAGCTGCGCGCCCGGTACCGCACCGCGCAGCGCGAGGAGGCGGACCTCAGCTACGTGCGGCGGTTACTGCAGGGCCGCGTCGACATTCTGCGCGCCGAGCAGCGGCGGCGGTCCGGCCCGGAGACGGGAGTGCTGGCCTCACTGCCGCAGATCCTGGCCGACGGCCCGGCCCGGCAGCGCTCGGCCCGCCATGTGCGGCTGGGCACCCCGGCCGGTGAGGAGTACCGGCGGCTGGTCGAGGAGATGCTCGCCGAGATCTCCCTCTCCGACCTGAGCACCCTGACCGACCACGAGCTGCGTGCCGCGCTGGCGCGGCTGACGGCCTGCGAGGCAGAGGTCTCGCGCCGCCGGCGGGCCGTCCACCGGACCGCGGACAGCTGCGGGGCGGAGATCACCCGCAGGTACCGTGAGGGGGAGGCGCAGGTCGATGACCTGCTGACCTGACGCCCGCACACGTACGTCCCCCTCCCCGGAAGGCCGCCGATGTCCTCCCAGCCCGCGCAGATATCCCCCGCCCAACCCGCCCGGCCATCCCCCGCCCAACCCGCCCAGCCGGCCCCCGTTCTGGCCGAGGTGACGCGCTCCGGCTTCACCGAGGGCCGCCACCGCGGCGCGCTGGTGCTGCTGAACGCCGACGGCTCGGTGCTGCGGGCCGTCGGCGATGTCACCTCCCCGGTGTTCCCGCGGTCCAGCAACAAGCCGATGCAGGCGGCGGCCGTCCTGCGGGCGGGCCTGGAGCTGTCGGGCGAGCGGCTGGCGCTGGCGGCGGCCAGTCACGCGGGGCAGGACTTCCACCGCGAGCTGGTGGCCCGGATGCTGGCCGAGCACGGTCTGACGGAGGCGGATCTGCACTGCCCGCCGGACCTGCCCCAGCACCCGGCGACCATGGAGGCCGTGCTGGCCGCGGGAGAGGGCCGGACCCGGATCGCGATGAACTGCTCGGGCAAGCACGCCGCGATGCTCGCCGCGTGCCGCGAGCGCGGCTGGCCCACGGCCACCTACACCGACCCCGGCCACCCGCTGCAGGTGCTGGTCCGCGAGACCATCGAGGCGGCCACCGGCGAGAAGGTCGCGCACACCGGCGTGGACGGGTGCGGGGCGCCGCTGATGGCCTTCTCCCTGACCGGCCTGGCGCGTGCCTTCCGCGGCTACGTCCTGGCGGAGCCCGGCAGCCCCGAGCGGCGGGTCGCGGACGCGATGCGGGCGCACCCCGAGTACGTGGCGGGCACCGAGCGGGACGACACGTGGCTGATGCGCGAGGTGCCCGGCGCGCTGTCGAAGGCGGGGGCGGAGGCGGTGCACGCGGTGGCTCTGGAGGACGGCCGGGCCCTGGCGTTCAAGATCGAGGACGGCGGCGCCCGGGCGCGCGGCCCGGTGCTGGCCGCCGCGCTGGCCGTCCTCGGAGTGGACTCCCCGGTGCTGGCACGGCTCGCGGAGGCGCCCGTGCACGGCGGCGGCGGCCGGGTCGGCGAGGTCCGCTCCGTCTGGTGAGGAGTGGCCGGCACGGCGGGGCGGGGCGCCGCGGGCGGTGGTTTCCCGCCATCGCCGCCGGCGAGCGGCGCGGCTTGATGTCACTGTCCCGTCTCCGTCCCGTCACCGCCGGGCCGGGGGCAGGCCTCACAGGCCCCGGAGGACGCGGTGATAAACCGTGGCGTCCGTCACTCCCGCGTGTCTAGGGTCGATCCCATGGCTCTCGACCTGCGCACCATCGGCCCCGACGACATCGCCGCCTGGCACCACGCCGTCAACACCGGCTTCACCATGCCGCCCACGCTCACCGACGAGCAGGTGGCCAAGCGGCGGGAGCATCTCGACTACTCACGGGCCCGGGGTGTCTTCGACGGGGGCGGGCGGTGCGTGGCCGCTCTGCGGAGCGTGGACCAGCGGCTGACCCATGTCGGCGGCGCGAGCCTGGCGTCGAACGCCATCACCAATGTGGCGGTGCTCCCCACCCACCGGCGGCGCGGGCTGATGACCCGGATGATGGCCGAGGACCTGGCCGCGGCCAAGGAGCGGGGGGACGCCGTCGCCACCCTGATCGCCGCCGAGTACCGCATCTACGGCCGCTTCGGCTTCGGGCCCGCCACCACCACGACCGCCTTCCGGGTCGATGTCCTGCGCTCGGGCCGCGACCCGCACCGGGCCGGGCCGGAGGACGGTGGCGAGGTGTCCTTCGCGGACGCCGCGGAGGTCCGGAAGCTGGGCCCCGAGCTGCACGAACGTTTCCGCGCCGGGCAGCCCGGCGCGGTGGACCGGTCCGAGCTGTGGTGGCGGCTGGCCACCGGCGAGGTGGTGCTGGGCCCCGCGCCCTGGCCGGAGCCGTTCTTCGTGGTGTACCGGGACGCGCGGGGCGTGCCGCAGGGGATGCTGACCTACACCTCCGACAGCCGTTGGGAGGGCTGGCGCTCGGAGCAGACGGCGACCGTCCGTGATCTGTTCGCCACCACGCCGGCCGCCGAGCGGGCACTGTGGCACTTCCTGCTGTCGGTGGACTGGATCATGCGGATCGAGGCCGAGGAGCGCGCCCCCGACGACCTGCTGCCCGATCTGCTGCCGGACCGGCGGGCGGCAGCGGTGCGCAGCCAGAACGACTTCCTCTGGATGCGCCCGCTGGATGTGCCGCTGGTCCTCGGTTCCCGGAGCTACGCCGCCGAGGGCGAGCTGGTGCTGGACGTGCGGGATCCGATGGGTCTGGCCGGGGGGCGCTTCGCGCTGCGGGCCTCCCCCGAGGGGGCGGACTGTTCCCCGACCACCCGGGCCGCCGACCTCTCGATGGAGATCGGCACCCTGGGGTCACTGTGTCTCGGCGATGTCACCGCGGCCCGGCTCGCCGCCCTCGGCCGCGTGGACGAGGAGCGGGCCGGTGCGGTGGCCCGGGCCGATGCCCTGCTCCGCACCGGCCGCCGTCCCTGGTGCCCGGACATCTTCTGACCTCGCCGGTCGCGCTGTACTGATGGGTTCCGTCTTCTTCTCCGTCATGTCCGCCGGTTCTCCGTGACCGGCTCTCCTGCCCGTCGACCTGTCCTGTACCGCTCACCCGACCGTTCTGCTGCTGTTCCGCTGTCTTCCGCCGCGTCGCCCGCACCCACCGTGCGGGCGGCTACACGTTCACCGCGAGCATCACCAGGACCGTGAGCCCGACGCACACGCAGGTGACGTTGCGCTTGCGGAGTCCGGTGCGCAGGACCATCAGTCCGATGACCCCGGCGATGCCGAACTGCGTCTCCACCGCCCGCTCCACCATGATGGCGAGGGCAGCGACAGTGAGAGTGGAAATGAGCACGTAACCCCTCCTCACATCATGTCAACTGGGGGAAACTTCAAGGCAGTTGGTTGAAGTTGGCGACCAACCATGGTCTTATTATGTCCAGTTGGCAGGTGCACGGAAACGATGGGATAGCAACGTTCCGTATCTGTCCGAAAGTTGTAGGGTGACGACGTGAGCCAGGAGAGCACTCCCAGCGGCACCCCGCATCCCCCCGCCGCCCACCGGCGGCACACTCCCGACCACATCGCCGAAGTACTGCGCCAACGCGTCCACTCCGGCGAGCTGCCCCGGAACTCCCGGCTGCCCACCCAGCGCGCCCTGGTGGAGGAGTTCGGTGTCAACCGCACGGTGATCCGGCAGGCCCTCGCCGAGCTGGAGCGCAAGGGCTACCTCGTCTCGCGCGGCCGCGGCGCCCCCGCCACCGTCACCGCGCCGGCCCTCAACGACGCCCCCCGGCCGGCGGGAGTCGAGGTCGCCGACCGGATCGGCCTGGCCTTCCAGGCCGAACACGTGTCCATCGACGCCTTCTCGCTCACCACCGAGACGCTCAGCTCCGCGCTGGCGGCCCCCCTCATCGCGATCGCGGCGGGAGAGCTGGCGCCGCGCTCCATCACCGTCCGGGTGCTGCTGCCCAGCCCGGACGCCCGGCTGGCCTTCCCCCGGCTCCTCACCGACCCGGACGACCCGCGCCCGCTGGCCCGGCTCAAGGAGCTCACCCGCACCTTCTCCGTCTCGCTGCGTCACCAGCTCCTCTCCCTCGCCGAGCGCCAGCTGGTGCCGGAGGTGCGGGTGGAGATCCGGGCCGTGGCCATCACCCCGCTGCAGAAGCTCTACGTGCTCAACGGGACCGAGGTGCTGACCGGCTACTACCGGGTCGTCCCGCGCGTCGTGGAGTACGAGCAGCAGCAGATGGAGATCTTCGACGTACTGGGCCTCAGCTCCAAGATCTTCCGCTCCTCCTCCGACAAGGACAGCCGCGACGAACAGGAGACGGCCTTCGTCGAGGAGTCCCGGCTGTGGTTCGAGGCCCTCTGGTCAACCATCGCACAACCGGTCACACTCGGTTAGATGAGGGAACTCATCGGTAATGCCCACTGTGTTCTCTTCGACTTCGACGGCCCCATCTGCTCGCTGTTCGCCAGCCGTTCGCCGGAATCGATCGCCCGGCGGCTACGGGAGCTGGCAGCGGAACTGGACGCGTCGGCGCTGCTGACCCCCGCGCTGGCCGTGTCCGCCGATCCGCACGAGGTACTGCGCGGCATCGAAGAGCAGCAGCCGGACCCGGACCTGGTCCGCCGGCTGGAGGAAGCCCTCACCCGCGAAGAGACCGCCGCCGCCGAAAGCGCGCGGCCCACCCCCCACGCAGGCGAACTCCTGGCGGCACTCACCGCGCAGGGCCGGAAGATCGCCGTCGTCACCAACAACTCCCCGCGCGCGGTCGAGCGCTACCTGCGCCTGCACGACCTGGTCCGCCATGTGAACGGCCGGGTGCACGGACGCACCAGGGACATGGCGCTCCTCAAACCCCACCCCGACCCCCTGCTGCGTGCACTGCGCTCCACCGGAACGCCCGCCTCACGTGCACTGATGATCGGAGACACCCCGGTCGATCTGTCCGCCGCACGGTCCGCCGGAGTGCCCTTCATCGGCTACGCGCGTGACACGGCCGGAGAGAGCGCGCTGCGCGAGGCCGGCGCACGTCATGTGACCCGCTCCCTGCAACGCATCCTCACCCTGACCGCCTCCCCCACCTTCGACTGAACCCCATTCGGCCCGCCGGCCGCTGGCCGCCGCGGGCGTACGGTGCTGCTTGTTCCGATCCGTTTCCGCACACCGGAAGTGAGTCGCGATGAGCCAGCCGACACCTGCGGCGTCCCTGCGGACGCCTCCACCCGGCCCCGTCGAGGGCCGGCTCAACGGATACCACCGGGACTGGCACGTGCTGCGCCCGGAAGGCGAACTGGCCCCCCTCGGGAGGCTGAAGACAGGAGGGCCCCGACCAGGAATCCACCACTTCGACCCGCGGTGCTTCACCGTCGAGGAGGACCTGCTCATCGAGCTGGCCCTGCTCGGCGTGCCGCGCATCGCACCCGTCTACCTGATCGGACCGATCGGCAACGAGATCCGGGCGCACGGCTACATCGAGGGGGAGCCGCTGTCCCGGCCGCACCCCCCGGGCACCGCGCTCACCCCCCGCCAGCTCGACCAGCTGTCCGAGCTCTTCGGCCGGCTGGCCACCGTGCGGCCCGCCGCCCTGGCGCTGCTGCACGACTGCCCGCCCGGCCAGTGGCCCCGCGACAGCGCGGAGTTCCTCCACTGGCTGGTCCGCTTCACCCGGGAACGCGTCTGGGAGGTGCACCGGCCGGTCTTCGAGGGGCTGTTCACGGCGCTGGGCATCGACCCGGGCGTGCTGGCCGAGGACGGGCCGCCGGCCCGGGACGCCGACAGGCTGGCCGACCGGCCGGCCTGCCTGCTCCACGGCGACCTGCACCGCGACAACCTCATCGTCGACGAAGCCGCGGGTGATCTGTGGACCATCGACTGGGAGCTGGCCCTGCTCGGCGACCCGCTGTACGACCTGGCCACCCATCTGCACCTGATGCGGTATCCGGAGGCCCAGCAGCGGGACGTCCTGGCCATGTGGGCACGCACCGTGGAGGCCGCCCTCCCCGGTGCCTCCGCCGGCATGGCCGCGGATCTGCCCCGCTATCTGCGCTACAAGCGGGTGCAGTCGGTCTTCACCGATGTGATCCGGCACGGGCTGACCGTGCTGGACGCCCCCGGGGAGGAGCTGCCCGCGCGGCTCGCCCGCACCGCCAAGGCGATTCCGGCGGTCCTGCACAGTGCGGCCGGGCCGCTGCGGCTGCGCCGGGTGCCCAGCCCGGGTGACGTGGAGGCGGCCTACGCGGCCCTGCGCGCCGGCTGAGCCGGGCACCGGGGCGCGGCGGGGAGCGGACGGGCCACCGGTCCGCCCGCTCCCCATACCCGCGCCCGGCCTCTCAGTGCCGGCCCGCCTCCGCTCGCGGCAGCACCCGCCCCACCGGCCCCGGCAGCCACCACGACCGCTCCCCCAGCAGCCGCAGCACGGCGGGGACGATCAGGCAGCGGATCACCAGCGCGTCGATCAGGACAGCGACCGCCAGGCCGAATCCGAACTGCTGGAGCATCCGGTCGTCGCTGAGCATGAACGCACCGAAGACCACGATCATGATGGCCGCCGCGGCGGTGATGATCGCACCGGTGTGAGCCAGCCCTTCGCGGACCGCACGGCCGTGGTCACGGGTACGGTCCCACTCCTCACGCATCCGCGAGACCAGGAAGACCTCGTAGTCCATCGACAGCCCGAAGACGATCGCGAAGATCATTACCGGGATGAACGCCTCCACCGGCCCCGGCTCCACGCCCAGCCGGCCGTGCTGGAACACCAGCGTCACGGCACCCAGCGCGGCGCCGATGCTCAGCAGGTTGAGCACCGCCGCCTTCAGCGGGATCAGCACCGAGCGGAAGACCGCCACCAGCAGCAGCGTGGACAGGCCCACCACGATCGCCACGAACAGCGGCATCCGCTCCCCGACCGCGTCCGAGAAGTCCACCACCGCCGCGGTGGCGCCGCCCACCAGGAGGACCGCCCCGGTGTCCTGCGCGACCCGCGGCAGCACCTCCCCGCGCAGCGCGTGCACCAGGTCCGACGTCTCCACGTCCTGCGGCGCCGACTCCGGGAAGACGATCACCGTCGCCACCCGCCCGTCCCCGGCCGGCACCGGCTCGGTCGCCAGAGCCACCCCCGGCGTGCCGTTCAGCACACCACTCGCCTCCCGCGCCGCCCGCTCGGCCTGCCCGCCACCGTCGTGGGCCACCACCACCAGTGGCCCGTTGAACCCGGGACCGAACCCCTCGGCCAGCAGGTCGTACGCCTCCCGGCTGGTACTGCCCGCCGGGTCGTTGCCCGCGTCGGCGAACCCCAGCCGCAGATCCAGCGCCGGAACGGCCAGCGCCCCCAGCGCGGCCACCGCCACCAGCAGAGCCGCCACCGGCCGCCGCTGCACCGCTGCGCCCCACCGGCGCCACCGGTCACCGGACGCCCCCCGGCCCCGGCCCGCCCGGCGGGCCGCCCGCGCCCGCAGGGTCCGCTCGAACCGGCCGCCGAACAGCGCCAGCAGCGAGGGCAGCAGCGTCAGCGAGGCGAGCATGGTCAGCAGGACCGTCAGCGCCACCGACAGCGCCATCCCGCCCAGACCCCCCAGCCCCAGCGCCATCAGCCCCAGCAGCGCGATGATCACCACGCAGCCGGCGAAGAATACCGAACGTCCCGCGGTGTCCAGCGCCCGGCGCGCCGCCCCGCCGCTGTCCGCACCCTCCAGCAGCTCCGAGCGGTAGCGGGCGAAGACCAGCAGCGCGTAGTCGATCCCCACCCCCAGACCGACCAGCATCATCACGTAAGGCGTGTAGGAGGCGACGGTGAAGGCGTGCGAGGCCGGCACGATCACGCCCAGGGTGCTGCCGACCGCGAACACGGCCACGATCACCGGGAGCCCGGCGGCGAGCACCGACCCGAACATGAACACCAGGATGACCAGCGCGGCCAGGATGCCCGCCCCCTCGGCCGCCCCGCCCTCGCCCTCCGCCAGCACCCGGGCGGCGTCCCCGCCCAGCGCCACCCGCAGACCGTCACCGGCCGCCGACTGCGCCGTCCGCGCGATGCGCTCGGTGTCCTCCCGGGGCATCTCGGCCGAGGGCACCGACAGCGTCACCGTCGCGTAGCCGGTCGTCCCGTCCGGCGAGACGGCCGGACCGTCCTCGTACGGGCTGCGCACCGCCGCGACGTTCGGCAGCCCCGCCACCTCCGCCAGCATCGCCTCGACCCTGGGGCGGCTGCCGGACTCCCGCAGGCCCGCCTCGTCGCGCAGGACGATCCGCACGCTGTCCCCGGCCTGCGCCGAGCCGTGTTCCCGCATCAGCTCCAGAGCCTGTTCGGACTCGGCACCGCCGATGGAGTGATCGTCGCGGTAGTTGTCGCCCACGGCGCCGGCCAGCACCTGCACCCCGGCCAGCACCAGCAGCCACAGGCCGATGGCGGTCCACCGGTGGCGGTGGGCGAATCCCGCGACCCGCTCGAAGACACTGCCCCGGCCCGGTGGCGGCGCGCCGGCCGAGGCGGCGGACGGGGCTCCCACGGGAGGGTTGACGGACGTGGACACAGGGGTCACTCCTTGCCGGTGCGCGCGTGCGCCCGGCCGCGCCATGGCGGCCGGACGCTTCCATGCCCTCACCGTCGGCCACCGGCACCCCCGCCGTCGTCGGCCCGCGGCGGACACTTCCGCTGCCCCACCGGTGGTACGCGCGCCCGGCCGCCTACCACGCCGGGCGTACCCGGCCCGCCCCCGCGCCCGTGCGTCAGTCCGCCCAGCCGGGCCGGATCATCCCCGACTCGTAGGCCAGGATGACCAGGTGCGCCCGGTCCCTGACGCCCAGCTTGGTCATCGCACGGCTGACGTGGGTCTTCGCGGTGGCCGGGCTCAGCACCAGCCGCCGGGCGATCTCGTCGTTGGTCAGCCCCTGCCCGACCAGGCCCATGACCTCCCGCTCGCGCGCGGTCAGGGCGCGCAGCCGCGGGGCCGGATCGGGCCTGCGGGACCGCCCGGCGAACTCGGAGATCAGCCGCCGGGTGACCGCGGGCGCGATCAGCGCGTCGCCGCGCGCGCAGACCCGCACCGCGTGCAGCAGTTCCATCGGCTCGGTGTCCTTCACGAGGAACCCCGAGGCGCCCGCCCGCAGCGCCCGGTACACGTAGTCGTCGATGTCGAAGGTGGTCAGGATGACCACACGGACCCGCGCCAGCCGCTCGTCGGCCACGATCCGCTCGGTCGCCGCCAGCCCGTCCAGCTCCGGCATGCGGATGTCCATCAGCACAATGTCGGGGAGCAGTTCGCGGGCCAGCCGCACCGCCTCGGCGCCGGTCGCCGCCTCCCCGGTCACCTCGATGTCGTCCTCGTCGTCGAGGATGGACCGGAACCCGGCCCGCACCAGGTGCTGGTCGTCGGCGAGCACCACCTTCACGCGTGCGCCGTCCGGCCGTTCCGCTGTCATGGCGCCCAGCGTATGCCGCGCCCTCACCGCCCGTCGCCGGGCAGCGGGAGCCGGGCCTCCACCCGGAACCCGGAGGCGGTGTTGCCCGCGGTGAACTCCCCGCCCAGCGCCCTGGCCCGTTCCGCCATGCCGCTCAGCCCGCTTCCTCCGTCCGCCCGGCTCCCCGGCCGCTCCCCCGGCGCGCCCCGCCCGTCGTCCTCCACCGTCACGCGCAGACCGGCCGCCGTCCGGACGAACTCGATCCGCACGGCGGAGGCCGCGGCGTGGCGGGTGGTGTTGGTCAGCGCCTCCTGCACGATGCGGTACCCGGCCAGCGAGATCTGCGGCGGCAGGCCCGCCGGATCGCCGGACACGCGCACGGACACCTCCAGGCCGGCACCGCGTGCCCGCTCCGCCAGCTCGCCGACCCGCTCCAGCCCGGCCACCGGCTCGGTGGGCGCGTCCTCGTCGGCCTGGCGGAGCACCCCGAGCGTGGCCCGCAGTTCGCGCAGGGCGTCCCGGCTGGTCTCCCGCACCGACTCCAGCGTCCGCACCAGTTCCCCGGTCTCCCCCGGGCGCCGGGCGCTGCGGTGCACGGCGGCTGCGGCCTGCACGTTGATCAGCGAAAGGCTGTGGCCCAGCACGTCGTGCACCTCGCGGGCGATCCGCAGCCGCTCCTCGGTGGCCGCCGACCGGGCCCGCGCGTCGCGCTCCCCCTCCGCCGCCCGGGCCCGCTGCTCCGCCTCGCGCAGGTAGTCCTGCCGGACGCGCAGGGCGTGGCCCAGCAGGACCAGTGCCAGCAGCCATCCCGTCAGCAGTACCAGCGACATGTTGTCGACGTTGCCCTCGCCCCGCACGGACCGGGCGAAGATCTCCGCGCCCGCCATGGCGAGTACGGTGACCGCGGCAAGCGTCACCGCGGCGGTCAGCCGGCCCCGGGCGGCGACCGTGTAGATCGCCAGCACGAACACGATGGTCGGGGTGGCACCGTCATGACTGCCCGTCGGGTAGTACACGGCCGCGGCCAGCAGCGCCGCGACCGCCACCGGCACCGGCCACCGTCGGCGGAAGGCGAACACCACGCAGGTCAGGCCGGCCAGGATCCATCCGAACACGGTCCGCCCGGCGGGCTCGTCCGGGGGATTCGCCAGCAACAGCCCGGTGTCGACGGCGAACACCGCCGCCACCACGGGCAGCAGCCGGTCCCGCGGCAGGACACGCGAGAGGAACGAGTGCATGGCAGGAAGAGTACGTAGGCTGACACCCGCAGCGGTGTGCTGCGCTCGACGGTTCCCGACGGAGGAGGCAACACGATGACCGGCCCCGCCCCCGCGAGCGACGAGCCCGCACACGACCCGGAGGTGCTCCAGCTCGCGGCGAAGATCTTCGAACTGGCCCGGCACGGGGACACCGACACCGTCGCCGCCTATGTGGACGCCGGTGTTCCGCCGAACCTCAGCAACGACAAGGGCGACACCCTGGTGATGCTGGCCGCCTACCACGGCCACCCGGAAACCGTCCGGGTCCTGCTGGACCGCGGAGCGGACCCCAGCCGGGTCAACGACCGCGGCCAGACCCCGATCGCCGGCGCGGTGTTCAAGGGCGAGGACGAGGTCGTCCGGGTCCTGCTGGAGGGCGGCGCCGACCCGGCAGCCGGACAGCCCTCGGCCATCGACACCGCCCGCATGTTCGGCCGGACCGAACTGCTGGAGCTGTTCGAGTCCCGGTGACCGCGGCGGGCCGCGCCGGGCGGCGGGTCAGGCGGCGCGGGCGCGTATCTCCTGTACCGCCCAGCCGTTGCCGTCCGGGGCGCGGAAGTAGACGAACGTGCCGCCGTCCTGCTCGGAGAGACGCTTGATCTCACTGACCTCGACCCCGCGCTCCAGGAGTTCGGCGCGGGCCGCCTCGATGTCGGACACCACCAGCTGCACGCCCTGCAGCGAGCCCGGCTCACCGGCGCCCACCCCGGTGCCGACGATGATCGAGCAGGCGGACCCGCGCGGGGTCAGCTGGACCACCCGGATGCCCTCCACCACCTCTTCGTCGAAATCGAGGTGGAAGCCCACCTGGTCGGCGTAGAAACGCTTGGCCCGCTCCACGTCCGTCACGGGAACGACCACCACTTCGAGCGTCCAGTTCATTCCGCCGCGTCCTCTCTCCGGGCCCTTGCCCCCATTCCTGGCTCATTGTCGGCCCGGGCACTGACAGCGGCATCCGGAAGCCGGGCGACCACCGGCCAGGGGCGTCGGGCACAGTGGTCCCATGGACGGAACGGGCGTGACGGCCGGGACGGAGACCCCTGCCGGGCGAGGGCTGAACCCGGACGGGACGATCGCCCGCGAGGGCGCCTTGGACCGGGTGCCCGGCGCCTTCACCGGCGTCGTCGCCGCGGCCCGCGCCATCATCGTCCGGGAGTCCGGCGCCCTCGGTCTGCACAGCGCCCACCTCTACGGCAGCGTCCCGCGCGGCACCGCCGTCCCCGGCGTCTCCGACCTCGACCTGCTGCTGATCCTGCACCGGCCGCCCGCGCGTGGCGACCGCGAGCGGGCCGACGCCATGGCGGACGCCCTCGACCGGGCACACCCGGAGGCCGACGGCGTCGGCATCCTGCTGGCCGACGCCGGTTCGGTGCTGAGCGAGGCCGAGCGCCACGACCTCGGCTTCTTCGTCGCCTGCCTGTGCACCCCACTGCTGGGCGAGGACCTCGCCGCCCGCCTGCCGGGCTACCGGCCCACGTCCCTGCTGGCCAGGGAGACCAACGGTGACCTCGCGCGCGTCCTGCCCCGCTGGCGCGAACGGGCGGCCGCCGCGGCCACCGGTGAGGAACTGCGCCGGCTCACCCGGACCGTCGCCCGCCGCATCGTCCGCACCGGCTTCACCCTGGTGATGCCCCGCTGGCAGGGCTGGACCAGCGACCTGGAGAGGTCGGCGGAGATCTTCGCCCGCTACCACCCGGGCCGCGCGGGGCAGATGCGGACCGCCGCCCGCCTGGCCCGCTCCCCGGTCGCCGATCCAGCTCTTCTCCGCATGCTCACCGAGGACTTGGGCCCCTGGCTCGCCGCCGAGTACACCGCCGCGCACGGCGAGAAGGCCCCACGCCCCTGACCCCGTGAGGGCGGCACCACCCGGAGAAAAAGAAAGGCAAGGAGAGAGCCCTCTCCTTGCCACTCTCAACCTATAGCACACAGGGGGCCTTGCCGCAAGACCCCCTTCGTGGCGCAGAATCTCCCGCCTGAACAGGAACCTGAGGAAACAGGAGATCTGCGACGTGCATACGGAATTGTCCCGGCTGGGGCCGTCGGCGCGCGGAAGCGCGTTCGACCTGCCGCCCCGCCTCTCCGCCAAGGCTGACCCGGCGCTGATCTCCGACGACGAGCGCCACTTCGCGGCCGTAGCGGAGAGCCTGGAGGGGACCGTCACGGAACTGTCCCAACGCCTCGACGCCGCGCGCCGGGCGCCCGGCGGCCTCGGCCGCCAGGCCATGGACCGGGACGCGGAGATCCACCGGCTGACCGGCCGTCTGCGCGCGCTGCGCCGCTTCGGCCTGGACCTGTGCCTGGGCCGCATCGTCCATGCGGACGCACCCGAGCCCCTGTACATCGGGCGGCTCGGCCTCACCGACGGCGCGGGCCGCCGTCTGCTGACCGACTGGCGCGCCCCCGCGGCCGAGCCGTTCTTCGCGGCGACCCACGCCCGTCCGATGGGCCTGGCCAGCCGCCGCCGGTACCGCTGGACCGGCGGCCGGATCAGCGACTACTGGGACGACGTGTTCACCGCCGATGGGCTGGAAGGGCATGCCGCCCTCGACGACCAGTCCGCGTTCCTCGCCTCTCTGGGCGCCACCCGCACGTCACGCATGCGTGACGTGCTCGCCACCATCCAGGCCGACCAGGACGCCATCGTCCGTGCGGACTCCCGCGGCGCCCTCGTCGTGGACGGCGGTCCGGGCACGGGCAAGACCGTCGTCGCCCTGCACCGCTGCGCCTACCTGCTCCACTCCGACCCCCGCCTCGGCCACCGGAGCGGCGGCGTGCTGTTCATCGGCCCCCACCAGCCCTACCTGTCCTACGTCTCGGACGTGCTCCCCAGCCTCGGCGAGGAGGGCGTGCGGATCTGCACGCTGCGGGACCTGGTCGCCGAGGGAGCCGGTGCGGTGGCCGAGGCCGACCCGGAGGTGGCCCGCCTGAAGTCCGCCGCCCGCATGGTGAAGGCGATCGAACCGGCCGTCCGGCTCTACGAGGAGCCGCCGCCCGAGGCGATGACGGTCACCGTCGACGGGTACGACATTCCGCTGAGCGCCGCCGACTGGGCCGAGGCGTTCGACGCCCCGGACCCCGGCACCCCGCACAACGAGGCGCGCGACCAGATCTGGGAGGCGCTGACCGAGATCCTGGAGGACAGGATCGTGCCGGAAGGGCCCGCGGACGAGGACACGTCCGCGGCGTTCCGCCGAGCGGTGCGGCGCAACCGGGAACTCGCCGCGGCCCTGGGCCGGGCGTGGCCGTTGATCGATCCGGCCGACCTGGTCGGTGACCTCTGGACGGTGCCCGCCTATCTGCGCAGGTGCGCCCCCTGGCTGAGCCCCGGCGACGTCCGCAGACTCCAGCGGGCCGACCCCCGCGCCTGGACGCTCTCCGATCTGCCGCTCCTGGACGCGGCGCGGCAGCGGCTCGGCGACGTGAACGCCGAACGGCGCGCACGCCGACGCGGCGCCGCCCTCGCCGCCGAACGCGCGCGCATGGCCGATGTCATCGACAACGTGCTCCGGGCCGATGACGACGGTGAGGGCGCGGTCACCATGCTGCACGGCCGGGACCTGCGGGAGAGCCTGATCGACGAGACCGCGCTGCCCTCCACCGATCCCGGACCGCCGGCCGGTCCGTTCGCGCACATCGTGGTGGACGAGGCGCAGGAACTGACCGATGCCGAGTGGCAGCTGCTGCTGGCGCGCTGTCCCTCGCGCAGCTTCACCATCGTCGGCGACCGCGCCCAGGCCCGGCACGGATTCACCGAGTCGTGGCAGGAACGGCTGAAGCGCATCGGGCTCGACCGGATCGACGTGGCCTCGCTGACCATCAACTACCGGACCCCGCGGGAGGTCATGGCGGAGGCCGAACAGGTCATCCGGGCCGCGCTCCCGGACGCCAACGTGCCCCTGTCCGTCCGCGGCGGCGCCCCGGTGGTGCACGGCCGGGCCGCGGAGCTGAACTCGGTCCTCCGCACCTGGCTCGCCGCACACGCCGAGGGGACGGCCTGCGTCATCGGCGCCGGGGACACCGGTGGCGTCACGTTCCGGCTGGACCACCGCGTCCGGTCGCTGACGCCGGAGCTGGCCAAGGGCCTGGAGTTCGATCTGGTCGTCCTCATCGACCCCGAGACATTCGGCACCGGCACCGAGGGCGCGGTCGACCGCTACGTGGCGATGACCAGGGCGACCGGGCAACTCGTCGTACTCACCGGCCGCTGACGGCCCGACCGGAACAGAGGTTCTCATGGCAGATACCGATGTGATCATCGTCGGCGGCGGGCCCACCGGGCTGATGCTGGCCATCGAACTGCGGCTGCGCGGCGTGCGCACGCTCGTACTGGAGAAGGAGGCGGAGCCGCCCCGGGAGGTCCGGGCGCTCGGGCTGCATGTGCGCAGCATCGAGATCATGGACCAGCGCGGGCTGCTGGAGCGGTTCCTGGAGCACGGCCGGACGTATCCCGCGGGCGGCTTCTTCGCCGGCATCGCCAAGCCCCCGCCCGGCGGGCTGGACACCGCGCACGGCTATGTCCTGGGCATTCCACAGACGGTGACGGACCGTCTGCTGGCCGAGCACGCGACCCGGCTGGGCGCCGTGATCCGGCGCGGCACCGCGCTGACCGGGCTGAGCCAGGACGAGCACGGAGTGACCGCCGTGCTCGCCGACGGGAGCACCAGGCTGCGCGCACGCCATCTCGTCGGCTGCGACGGCGGACGCAGCACCGTCCGCGCCCTGCTCGGGGTGGGCTTCCCCGGCGAGCCCTCCCGGGTCGAGACCCTGCTGGGCGAGATGGAGCTGACCGCACCGCCGGAAGAGGTGACCGCCGTGGTGGCCGAGGTCCGGGAGAGGGAGCAGCGGTTCGGCCTCATGCCGCTCGGGGACGGGGTGTACCGGGTGGTGGTGCCCGCGGAGGGCGTGGCCGGGGACCGCACGGCCCCGCCGGACCTGGAGGACTTCCGGCGGCAGCTGCGGCTGGTCGCCGGAACGGACTTCGGGGTGCACACGCCGCGGTGGCTCTCCCGCTTCGGCGACGCCACCCGGCTTGCCGAGCGCTACCGCACCGGCCGGGTGCTGCTGGCCGGGGACGCGGCACACATCCACCCGCCGGCCGGCGGACAGGGCCTCAACCTCGGCATCCAGGACGCCTTCAACCTCGGCTGGAAACTGGCCGCCGAGGTCAACGGCTGGGCGCCGGAAGGGCTGCTGGACAGCTACCACGCCGAACGGCACCCGGTGGCGGCCGACGTGCTGGACAACACCCGCGCGCAGATCCAGCTGATGTCCACCGAACCGGGCTCCCGCTCGGTGCGCCGGCTGCTGTCGGAGCTGATGGACTTCGAGGTCGTCAACCGGCATCTGATGGAGAAGATCACCGCGATCGGGGTCCGCTACGACCTCGGTGAGGGGCACCCGCTGCTCGGCCGGCGGCTGCGGGACATGGAGCTGGGGCCAGGACGCCTCTACGAGCTGATGCGGGACGGCCGGGGGCTGCTGCTCGACCGGACCGGCCGGCTCTCGGTGACAGGCTGGGCAGACCGGACAGTCCACGTCGTCGGCGATGCCGGGGAACCGGACGCACCGGCGGTGCTGCTGCGGCCCGACGGCCATGTGGCCTGGGCGGGCGAGGATCAGCGGGAACTGCTCGGCGTGCTGCCCCGCTGGTTCGGCGCCCCCGCCCGCCACCGGCTCACGGCGTGACGACCCCGGCGTCCGCGCCCAGGTGGAGGCGGGCGCCCCGCCAGCGCTGCCGCAGCCGGCGGTCGTGACTGACGACGACCAGGGCGCCGTCCCACGCGTCCAGGGCGGCCTCCAGCTCCTCGGCCAGCGCGAGCGAGAGGTGGTTGGCCGGCTCGTCGAGCAGCAGTACGTCGACGGGCTCGGCCAGCACCCGCGCCAGCGCCAGGCGCCGGCGCTGCCCGGTGGACAGCGCACCCACCCGCGCCGTCAGCCGCTCGGGGGCGATCAGGCCCAGGGACACCAGGCGCCGGCTGTGCTCGGCCGGAGTACCCGGCCGGCCTTCGGCGAACGCCTCCAGCACCGTGCGGTCCGGCCGGCCCGCGTCCGGCTCCTGCGGCAGGTACCCGATCCGGCCACGGCGGGTCACCTGCCCCCGGTCGGCGGCGAGTTCACCGGCGAGCAGCCGCAGCAGGGTGCTCTTGCCCGACCCGTTCGGGCCCGTCACCAGCAGCCGCCGGCCCGCTTCCAGGGTGAGGCTCGCCGGCCCGAGCCTCCCGGTGACCGCTGCCCCGCAGGCCTCCAGGACGGTGCCCCGCACTTCCCCGGCGCCCAGGACGGGGGTGAAGCTCAGCGGTTCGGGCGGTGGCGGCACCGGGTCGGCGAGCAGGCGGCGCACCCGTTCCTCCGCGTTGCGCACCCGGCTCGCCAGGGAGGCCTGCACGCGCCCCGCGGCCCGGCCGTACGCCATCTTGTTCCGGTCGGTCATGGCCCGGCCGGGCGCGACCCGGCGCGCGGTGGTCGCCGCCGCCTCCCGCACCCGGTCCACCTCGGCCTGCCACGCGGCGTACCGCTGCGCCCAGCGCTCCCGGGCGGCGGCCTTGCCGGCGAGGTATCCGGCGTAGCCGCCGCCGTAGCGGACGACAGTGTGCCGGTCGGCGTCCACCTCCAGCAGAACGTTGGCGACGCGCTCCAGGAAGAGCCGGTCGTGGGAGATCGCCACGGTGGTGCCGCGCCGGGTGCGCAGGTGGTCCTCCAGCCAGGTGAGCGCGCTGTCGTCGAGATGGTTCGTCGGCTCGTCCAGCAGCAGCACCTCCGGCGAGGCGGACAGCACGGCGGCCAGCCGCAGCCGCGCCCGCTCGCCTCCCGAGAGCCCGGCCACGTGCCGCTCACGGCCCAGGTGTGCCAGGCCGAGGCCGTGCAGGGCGCGCTGCACCCGAGCGTCGGCGTCGTAGCCGCCGCGCAGTTCGAAGACGGTCAGCAGCTCGCCGTACTCGGCGAGACCGAACGTGTCGCCGTCCGCCATGGCGCACTCCAGCACGCGCAACCGGGCCTCGACGGACCGCAGTTCGCGCAGGGCGCGGTCGACCACGCCCTGGACGGTCAGGCCGGGCGGCAGCGGCTCGTCCTGGGGGAGATACCCGACGCCTCCCCGGGCGCGGACGACGACCTCTCCGGTGTCGGGCCGCTCCCGCCCGGCCAGCAGGCGCAGCAGGGTGCTCTTGCCGGAGCCGTTCTCGCCGACGATCCCGGTGCGTTCACCGGCTCCGAGCGAGCAGCTGACCGAGTCGAGGACGACCCGGCCGTCGTAGGACTTGGTGAGGTCGAGGGCGGTGATCTGGGTGGGCATGCGCGAGCTCCGGAGCATTCGGGGGCGGTACGGCCACCGTGGGCCGCGGGACCTGGTGAATGCTGCGGTGCCGCATCGGCCTGCTCCATCACTGCGACAACAGATGCACCGAAACCCTCACACACCCGCCCCCACCCGGCAACCGCTTTTCCGCCCCGGGGAGCACGGCGCGCCTCCGCGCTTGCCTCGCCCCCGCATGGGACGAAAATGCCCGCATGGCCACGATTCAAGTCCGCGAGGTCCGCGAGGACACCCTCAGGGCCGACGCAGCCCGGGCAAGCACGCCCCCGCAGGCGTACGTGTCGGACATAAGGGAAACCGAGGCCGGCATCCCGACCCTGGACGAGGCACTGGCAGAGACCCGCGACATCGCCGCCGGCAGCGGCGTCACCGCCCACGACATCCTGGACACCCTCCGGACCGCCCGGGAAGCCCGCGCCGGGTGATCGTCCGCAGGGACGCCGCTTGTGCCGCTCTGGCCGAACTTCTGCGCGCCGACCTCGTCACCCTGGACAAGAAGATCGCCGCTGCCCCCGGGCTGCGCTGCACCGTGCGCGACCTCCGCCCCTGACGGTGCGCGGGCAGGACTCAGCGGCGGCCCAGGAGTTCGGCGATCCGGGTGAAGCCGTCGGCGCCGTGTCCCCGGCCGACGGCCCGGCGGGCCATGCCCTCGGCCGCCCGCATCACGCCCGCGTCGATCCCGTGCGCCTCGGAGGTGTGGACGATGTGCGCCATGGAGGAGACGGCCGAGGTGATCGGGTTGTCGTCGCCGGGGAAGTCCCCGCCGTCGGCCTCCCGCGCCATCTCCTCGAAGATCGCGGGAAGGATGTCGCCGATGCCCTTGGCGAACGGTGCCAGCTCCTGCCCGGTGATGCCTTCGGCCCGCGCCACCGCCAGGGCGTGCGCACAGCCCGCCATCGCGGTCCAGAAGATGTCCAGCAGCGCGATGTCGTACGCCGCCGCCCGGCCGGTCTCCTCACCGAGGTGGGTGTGGGTGCCGCCCAGCGCCTCCAGCACGGGCAGGTGCTCACGGTAGAGAGCCTCCGGGCCGCTGTGCAGGAAGACCGCGGCCGGGGTCCCGATGGTCGCGGCCGGCGTCATGATCGCGCCGTCGAGGTAGCGCACTCCGTGCCCGGCCGCCCACGCGGCGGCGTCCCGGGCCCGGTCCGGCGTGTCGGCGGTCAGGTTCACCACCGTGCGCCCCTTGAGCGCGGCGGTGACCGCTTCCGGTCGCAGAATGGCGTCCACCGCGTCGTTGTTCACCACGCAGACCACGGTCACCGTGCTCGCGGCGACCGCTTCCGCGGCCGACCGCGCACCGGCCGCACCCCGCGCGACCAGCTCCCGGTCCCGTCCCGGTGTCCGGTTCCAGACCGTGACGCGCAGCCCGGCGTCCAGGAACGCGCCCGCCAGGGACCGGCCCATCGGCCCCAGACCGAGGACGGTGACGGCAGACTGTCCGGCGTGCGAGGACATATCGACTCCTATGAGAATTGCGGAAACATGGCATCGGAAAGAGGCGGAACATGACGCGTGGCCGCGCCCGGGACACGGATGTCTGCGGGGTGACCGCCGCTATCGCAGTGATCGACGGCAAGTGGAAGACCACCCTGCTGTGGCTGCTGGAATCCGGCCCGCAGCGCCCGGGCGAGCTGCGCCGGCGGCTGCCGGGCCTGAGCGAGAAGGTGCTGACTCAGGCGCTCCGCGAGATGGAGGCCGACGGGCTGGTGCACCGCGAGGTGCACGACGTCCTCCCCCTGAAGACCCTGTACTCCCTGACCGCGTTCGGCCGGGACCTGTCCGAGGCGCTGGCTCCCCTCTCCGACTGGGGCCACCGCCGCCTGGAGAGACTCACCGGGGCCCGGCCCAGCCCATGACACTCCACCCCGTCCCCCGCTTCCTCCGGATCAGGCGGCCCTCCTGCCGCCCTCCACCAGAGTCCCCCCGCCGCCGCCCGCCGCCAAGTACCCACAAAAAAGTGGGTACCCGGGCGACGGGCAAGCAGCTCCTCTCCCCCCTACCGGGCCTGTCTCAGCTCCAGCCGGGGCCAGTCGGCGAGGTCCCGCAGCAGCTGCCGGTCGTGCGTCGCGACGACAGCGGCGGTCGTCCCGCGGATCGCCTCGGTCAGCTCGTCCACCAGGAGCGACGACAGGTGGTTGGTCGGCTCGTCCAGCAGAAGCAGGCCGGGCCGCCCTGCCAGTGCCAGCGCCAGGTCCAGGCGCCTTCGCTGCCCCTGCGACATCCGTCCCACCGGAACGCGCATCGCCTCTGAGCTCAGCAGCCCGAGCCCTCCGAGCGGCGCGGCCTCGCTGTCGCGGAGCACCCCGCGGGCCACCAGCCGCCCCACGTGGCGGGCGTGCACCTCCCGGGCAGTGAGTGCCGGATCCAGTGCCGCGGTCTCCTGGCAGACCCTGACGACCCGCGCCCCCTCCGCCGTCCGCACGTACCCCTCCGTGGGCCGGAGAGCGCCGGACAGGACCGCCAGCAGCGTGGACTTGCCGGCGCCGTTCCCTCCGGTGACGAGCAGCCGGTCGCCGCCGTCGAGGATGAGATCGACCGGACCGGCCAGCCGCCCGGCGACGGTGACGCCATGCACCCAGCAGGCACGCCAGCCGGACCCGGTAGCGCTGCCCGACCGACAGCGTGGCCAGCGGCCGGTCCGGGTCGGTGCAGGCGCCCAGCGCCTGCAGTGCCACATCGACGCGGCGTGCGGCGTCCCACGCGTCGAGCCGGGCGGCGGCGTCCAGCGCGGCGGCGTAGCGGTCGTCCGCCCCGGGGTCGCCCCCGGCCATGGCGAGCGCCGCCTCGTCCAGTGCGCCGAGCGCCGCGAGGGGTTAGCAACGCCCGCGCTGCTCCCCCCAGCGATTTCCCGCCCGGCGGGGCAGCGGCTCACAGCGCCGGGCTCCGCGACTGCTTCAGGCCTGCCACGTAGGCCGGTGCCAGTGCCCGGACCCGCTGCTCGGGCATGTCACCGGCCAGAGCCCTGACCGCCATGTCCACTCCCGGGGTGCGTCGCCCTCCGAAGAGAGACCCGAGCAGCCCGGCACCCTCGTCCGCGATGTCCCCCACATCCGGCTCCTCGCGCAACTCGGAGAAGGACGCGACTGCTTCCGTGACGGGAACCGCTGTCATCAGGCGCAGGACATCCCCGGCGTCCTTGTCGGTCAGCCGGTCCCGGTCGCCGCCCTGCGTCAGACGGTCTCTGATCTTGAACGCCTTCGCCACGAACAGAGCCACCGGCCCGGCCACGTGAACCGGCACACACCGCGTCTCTCGCGGTTCCAGGCTGGGAACGAGCATCAGGGAACGGTCCACGGAAGCGACCTCGAGGCCCGGTACGCGACGCGCGGCCATCTTGTGGTGCGGCGGCATCTCCGCACTGCGGCGTCCGGCTGTGGGTGCCTGCCGCTCGGGAACGAGCAGGTCGAGTTCGATGGGCACGGGTTTTCCCCCGACACACTCGGTACGGGCCCACAACCCCGGCTGGTGCGGGGCCATCAGCTCGAAGCCGGCTTCGCGAAGAGCTTCCTGCAGGAGCGGCTCGTCCCCCAGACGCTTCGGATCGATACTGATATCGGCGTCCGATGTGAATGACGCACCACGCAAGGGCGATTCAGATGTTCGAAGGTGAACCGCCTGTGCACCCACAATCGTCAGAGCATCGATTTGGTGTATGAGCGCGGTTACTCCGTCGAGGAGTACACGCCTGGCAATGACGGTCAGTTCACCGGGATCCACACCTTCCGGAACCTTGAACACGACACTCCTTGAATGTGTTTCAGCGGAGCGTGCATCCTATTCCGGCGAGCCGCCCGGGCGCACTTCCTCGAGGGAACCGACCCTCCACTCCGACTCGTTGCCGGCCATGTAGCTCACCACGGCCTCGCCTTCGGCAGGCATGCGACCGGGACCCGACAAGCAGTCAAGGGCGAGTTGACTCAGCGCGACGTACCGCACTCCGTCGACTGTGCGGGCACGCTGGAAGACCACCTCGTCCCGGGCTCGCAGAAGAAGAACGTCGGCGCCTTCGTCGGTCGGCAGCAGCCCTGTTTCCTGGATCATCTGCTCGGCAGCGCCGGGCGAGTCGGGCACATAGATCATCAGCTGCCCGCCCACAGCCAGCGGAGCGACGGTATGAGCGGCGTGAGTTCCGGTCACCGCAAATTCCCGGCCCGCAACGGCCACCTGATGCCGGAGCCGGTTGACGACCTGCTGCGGCCCGGAGGGGGCGATCGCACTGACATACGTATGACTCTTGAGAAGGCTGAGTTGCCCGGCGCGCAGGCGCAGAATCCCGGGCCAGTCCACCTCGGTGACGACACGGCTGTCCCTCCGCACCAGAAGCTGTTCCTCCAGCGCATCGAGAAGCCGGGAAACATAGGGGAGACTCAGACCGGAAGCCTTGGCGAGCGGATCGGCGCGATAGGGAGGGCGGACATCGGCCAGAAGCCTCACCAGGCGACCGGCTTTCGCCCCGGCCAGCTGCGGCTTCGGGGAACGGGCGGAATGCGGGCGAGGGCTCCGGACCGCCCCGTCCGTGCGCACGACGACCGCCGGCCGGTCAAGTCTCAGCCACGCGTTCCCGGTCATGTCGAGGTAACCGATGCCATGGTCCCGGAGAACCTGCTGGGCCCTGGGTGACACCCAGGGGCAGATGACCAGAAGCCGGCTGTCCGACCCCACTCGCCGCATCGCATCCCTCATCGGCAGGAGCACCTGTTCGACGTCCTTGGGAGTGATGTGGGTCTTCACCTCGGCCAGCAACCGCGCGGAGTGGCCATCTTCACCCCCCGGAGAACTCACCTCGACGAGGGCATCGAATCGCCCGCCGCGCGTCCCCGAGAACTCAGTGAGCAGTGGGGCAACCGCCCAGCCGTCCCCCAGAAGGTCACGAAGGCGCGCCAAGCCGGCTTGAAGCAACTCCCGCTCACTGTGAAGCCCGCCGGCCATTGCACCCATCCCCAACAGTTAAGTTTCGCACCATCCAGCAAACTTGCCGATGAAGGCTACTTTACACTTATAGGCAAGTCACCGCATCAAGCAAGTCGCCCCGGGGGGCGCCCTTCGCACGAGCGGTGCGGGTGTGGGGTGCGACACTCCAGCAAGCATGTGCTTGCATTTGTTAGCACGCGGGTGCACGCTGGAGGCATGGCTTCGTTCGATGTCGGCAACCTCGGCGAGTTCCTCCGGGAGCAGCGGCGGCAGGCCAAGCTGTCGCTGCGGCAGCTCGCCGACGCGGCCGGGGTCTCGAATCCGTATCTCAGCCAGATCGAGCGCGGGCTGCGCAAGCCGAGCGCGGAGATCCTGCAGCAGATCGCCAAGGGCCTGCAGATCTCCGCGGAGACGCTGTACGTGCAGGCCGGAATACTCGACGAGCGGGACCCGGAGCAGGCCGCGCACGGTGCGCGGCGGCCGGGGGTCCGGGAGGCGGTCGCCGCCGACCCCGGGCTCACCGACCCGCAGCGGCAGGCGCTGCTCCAGATCTACGAAGCCTTCCGCCGGGAGAACGACACGGAGCCGGACCGCGCCGGCCCGGAGCGAACCGACCCGGACCGAACCGGCCCGGACAGCAACTGACCTGGGAGCAGGCGAACGACATGGCTATCACCGACGACCTCCGCAAGACCCTGAGCAACTCCACTCCGCTGTACTTCGCCGCCGGCACCGTCGACCTCGCCGCGGAGAAGCTGCGCACGCTGCCGGCCACTTTCGACAAGCTGCGCGAGCAGGCCCCCGAGCGGCTGCAGGCCGTCCGCGAGGTCGAGCTGCCCCGGCTGCGCGAGCAGGCGCAGACCCTGGCACTGCAGGGCGCGGGCCTGGCGATCGAGTACGCCGTCAAGGCCCGCGAGACCTACGACGAGCTCGCCGAGCGCGGCAAGGAGGCCCTGGAGGGCAGGCGCGCGGAGAAGAACGGCGAGGACGCCCCCGAGGTGACCGTCGAGCGCGCCGGGCAGTCGGCGCCGTTCACCGAGCCGGTGACGGAGCCGGTGACGGAGCCGTTCACCGAGCCGGCCGCCGAGCCCGTGGCGGAACCGGCCGCGGAGAGCGTGAACGGCGCGCCCGCCGCGGAGAAGGCCGCCGAGGTCGACGCCGCCACGGAGACGGGCACCGCGGCCGGGACCGCGGCCGGGACCGCGGCCGGGGAAGAGGCCGGCACGGAGGCCGGGGAGACGACGGCGGGTCCGGCGGCCGGACCGGCCAAGGACCGCAAGTCCCCGACGACCCCCAAGCCGCGCAAGGCGACGTCGGCCCGCAAGACGGCGCCCAAGAGCCCCCGGAAGACGCCGCCGCAGGCGTGAGCGCGGGGCGTGATCGCATCGGTCGCGCGGGCGGGCTGACGGCCCGGCCGCGCGGCCGGTAGCGTGGAGGATGTCCGAAGACGCACGAGACGGTGGTGGGCAGCATGCTGATGTCGGGTTTCAGCTCCCTGGTGAGCCTTATCTTCCTGGGGCTGCTGGTGCTGAGCATCTTCGCCTTCGTGCATGCCGCCCTGCAGCGGGCCGACGCGTTCCCCGCGGCGGACAAGCAGACCAAGCAGTTCTGGCTGATCATCCTCGGGCTGACGGTGGCCGTGCAGCTGTTCGTGCCCTGGCTGCTGCTGGTGCTCGCGGGCACCATCGCCGCCATCGTCTACATCGTCGACGTCCGGCCGGCCATCCAGGCCATCACCGGCGGGGGCGGCGGGTTCCGCAAGGGCGGCAGCAGCAGCGACGGCCCCTACGGCCCCTGGAACGGCGGGCGATGAGCGGTATCTCACACCACTGGTAACAAAGCCTCTTCTTTCACTCGCCGTGGCCGGAATCTGCCCTTAGCATCATCGGGTACGTCCGCCGATGAACTTCCGAGGAACCCGAGTGCGCTTTCGCCTGACGCCGAGGGAGACCAGTTTCTACGAACTGTTCGCCACGTCCGCGGACAACATCCTGGGTGCCTCGAAGCTGCTGATGGAGCTGCTGGCGGCGGACGCGGCGACCCGTACGGAGATCGCCGAGCGCATGCGTGCGGCCGAGCACGCCGGTGACGACACCACGCACGCGATCTTCCACCAGCTCAACTCGTCGTTCATCACCCCGTTCGACCGCGAGGACATCTACCGGCTCGCCTCCCGGCTCGACGACATCATGGACTTCATGGACGAGGCCGTCGATCTGGTCGTGCTGTACGAGATCGACGAGCTGCCCAAGGGCGTGGAGCAGCAGATCGAGGTGCTGCACCGGGCCGCCGAGCTGACCGCCGAGGCGATGCCGCAGCTGCGCACCATGGACAACCTCACCGAGTACTGGATCGAGGTGAACCGCCTGGAGAACCAGGCGGACCGGGTGCACCGCAAGCTGCTGGCGCATCTGTTCAACGGCGCCTACGACGCCATCGAGGTGCTCAAGCTCAAGCAGATCGTGGACGTGCTGGAGGAGGCGGCCGACGCCTTCGAGCACGTGGCGAACACGGTGGAGACCATCGTGGTCAAGGAGTCCTGACAGCGGTGGACACCTGGACGCTCGTCGTCGTCGTCGCGGCGGCGCTGTTCTTCACCTGCACGAACGGCTTCCGGGACGCGTCGATCACGGTGGCGACCTCGGTGTCGACCCGCTCACTGACGCCCGGGATCGCGCTGCTGATGGCGGCCCTGATGAACTTCGCCGGCGCCTTCCTCGGCACCGGGATCGCCCGGACGGTCGGCGAACGCCTGGTGGACCCGCCCGACGGCCTGCCCGGTCTGCTGATCCTGCTGGCCGCCCTGGCGGGCGCGATGGCCTGGCATGTGATCACCTGGTACGTCCGGCTGCCCGCCGCGTCCACCCACGCGCTGCTCGGCGCGCTGGCCGGGGCCGTGGTGGCGGGGGCCGGCGTCGTGCACTGGGACGCCCTGCTGACGCTGGTCGTGCTGCCGCTGCTGGCCGCCCCGGTGGCGGCTCTGCTGCTGGCCTACCTCACGATGGTGGGTCTGCTGTGGGCGTTCCGGCGGGCCAACCCGCACCGGGCGCAGCGCGGGTTCCGTATCGCGCAGACGGTCTCGGCGGCGGGTCTGTCGCTGGGGCACGGCCTGCAGGACGCGCAGAAGACGATGGGCGTCGTGGTGCTGGCGCTGGTGGTGGCGGGCACCGAGGAGCAGGGGGCGTCCGTCCCGCTGTGGGTGCGGATCGCCTGCGCCACGGCGCTGGCGGCGGGCACCTGGGCGGGGGGCGGGCGCCTGGTGCGGACGCTGGGCCGCCGCGTCATCCAGCTCGACCCGCCGCGCGGGCACTGCGCGGAGACGGCCGCCTCGGCCGTCCTGTACACCTCGTCGTACCTGTTCCAGGCGCCGGTCTCCACCACACATGTGATCACTTCGGCGAACATGGGCGTGGTCGCGACCCGGCGGCTGAGCGCGGTCCGCTGGGCGGTCGCGAGGAGCTACGTCATGAGCTGGCTCGTCACTCTCCCGGCTGCGGCGGCCGTGGCCGCGGTCTTCTCCTGGCTGCTGCGCGCGGTCTTCGTCTGATCCTCCGGCGGCCCGCCGCCCCGCGCCCAGGCAACGCCCTTCCGACGCTGTGGCCTGCGCGTTTCCCTGTCCCGGTGACCACCGCCGGCGCCCTTCCCCGTCTCGCGACACGCCCGTCGAACGCACCTGGAAATACCCCCGTGGGTATTCCTGTTATGGTGGTCAACAGATACCCCAGGGGGTACCCCATCGGAAGGAGAAAACGGTGTTCTTCGTCGACACGATCGAGGTGGCCGGACTGGGCAACCGGAGCTACCTGGCAGGCGGACAGTCGGTGGCCGTGGCCGTGGACCCGCCCCGCGACGTCGACCAGGTGATCGCGGCAGCCGCACGGCGCGGCGTACGGATCGGCCTGGTGGTCGAGACCCACCTGCACAACGACTACGTCACCGGCGGCCTGGAGCTCGCCCGGCTGACCGGCGCCCGCTACCTGGTGCCGGCCTCCGCCCGCGTCTCCTTCGAGCGGGTCCCGGTGTCGGACGGGGACGTGGTCCCCCTGGAGGGCGACCTCACCCTGCGCGCCGTGGCCACCCCGGGACACACTCCCCACCACACCGCCTACGTCCTGCAGGAGGACAACCGGGGCGTTGCCGCGTTCACCGGCGGATCACTGCTGATCGGCACCGTGGGCCGCCCCGACCTGGTGGAGCCGCGGCTCACCGAGCACCTCGCCCGCGCACAGCACGCCTCCGCCCACCGGCTCGCCGAGCTGCTGGCCGACGAGGTCGAGGTGCTGCCCACGCACGGCTTCGGCAGCTTCTGCTCCTCGTCCCAGGCGGAGGGCAGCGCCACCACCATCGGCAAGGAGCGCGAGACCAACGCCGCGTTCACCCAGGACGTGGACGCCTTCGTGGCCGGGCTGCTGGCCGGACTGGACGACATTCCCGCCTACTACGCGCACATGGGCCCCGCCAACGCGGAGGGCCCGGCTCCGGTGGACCTCACGCCGCCGCGCCTCGCGGACGCCGCGGAGATCGCCGACCGGCTGGCCGGCGGGGAGTGGGTCGTGGACCTGCGCAACCGGGTGGCGTTCGCCGAGGGCCATGTCGCGGGCACGGTCAACTTCGAGGCCGACGGGCAGCTCGCGACCTACCTGGCCTGGCTGATCCCGTGGGGCAAGCCGGTCACGCTGCTGGCCGAGTCCCCCGAGCAGCTCGCCGCCGCGCAGCGCGAACTGGTGAGGGTCGGCATCGACCGGCCGGCCGCCGCGGCGACCGGCGACCCGGAGACCTGGGTGACCGAGGGCGAGAAGCTCGCCTCCTTCCCGCGGGCCGTGTTCGCCGACCTGGCCGCGGCCAGGGAGCGCGGCGAGCAGGTCGTGGTGCTGGACGTGCGGCGCGGCTCGGAGCGGGCCGGCGCCCGCATCGAGGGCTCGGTGCACATCCCCGTCCACCAGCTGCGCACCCGCCTCGGTGAGATACCGGCCGGGCAGGTGTGGGTGCACTGCGCCGGCGGCATGCGGGCCGGCATCGCTGCCTCACTGCTGGACTCCACCGGCCGCAGTGTCGTCGCCATCGACGACGGCTTCGACGCCGCCGCCGAGGCCGGCCTCCCCGTGGTCACCGGCGGCTGATCCCGGCGGCCGACAGCCCCCGTCCGCCCTGTCCTGGTTTCGCGCCGTGGGCGGACGGGCCCCTGGCCCGGGCACGGAACGCCGTTCCCCTCGAGCGTTCCGCGCCCGGGCCTGTCATGTTCCCGGTCGGGAACAACCCCGGAGCCAGTAACCGGATCCCGCAAGCGAGAAGACCGGAGGAGAACACCGTGCTGACGTTCCTGCGCCGCCGCCGGAGCCGGGTCGCCCCGGCCGAGGCCGCCCGCCGCACCGAGGCGGGCGAGGCGGTACTGCTGGATGTGCGCGAGGCCCACGAGTGGCGTGCCGGGCACGCGCCCGCGGCCGTCCATCTGCCGCTGTCCCGGCTGAGCACCGGAGCCGCGCTGCCGAAGAAGGCCCAGGGCCGCCCGGTGGTGGCGGTGTGCCGGTCCGGCGCCCGGTCCCGGCAGGCCGCCCGGCTGCTGGCCGGGCGCGGCGTGGCGGTGACGGACGTGGCCGGCGGGATGTCGGCCTGGTCCAGGGCCGGCCTGCCGGTCGTGGACGGCCGCGGCCGTCCGGGCACCGTCGTCTGACCCCTTCCGGCTGCGCACCGACCGCACCCTCGCCCGCACGCACGTCCGNACGCACGCGGATGGCGTGCGGGCGGACGTGCGCCGGACGGACGGCTGCTCAGGCCAGGGAGAGGAAGAGCTTCTCCAGGCGGGCACGGGTGCGGTCGCGGTCGACGGCCGTCTCGGCGGAGCCGTCGCCCTCCTGCAGGTCGGCCAGGCAGTTCTGCAGGCCGGTGGCGATGATGGCGAACCCCGCGCGGTCCAGCGCCCGGGAGGCGGCGGCGAGCTGCGTGACGACCTCCTCGCAGTCCCTGCCCTCCTCGATCATCTTGATCACACCGGCGATCTGGCCCTGCGCCCGGCGCAGCCGGTTGACGACCGTCTTCAGCTCCTCGGCTGCCATCTCCAGTTGCATGCCTACCTGCCTCTCATACCCCCGCCGGTATCATACCCGCGGGTCCCGAAACCCCTGCCCGACATGAGAAGAGGCTTCCCTCACATGCCCACGCCTTCCGCACTCGCCCCCGATCAGGCAAGCAGCCGGCTCGACGAGCTCACCGTCATCGACGTGCGCACCCCCGCCGAGTATTCCGCCGGGCACCTGCCCGGTGCCCACAACATCCCGCTGGACCAGCTCCAGCAGGCGCTGCCCGCCCTGAAGGAAGCCGCAGGGCGGGGAGACCTGCTGGTGGTCTGCGCCTCCGGCAGCCGTTCGGCGACGGCCTGCGCGCTTCTCGCCGAGCACCATATCCCCGCCACCACGCTCACCGGCGGGACGATCGCCTGGCAGACGCAGGGCAACGAGGTCGAGCGCCCGGCCGCTGCCCGCACCGGATGGGCCATGGAGCGCCAGGTCCGCCTGACCGCCGGGCTGCTGGTCCTGACCGGGGTCGTCGCCGGGCTGTTCTTCACCCCCGCCCTGCTGCTGGCCGGCGGGGTGGCGGCCGGTCTGGTCTTCTCCGCCGTGACGAACACCTGCGGAATGGCCGTGCTGCTGGGCAGGCTTCCGCACAACCGGCGGCCCTCCGGCGACCTGAACGCCACCCTCGCCGCCCTGCGCGGATAGGTGCCCGCGGCACCGCCGGGAGGGCCGGGGCCCCCCGCGAGAACCGCCGCCCGGCAGCGCCGGGCGGCGGTCCGCGTTCACGGCGGCTCCGGGGATCAGCCGAAACGGCCGGAGATGTAGTCCTCGGTGGCCTGCACCGAGGGGTTGGAGAAGATCTTCTCCGTGTCGTCGATCTCGATGAGCTTGCCCGGCTCGCCGATGGCCGACAGGTTGAAGAAGGCCGTGCGGTCCGAGACCCGGGCGGCCTGCTGCATGTTGTGCGTCACGATGACGATGGTGAACCGCGACTTGAGCTGGTCGATCAGGTCCTCGATGGCCAGCGTGGAGATCGGGTCCAGCGCCGAGCAGGGCTCGTCCATCAGCAGCACGTCCGGTTCCACCGCGGTGGCGCGGGCGATGCACAGCCGCTGCTGCTGGCCGCCGGAGAGACCGGAGCCCGGCTTGTCCAGGCGGTTCTTCACCTCGTTCCAGAGGTTCGCGCCGCGCAGGTTCTTCTCCACGATGTCGTCCAGCTCGGACCTGCTGTACGAGCCGTTGAGCTTCAGCCCGGCCGCGACGTTGTCGTAGATCGACATGGTCGGGAACGGGTTGGGCCGCTGGAAGACCATGCCGATGGTCCGGCGCACCGACACCGGGTCCACCCCGGGGGCGTACAGGTCCTCGTCGTCCAGCATCACCTTGCCCTCGACCCGGCCGCCCGGGGTGACCTCGTGCATCCGGTTGATGGTGCGCAGGAAGGTGGACTTGCCGCACCCGGAGGGCCCGATGAAGGCGGTGACCGAGCGGGGCTCGACCGTCATCGTGATGTCGTCGATGGCCTTGTGGGCCCCGTAGTAGGCGTTCAGGCCGGTGATGTCGATGCGCTTGGCCATGGCTGGTTCTCGCTTATCTCTTCGATGGCCGTCAGCGGCCGGTCTTGGGTGCCTTCCAGCGGGCGATGCCGCGGGCCAGCAGGTTGAGGAGCATGACGAAGACGATCAGTACCAGGGCGGCGGCCCAGGCCCGGTCGTAGGCCGACTCGGTGCCGAACGCCCACTGCTCGTACACGAACAGCGGCAGCGAGGACTGCGCGCCCTCGAACGGGTTGGCGTTGATCATATTGCTGCCGAAGACCAGCAGGATGAGCGGCGCGGTCTCGCCCGCGATCCGGGCCAGCGCCAGCATCACGCCGGTGGTGATCCCGCCGATGGCGGTCGGCAGCACCACTTTCAGGATGGTGCGCCACTTGGGGATCCCGAGCGCCAGGGACGCCTCCCGCAGCTCGTTGGGGACGAGCTTGAGCATCTCCTCGGTGGAACGGACCACGATCGGCATCATCAGGATGGACAGCGCCATGGCGCCGGCGAAGCCGGAGTAGCCGAAGCCCAGCATCATGATCCACATGCTGAGGATGAACAGGCCCGCCACGATCGAGGGGATACCGGTCATCACGTCGACGAAGAAGGTGATGGCCTTGGCCAGCCGCCCGCGCCCGTACTCCACCAGGTAGACGGCCGTCAGCAGACCGATCGGGATGCTGATCGCGGAGGCGATCAGCACCTGCTGCACGGTGCCCAGGATGGAGTGGTAGATACCGCCGCCGTCCTGCCAGCTGAGCACGCCGTTCATGGAGTGCGTCAGGAAGTACCAGCTCACCCCGGGGATGCCGCGGGCGATGGTCTCCCACAGCAGCGAGGCCAGCGGCAGCACGGCGACGACGAAGGAGCTCCACACCAAGCTGCCGGCGAGCCGGTCCACGGCCTGCCGCCGGCCCTCCACCGCGCTGGTGAGCGCGAACGTGCCGGCCACGAAGATGATCACCGCCAGCAGGCCCCACTGGACGCGGCTCTCCAGCCCGGCGACCAGGCCGATCAGGGCGCCCAGGGCCACGGAGACCGTGATGATGGCGAGCGGGGCCCAGCGCGGCAGCCGCGGCTGGCGCAGCGTGGCGGGGCGGGTCACGGCCGGGGAGCCCCCGGACTTCCGGGAGCGCTTGCCCTGCGGCCCGGTGCTCCCGGCCCGCTGAGCGTCACGAAGGGTGGTCTTGTTCATGCGTTGGCCCCCGAGTACTCCTTGCGGCGGGCGATGATCAGCCGGGCCGCGCCGTTGACCAGCAGGGTCAGGACGAACAGCACCAGCCCGGAGGCGATGAGCGCGTCCCGGCCCATGGCGCCGGCCTCCTTGAACTGGCTCGCGATGTTCTGCGCGAAGGTCCCGCCGCCGGACTCCAGCAGGCTGATCTGGATGAGGAACGCCGGGGACAGCACGGTGGCCACGGCCATGGTCTCGCCCAGCGCGCGGCCCAGGCCGAGCATCGACGCGCTGATCACCCCGGACCGCCCGAACGGCAGCACGGTCATCCGCACCACCTCCCAGCGGGTCGCGCCCAGCGCCAGCGCGGCCTCCTCGTGGGCCTTGGGGGTCTGCTTGAAGACCTCCCGGGTGACGCTGGTGATGATCGGCAGGATCATGATCGCCAGCAGGATGCCGACGGTCATCAGCGAGCGGGCCGGGGTGCCGTCGTAGGCGAAGACCCCGGTCCAGCCGAACGTCATGTCCAGCCACTCGTAGAGTCCGGTCAGCCGCGGCACCAGGAAGAGCGCGCCCCACAGGCCGTAGATGATGCTGGGCACGGCCGCCAGCAGGTCGATGACGTAGCCGAGCGGCCCGGCCAGCTGGCGCGGCGCGTAGTGCGAGATGAACAGCGCGATGCCCACCGCCACCGGCACCGCCAGGATCATCGCGATCACCGAGCTGACGACCGTGCCGAAGAGCAGGACCGCGATGCCGAAGTAGGGCGGCGTGGCGTTGGCGTTCCACTCGAAGGTGGTGAGGAAGTTCCCCTCGTTCGCGCGGATGGCCACGACTGCCCGGATGGTGAGGAAGACCGCGATCGCGGCCATGATCACCAGCAGGACGATGCCGGAGCCCTTGGAGAGGCCGCTGAAGATCCGGTCGCCGGGGCGGACGGCCTTCTTGGCCGGCGTGGCCGCCGGGCCGCTGGACGGCGGTGGCTGGACGGACTGTGACGCGGACATTCCCTGTGATCTTTCGGTGCGGGGCCGGGGGCCGTGGGGGCGGCGAGGCTCGTGAGGCCTCAGGAGAGCGCGGCGACGCGCTCGCGGACCTGCTCGATGATGTTCTCGGAGATCGGCGCGTAGTGGATCTCCTTGAGGGTCTCCTGTCCGTCCTCGCTGGAGGTGTAGGTGAGGAAGGCCTTGGTGAGATCCAGCGTCCCCGGGGCGTTGCCCCGGTCGCACACGATCTCGTAGGCGACCAGGACGAGCGGGTAGGCGCCCTCGGCCGTGGTGGCGTAGTCCAGCTCCAGGGCCAGGTCGTTGCCGGTGCCGATCACCTCACCGGAGGCGATCGCGGTGGAGGCGTTCTCCACGGTGGCCACCACCGGCTCGGAGGCCCCGGTGTCCAGCGTCACCGCGCTGATGCCGTTCTCGTAGGCGTAGGACAGCTCGAAGTAGCTGATCGCCCCGGCGTTCTGCTGGACCATGCCGACCAGGCCGGAGGAGCCGTCGGCGGCCTGGCCGCCCTTGCCGCGCCAGTTCTTGTCCGGCTCGTAGCGCCACACGTCGGGCGCCGCGGCGTGCAGGTAGGACGTGAAGTTGTCGGTGGTGCCCGAGCCGTCGGACCGGTGGAACGGGGTGATCCTCATGTCCGGAAGATCGGCATCCGGGTTGAGTTCCTGGACGGCCGGGTCGTCCCACCGGGTGATCTGCGAGTCGAAGATCTTCGCCAGGGTGTCCGCGTCGAGCACCAGGTCGTCGATGCCGGGCAGGTTGTAGCCGATGGCGATCGGCCCGGCGACCATCGGCAGGTGGATGGCCCGGCCGCCGTCGCGGCACACCCGCTCGGACTCGGCGATCTCGGCTTCGCCCAGCAGCGAGTCGGAGCCTCCGAAGGCCGTGGTGCCCTGCAGGAACTCCTGGATGCCCGCGCCGGAGCCGGTGGCCTTGTAGTTGATGTGGCTGTTGTCGCAGTTGGCCTGGTAGGCGTTCACCCAGACCTCCATGGCGTTGGCCTGGGCCGTGGAGCCGGAGGCCAGCAGGGAACCCTCCGGGCCGCACTCGACGTTTTCATTGGTGTAGTCGATCGCCCCGGGCAGCCCTGTGTTGTCGTCGGTACCGCAGGCAGTGAGGACCAGGGCGCCGAGAACGGCGGCCGCGCCGACAGGCAGTGCGCGGGGCCGGATCGCGCGCGAAAGCTTCACTGTCGTTCAGTTCCTTCCCGTAAGGCGGGGCTCGCCACGGAGACATGCTTACGAAATGAACGTAGGCAGAACAGGTGAAGTGGCCGACGGTCGTAAGTGAACAGAAGATGAACCGCTCGGGTCGGGCCGGTGACCCGCCCTGGAACGATAGCCCTGGGCACCCGCCCTCCCACGCTGTGCAGTCATTCCGGGCGGCCGCCGGACGGAAACCTGTCCGGGCGGGAACCCCCCGGACCGCCCCCGCGACACACCGGTGCCTCCGGCGGCAGAATGACCACCTGCGCACCCTGCCGCACCGCACCGGGCATTCGGTACGCTATACCCTTGAGGGGTATATATCCGCTGGGAAGAACCTCCGGGAACCACTGTCCGTGGGAGGACGCCATGACCACTGTCGAGGAAAGCACCGTCGTGCAGCACCCGCAGGGCGCCCCGGGCCCCCACGGGTACAGCAAGGACAAGGATTCCCACCTCAAGCGGCTGCGCCGCATCGAGGGGCAGATCAGGGGCCTGCAGCGGATGGTCGAGGAGGACGTCTACTGCATCGACATACTGACGCAGGTCTCCGCCTCCACCAAGGCCCTGCAGTCCTTCGCCCTGCGACTGCTGGAGGAGCACCTGCGGCACTGCGTCGCCCACGCCGCCGAGGAGGGCGGTCCGGAGATCGACGCCAAGGTCCAGGAGGCCACCGCGGCCATCGCCCGCCTGCTGCGCACCTGACCGCGCCGCCGGCGTGGCGGCTGCGGCGGACCGGCTGCGGACCGGGGGGCGGGGATTCAGCCCACGGACGCGCCGATCGTGCCCGCGTAGATGTCCCCCGGCTCCGGCAGCGCCACCCGCACCGGCGTCCCGAAGCCGTACACCGTGACCGTGGAGACCACGTCGATGCCGTCCGGGAATCCGGCGGAGCTGCTGGCGAACCGGAAGCGGTGACGGACCTTGCGCAGCAGCCCGTTCCCGTCCACATACGCCTCGAACGGCACCGCGGTGTCCATGAAACCGCCGATGGCGGCCGCGAGCTGCTCCCCCGCCCGGCCCTGCGCCGCCTCGGCGGCCACGGCGATGTCGGTGACCCCCTGGTAGCGCCACAGGATCTCGCCGTCCACCTCCTTCGTCCCCAGCTCCGCGGCCTGCTGCACGCCCCGCAGCAGCTCGGCGGCGGCCATCGGATGAGTGGCCCCGCCGGTGACCAGGTTGCCGTCCGACAGCTCGGCGGTCTCCAGCCGGACCCACTTGTCGGCCGGCACCCCCGCGCCCCGGTTCTTCATGTACAGCGCGCCGTCCACGAACAGCTCGGTGACGGGCTCCTCCTGGTTGGGCAGGCTCACCAGCAGCTCGCCGACGCCCCGCGTGTAGTCGAAGCCGCCCTCGCCGTGAAGGGTGATCCGCGTGCCCCCCGACGCCATCCGCATGGCGGTACGGGCCTGGGAGCTGCCGGTCCCCGCGAGCACGTCCGCCGCCTGCCGCAGCACCTCCTGCGGCTCCGCCCGCGTCACCGCGCCGCCCCCGCTGTCGGCGGCGGCGCCCTGCTCCGAGCAGCCGCTGACCGCGAGAAGTGCCAGGAGCAGGCCCGCGCACCCCGCAGCCACCACGGCGTTCCGTCCCGTCCGCCCGTGCTGCCGCACCACCATGGCCCGCGACCCCCAACAGCCGTCGTTCAAAGTCGTACCGTTTAACGAGGTCCCGGGGCGACCGTCACGGGCGCGGCGCGCCTGTGCCTCGATACGGTGGTGGCGTGCACTACCGGAGGAAAGAACATCCGCCCCCGCCGGCCCAGCGGGAACAGCACCCCACCCACCACATCACTCTTTCCGAGCGCGGCCCCTTCCTCGCCCCCCGCTGCTCCTGCGGCTGGTCGGGGCCCGCCCGGCGGTCCCGGCCGCTGGCCCGCGACGAGGCCGCCGCGCACGTCGCGGCCGAGTCCGAGGCCGCCTGACCCCGCACCGCGCACACGCCACGGGCCCGCCCCCGGTGGATCACCGGGGGCGGGCCCGCGTGTTTCGTCCTCTCCGTACCGCCCTCGTTCGCGCGGCGGCCGGTCAGGGCAATACAGCTAGGCGGCGTAGTCCCGCGCCTTCGCCCGCGCCCGGTGCCGGCCGGTGCCGGGCGGCACCGGACCGGCCGGCGGCTCGTCCGCCCGCTCCTCCTGCCCGTGGCCGCGGGAGCTGCCCGGCCCGTCCCCGGACGGTCCGGGCCCCGCGGGCTCCTCCCGCGGGCACACCAGCCAGCCCAGCCCGCGGGTCCGCGAGCAGACCCGGGCGAGCGGAGTGAGCACCGCCAGGGCGGCCGGGGAGAGCAGCAGCACCACGGCCGTTCCCAGTGCGTAGCCGCCGATCACGTCCGTGGGGTAGTGCAGGCCCATCAGGACCCGCGCGAAGCCCTGGCCCAGTGCCAGCACCAGCGCGATCGCGCCGATCCGGCGGTGGACCAGGAAGAGCGCGACGGCCAGCACCATGGCCCCCGTCGCGTGGTCGCTGACGAAGGAGTAACCGGTCTTGCCGTCGAGCATCACGTGCAGGTCGTGATCGAGGAACGGTCTGGGCCGGGCGACGAACTCCCGGATCGGACTGTTGGCCAGGTAGGCCAGGACAGCGGCCAGCGGCGCCCAGGCCACTGCGGCGACGGCCTGCGGGGCATCGGGTCTGCGGCGCACCGACCACCAGGCGAGAACCACCAGGAGGCCGAGCAGCAGGGGGAAGCCGAATTCACCCATCAGGCGCACGCCGCCGTACGACCAGTCGGGCAGGGAGTCGGCGATCCGGTTGATCCGCCGAAGGACGTCGACGTCGGGGTTGTCCATTCCAGCCATGTGCCGTGCGGCCCCTTCATCGTTGTGGGGGAATGTGGGGGAGGGACAGGCGTCCTGCCGAGGGGGCGGCAGAGGGTGGAACGCGCTGCACAACAGGAAACTGCATGCATACCCTCCGGCGTTCCGACATCCACCCAAAGATCACCACAGTGTTATCGAAGAGAGACGCATCGTCGCACTTCAACCGCGCAGCTTTGGGGGGAGGTTCACCTAGTGTGCAGGATCGTCTCAGGAAGCGGACGGCCGGGTCGCCCCGAAGTAGTCCGGGGAGTCGATCGGGTCGAACCGGATCACCGCACCCGTGTACGGCGCGTTGATCATGTAACCGCCCCCGACGTACAGCCCCACGTGATGGATCGCCCGGGAGTCCGTCAGATCCGTGGAGAAGAACACCAGATCACCCGGCAGCAGCTCGTCCCGCTCCGGATGCGGACCCGCGTGCCACTGGTCGTTGGCCACCCGCGGCAGCTCGATGCCGACTGCCTCGTAGGCGGCCTTGGTCAGACCCGAACAGTCGAACCGCCCGTCGTCCTCCGGCGTCCCGTCCCCGCCCCACAGGTACGGCGTCCCCAGGTGCTCCTGCGCGAAGTGCACGGCCCCGGCCGCCAGTTCGGACGGCGGCAGCCGCTCCTCCGTCACCGGCGCCGCGAAGCTCTCCTCCGCCGCCCGGATGACCCGCACGTAGTTCTGCGTCTCCTGGTAGGGGGGTATCCCGGAGTACTGGATGACGGCATAGGGCCCCGCGTTGTACGCGGCGAGCATGTTGTCCACGGGATCACCCGGCACATGCCGGACGTACTCGGCGAGAGAACAGTTGTAGGAGGCTGCCGACGGGATCGCGTCCTCCGGGTCCCAGACATCTGCCTTGCCGTCACCATTGGCGTCAAGCCCATGCGTGGCCCACGTGCCGGGGATGAACTGGGCTATGCCCTGAGCGTTGGCCCCGCTCGACACATCCGGGCGCCAGCCGCTCTCCTGGTTGAGCTGTGCCGCCAGTCGCGCCGGGGTGAGTTCGGGGCAGAGATTCCCCCACTGCTGCACCAGGTCGGCGTACTCGGCGGGTACCGCGTTGCGCTGGAGTTGCCCTCCGGCCCTGCTGCCCCCTCCGAGCAGACCGGCCGCTGCGCTGTAGACCCCGATCACGAGCAGCGCCATGAAGCACAGCACGGCCCCGAAGCCGAGACCAACCGCCAACGCGATCTTCCGCATGTGCTGTCCATCCCCCCTCGCGGGCCGTCGGTGCCTCAGGGCACCGTAAAACCGTCACAGGCAATGCTCTCGTACTGCTCCGACGACTGGACATGAAAATAGACAACCGTCCAGGCTCCGGGGTCCTCCGTCAGCGGAAGCGCGTCCGGAAAGTCATCCGGGTATGTCGCATACGCCCACTCCTCGGGAGTGCCGTCGAAGAGGTCCTCCGGCTCCGAGAGGAAGACGGCACCGAGATGTGACGACCCTCCCCCCTCGCTGGGCGGCCGGACCGCCATGGCCACGTAGTAGGGAGACGAGAGCTGTCCGGAGTCGTAGCTGAGCCGCCACCCGATCCTTGCCGTTCCCTCCGACACCTCATCGGCCGAGACGCTCCACTGGAAGTGCTCGTTCCGCTGTTCCGGCGGCAGGTTGCAGAAGCCGGTGGACGGTGACCAGAACTCCCGCACCACCAGACCGGGGTCGAGTCGGGGAGGCGTCCCTGTTCCGGTCCCGCTGTCCCCGTCCCCCGGCCTTCCCTCATCGCTTCCCTCCCCGGGGGTCTCCCGGCCGGCATCCTGTCCCTGCTCCTCGCCGCCTCCGGACACGCCCTCCGTACCCCTGTCCGGAGCTTCCGCCCGGTCGGTCTCCCCCGTCTCCGGGACCCGCGCTTCACCCTGCGATGCCTCTTCACCTCCTGGGTCGCTCCCGGGAAGGACCCAGAGAGCGACGCCGACGAGGACGGCAGCCGCAGCAACGCCTGCCGCGACAGCACCTGTCCGGCTCCGCGAGCGCCACGGCCCCGCATCCAACTGCGTGGGCGTCGGCACCGGCTGCGGCGCCGCTTCGCCCGCCCCACCGTGCCCGGGCGGAACCAGGCCGGCGGCCGTGGCCGTGGCCAGATCGGAGGGGGCCCGGTCGCCGCCGGACGCCAGCACCCGGTAGGCCGGGGTGTCGGCCAGCGCGGTGGTCACACCGCACCGCTCGATCACCGACCGGAGGCCGGGCCGCCGTTCCGGGTCCCGCGCCACGCAGTCCCGGATCAGCCCGGCCAGCCACGGCTCGACACCGGCCACATCGATCTCGCCGTGCACCACCCGGTAGCTGACGGCCGCCCACTCGCCGCTGCCGTAGGGAGGCCTGCCGGTCACCGTCCTCGCCATGGTGGCGCCGAGCGCGAAGACGTCCGCTGCGGGCCCCGCCTCCCCGCCGGTGAGGAGTTCCGGCGCGGTGTACCCGGGAGTTCCGGGCGCCTGCCCGGTGCGGGTGAGGGCCGTGTGCCCGTCGGCCCGTGCGATGCCGAAGTCGATCAGACGAGGGCCGGTGGGGGCGAGGATGATGTTGTGCAGCTTCAGGTCACGGTGCACCACCCCGTACCGGTGCACGTCCGCCAGCGCCTCGGCGAGCGCCGCGAACAGCCCCGCCGCCGCCCCGGCCGCCATCGGCGGCGCCCCCTTCACGGCACGCAGCAGTGTCGGTCCCGGCACGTACTCGGTGGCCAGCCAGTGCGGCGGAGCGTCCAGCGAGGCGTCCACGAGGTTCGCCGTCCACGCGCTGCGCACGGCCCGCACGGTGGCCACCTCGCGGCGGAAGCGGGCCATGGCCTCGGGATGTTCGGCGATGTCCTCGCGGATCACCTTCACCGCGACCAGCCGCCCGCCCGGGGAACGGCCGAGATACACCCGTCCCATACCGCCCGCCCCCAGCCGGGCCAGGAGCGTGAACGGCCCGATCCGGGCCGGATCCACCGACCGCAGCGCATCCATGCCCCGACCATCCCACACGGCCGGGACCGGGCGGCAGGGGTCAGTGCACCGGCCCGTCGCTCAGGGGCCCGCCACCGCTCAAGGAGGCGACTGCGGCACGCCGAGTTCCGCCCACAGGGCCTTCCCGCCTCCCGGCGTGCTGTGCTGCCCCCAGTCCTCCGCGATCACGGCGACGATGAGCAGCCCTCGGCCGCATTCGGGAAGTCCGGGTGGTGGCGAGGGATTGACCGGTGCCCGCCCCTCCCCCTCGTCCCACACCGTCAGCCGCAGACGACCCCGTCCCGCGTACCAGGCCACCCGGTAGGCCAGCGGCCCCTTGCCGTGCCGCACGGCATTGGTCGCCAGCTCACTGGTCAACAGCGCTGCCGCATCGGCCAGATACGGCAGTCCGTACTCCCGCACGGCGTGCACGGCCGTCCGCCTGCACAGCCGGGGCGCGTGCGCGTCCGACTGAAGATGCAGACTGACCTCCCAGTCCTCCGGGCAGTACACGGGCTGAGTCATCATCACGTTCACTGTTTCTTCCTCCCACATGCGTGGCTGAGTCCGGTCAATGTCCGGCTCCCCCGCCTCTCCGGACACCTGCGATGGGCTTCGGACCGAAGACGGCGACAAGTCGGACGTCATGAGGAACTTGCTGCTTCCACCCCCCGTTCGACACGAAGGGTGATTGACTGGATGCCGAGCGTAGGAGGCGCAGTGGCCTAGTTGCTACCCACGTCGTGACCTAGCGACTCCGTACACCAGTTCAGTGAGGAAGGAAGGTTCCGTGCCCCCGAGAAGCGCCCCCACCGGGCGTCAGCGCCGACTGGGTTCCGAGCTGCGGAAACTCCGCGAAAATGCCGGCCTGTCGACCGTCGAGGCAGCTCGTCGGCTGAACGTGGGCCAGTCGCGTATCAGCGCCATTGAAGCCGGGCGCTACGGGGTGAGCGGGGAGCGCGTGCGGACCTTCGCACGCGCCTACGGCTGCGACGATCTCGCCCTCGTCGACGCTCTCGCCGACATGACCAAGGGGAGACGGCGCCACTGGTGGGACGAGTACCGCGACATCCTTCCCGCCGGGCTTCTGGACCTGGCAGAACTTGAACACCACGCCCACGCGATCCGCACCGCGCAGGTATCCCACCTCCCCGGCCTCCTGCAGACCGTGGACTACGCACGGGCGGTCTTCCGGCAGAACGTCCCTGAGCTGTCTCTCTCGATGCTTGAACATCGCACCTCTCACCGCATCAAGAGACAGCACGTCATCCTGGAGACCGGCACTTCTTACACCGCCACGGTCCACGAGGCGGCACTGCACATGCGGTTCGGGGGACTGGAGACCACGCGGCGGCAACTGGTCCACATGGCGGAGACAAGCGAACGGCCCAACATCACGCTCAGGATCATTCCGTTCAGCACAGACGACTGCCCGGGCTCAGGCCAGTCGGTGCTCTACGCCGAGGGTCCAGTTCCGTCTCTGGACACTGTCCAGCTGGACAGCGAACATGGATCTGAACTACTGCACTCATCCATCCAGTTGAGCAACTACCGAACCTTCTTGAGGCGCTTCGAGGAAGCAGGACTTGCTTCTGCGAGCGCCAGAGACATCATCCACCGCGTTCTCAAGACCATGTGATGGAGGCCCCTGTGTCCACGCTCCCCGAGTCTGCCGACTGGCAGAAGTCCTCGTACAGCAGTCAGGGCAACAACTGTGTCGAACTCTCTGCCGACGGCAGCGGGCGGGTCCTTCTCCGAGAATCAGAGGCCCCCGGCACCGTACTCGCCTCCGGCCCGGAACGGCTCCGTGCTCTGCTCACCCTCGCGTCGAACGTCAACCTCTAAGCAAAGGCACTGCTGGTCCACCACGCTGGAAGGCAGAGCCCGTGAACTTCCTCCTTCTTCCCTGGCAGAAGTCCTCATACAGCAGCGAAGGTAGCGCCTGCCTGGAGGTGGCATGGACGGCTGGCGGCCTTCTGCTGGTCCGGGAATCGGACGAACCGAAGACCGTGCTCTCCACAGCTCCAGAACGGCTCCGCGCCCTGCTCACCCTCGCATCGAACGCTCGCGTGTGAGCTCGGCTGCTGTACGGCAACCGCACGGGATGGAGATCGACATGTCAGTCGGCGCGCTCACCTGGCAGAAGTCTTCCTACAGCGTTGATGCTTCCGCCTGCCTGGAACTGGCCTCCGTGCCGGATGGCCCGGTGCTCCTGCGGGAGTCCGAGTCCCCGGCGCTGGTGCTCGTGACCTCGCAGGATCGGTTGCGCGGGCTGCTCGCGCTGGCCTCGGCGGGGCCTCGCCTGGCCTGAATCCGCCCTCGTTGCCGTCTACTTCGGTCAGTTCGTCGTGGCACAATCCGAAGGAGTACAGCGCGAGAGGCGGTGAGCCCGGATGTTCCTGGCAGCGGAAGAACGCGATATCACTACCATCATCGGTGGAATCGCACCGGACTGGGGGCCCTTCGCCACCCTGGGCAACGAGGCCCGGACAATGGTCCAGGTGATCATGGCACTGGCCATCATCATCTGTCTGGCGATCGCCATCTGGGGAGCAGCCAAGCAGCGCATCGGCGCCACTGCCATGCGTGACACGTTCAGCGCCGAGCAAGGCAAGGGCCTGATCGTCGCAGGGCTGACCGGCGTGTTCATCATCGGCTCACTCGGCACCCTGTTCACCATCGTCTACGGCATGGCGGTCTGAGAGGTCAGTGGACGGCCAGCCGCAACAACCGATCGTCCCCGGCTCCCGGGCTGCCCGGCCCACCGGTGTTGCCGGTCAGAACCCAAAGGCCACCGTCGTTGGTGGGGACCACCTGTCGCAGGCTCCCGAACTCCTCCGCGAGGAAGAGTTCGGGTTCTGCCAAGGGCTCCGCACCATCCATGGGCACCCGCCAGAGGCCCTCTCCTCGCAGAGCCGTCACCCACAGAGAACCGTCCGTGTAAGCCAGTCCTCCGGGTGAGTTCTGGGCGGCGTCCCACATGACCACGGGGTCGATGGACCGAAAGGCCGCAGTCGGCCATCCGTAGTCGCCCCCGGAATCGAGCAGGTTGAGTTCGCCCGACGATTCGGTGCCGGTCTCGGCGGCCCACAGACGCCCGGTCGTATCCCAGGCCAAGCCCACCACGTTCCGGTGCCCAAGCGAGTACACGGGGGATGCAGACGCCAGGTTGCCCTCATCGGGGGTGCGACCGTTCGGTTCCAGGCGGAGAACCTTTCCTGCCAGAGATTCGGGGTCCTGGGCGGCGTTCGGCTCACCCGCATCGCCGGAACCGATGTAGAGCATGCCGTCAGGCCCGAATCCGATGGCGCCGCCGTTGTTGACCAGCCCTCTGGGAATGCCCGTGAGGACGTGGTCGGCGGCACTCAGTTGGTTGCCTTCGGGTCTGGCTTCCTGATAGACGAAGCGGGAAACCCCGTTGTCGGAGGCGGTGGTGTAGTAGGCGTAGATGTAGCCGGAGTCCACGGCCAGGCCCAGCAGGCCTCCCTCACCCCCGGATTCGACGCCGGGGACCGTGCCGACCTCGGTGAGGGTGCCGGTGGTGTGGTCGACGCGGTGGATGGTGCCGGTGTCGCGGGAGCCGACCAGGAGGTCGCCGTCGGGCAGCCGGGCCAGGCCCCAGGGGGAGTTCAGGTTCTCGGCGACGATCTCCTCGACCTTGACGCTGCCCTCGGCGGGGGGCGGCTCGGGGTCGGGGACGGTGTGGGTGGGGTCCGGTTCGGGCGTGCCTCCGTCTCCGGGGCCGCCGTCGCCGGTGGGGCCGGGGCCGGGGATGTCGCCGTTGCCCTGGTCCGGTGGGGGCGGGGGCTGGTCGCCGGCCCGGTCCGCTGCCGGGCCCCAGGCGCAGGATGCCAGCACGGCGGCCAGCAGGGTCGCCGCCGCCGTCCGGTGGATACGTGTGCGGCCTGCCGCCATCGCCCGTCTCCCCACGTTCTTCAACTGCCCTGTCGCGGGCCCCTCGCCGCTGCGGGCGGCTCAGGGCCAGCGTGTCACACCTTGTGCCCGGCGGCGATCAAGTGGCAAGCGGCGCCCGGCCGGTGGGGGTCGAGGAGGGGCAGCGGGGTGCTCCGGCAGTCGTCCGCGACGCCGGCCTCCTCGGCCGCGCCGCTCGCCAGGGCGGGGCAGCGCGGGTGGAAGCGGCAGCCGCCGGGAACGGTGGTGGCGTCCGGTGGCTCACCCGTCAGGACCTGGGAGCGGCCGACCGGGCTGTCGGGCAGCACGGAGACCAGCGCCCGGGTGTAGGGGTGCCGCGGCGCGGTCAGCACCTCGTCGACCGTGCCGTACTCCACGATCCGGCCCAGGTACATCACCGCGATGCGGTCGGCGATGTTCCAGGCCAGGCCGAGGTCGTGGGTGACGACGACGGCGGCCAGGCCCAGTTCGTCGCGCAGCCGGAGCAGCAGGGCGAGGATCTCGCCGCGCACCGACGCGTCGAGGGAGGCGACCGGCTCGTCCGCGATGATCACCTTGGGGTCCAGGACGAGTGCCCCGGCGATGACGACGCGCTGCCGCTGCCCGCCGGAGAGTTCGTGCGGGTAGGCCAGGAAGAACTTCTCGGCGGGCCGCAGCCCGGCGCGGGACAGGGCGTCGGCCACCCGCTCGCGCTCGTCGCGGTGCATGCCGTGGATGCGCAGGCCCTCGGCCACCGCGTCGTAGACGGTGTGGCGGGGGTTGAGCGCGCCGCTGGGGTCCTGGAGCACCAGCTGGGCCTCGCGGCGGTACGCCTTGAGGTCCCTGCCCCGGTACGACAGCGGCTTGCCCTGGAAGAAGACCTGGCCCGCGGTGGGCTTCTCCAGGCCGAGCAGGGTGCGGGCGACGGTGGTCTTGCCGCAGCCGGACTCCCCCGCCAGGGCGAGGATCTCGCCGGGGGCGAGGTCGAGGTGCACGCCATCCACCGCGCGGGCGGTGCGGCCGCCGGGGGCGGGGAAGCGGACCACGAGATCGCGGGCGCCGATGATGGACTCGCTCGTCCCGCCCGTCTCGCCGGCCCCGCCCATCGCGCCGGCCCCGCCCGTCTCACTCATCTCGCTCGTCCGGCGCTTCCCGGTCGTCTCGCTCATGTGCTCTCCTGGCCGGCCGGGTGGGCCCGGTGCTCGTCGTGCCCCGCCGGTGCGGGCTGGTCCTCGACGCGCAGGCAGGCGGCGTGCCGGCCGTCGGCGGCGCGGCGCATCCGCACTGCCGTGGTGGAGCATTCGGGCATGACCACGGGGCAGCGCGGGTGGAACGGGCAGCCGCCGGGGAGGGCCGCCGGGTCGGGCGGGTCTCCGGCCAGGCCGGAGGGGTTGCGGCGCTCGGCGGGGTCGCCGACGGTGGGGAACGCGGCCGACAGCGCCTGCGCGTAGGGGTGCAGGGCGGCAGCGAACACCTCCCGGGAGGGCCCCTGTTCGACGATCCTCCCGGCGTACATGACGGCCAGCCGCTCACAGGTGTCGGCGAGCACCGACAGGTCGTGGCTGATCATGACGAGGGCGATGTCCCGTTCGCTGACAAGCCCCTTGAGCAGGCGCAGCACCTGGGCCTGGATCATCACGTCCAGGGCGGTGGTGGCCTCGTCGGCGATGATCAGGTCGGGCGCGCAGGCCAGCGCCATGGCGATCATGACGCGCTGCCGCTGCCCGCCGGAGAGTTCGTGCGGGTAGCTGCGGGCACGCCAGTCGGGCAGGCCGACCTGCCGCAGCAGTTCCACGGCCCGCTTCTCGGCCGCCTGGCGGGACAGCTTCTCGTGCAGGACGAGGGGTTCGGCGACCTGCCGGGCGATCCGGTGCACCGGATTGAGGGAGTGCATGGCGCCCTGGAAGACGATGGAGGCGCCCGCCCAGCGCACGGCGCGCAGCCGGCCGAACGACATGGCCAGGGTGTCCTCGCCGTTGAGGAGGACGCGCCCGGTGACCTCGGTGCCGGGGGGCAGCAGCCGCAGCACGGCGGCGGCGACCGTCGACTTGCCGCAGCCGGACTCCCCGGCCACCCCGAGCGTGTCGCCCGGCCGGAGGCTGAGCGAGACGCCGCGCACGGCGGGTATCTCGCCGCGCGAGCCGCGGTAGGTGACCCGCAGGTCGTCGATTTCCAGTACCGGCACGGGCATCACTGACCTCCGCGCAGCCGCGGGTTGAGGACGGCCTCCATGGCGCGGCCGCACAGCGTGAAGGCGAGCACCACGACCAGGATGGCGGCGCCCGGCGGGAGCATGTACCACCAGGCGCCGTAGGAGATGGCGCCGGCGTGGAAGGCGCGTTCCAGCAAGGTGCCCCAGGAGATCTGGCTGGGGTCGCCCAGGCCGAGGAAGGACAGCGACGCCTCGGACAGGATGGCGCTGGAGACCTGGAGGGTGGCGCTGGCCAGGATGAGCGGCATCAGGTTGGGCAGGACGTGCCGGGACATCTGGTGCCAGTGGCCGGCGCCCAGGGCACGGGCGCGTTCCAGGTAGGGGCGGCCCTCGATGGCCATGGTCTGGGCGCGCACCAGCCGGGCGGTGCCCGCCCAGGAGGTGAGGGCGATGGCGACGATGATGGTGGAGCGGCTGGACCCCAGCGCGATGACCAGGGCGATGGCCAGGACCAGGCTGGGCAGCACGATGAACCAGTCGGTCAGCCGCATCAGCAGCCAGGACAGCGTGCCGCCGAAGTGTGCGGCGAACATCCCGACCAGGGTTCCCAGGACGACGGCGAGCAGCGCGGCGACCACCCCGACCTGGAGGGACACCCGCGCCCCCCAGATGACCTGGAGGAGGATCGAGCGCCCCACCTCGTCGGTGCCGAGCCAGAACTCGGTGCCGGGCGGCTCCAGCCGGCCGCCGGGAGCGTTGACCGCGCGCAGCTCGGACTCGTCGGTGTAGAGGGGGGCGGCCAGGGTCATCACGGCGATGCCCACCAGCAGCACCAGGCCGACCACGCCGGCCCGCTGCCGCCGGTAGGAGCGCCAGAAGGCGGCGAGGGCGGCGCGGCGGCGGGCCCAGGCGATGGCCCGGGGGGAGGCGGGGGCGGCGGGACGGGCGTCCTGGGGCGTCCCGCCGCCTTCGGGGTTCCCGGTGCTCCCGGGTGCGTGGGGGCTCATGCGGACGTGCGCACTCTCGGGTCGAGGAAGCGGTACAGGATGTCCGCCAGCAGGTTGGCGAGGATCGTGGTTCCCGCGAAGAAGATGAACAGCAGTTGCAGCAGCGGGATGTCGGGGATGCGGATGGCCTGGTAGAAGAGCAGGCCGAGGCCGGGCCAGCTGAAGATGGTCTCGGTCAGCAGCGCCCCGTTGAAAATGGCACCGAACTGCAGGGCGATGAGGGTGACGGTGGGCAGCAGGGCGTTGGGCATGGCGTGGCGGCGGCGCACCACGTCGTCGCGCAGGCCCTTGGCCTTGGCCACGGTGAGGTAGTCGTTGCCCTTCTCCTCCAGGATCGAGGAGCGCATGATCAGCACGTACTGGGCGTAGATCACGGCGGCCATGGTGAGGGCGGGCAGCACCAGGTGGTGGGCCACGTCCAGGGCCTGGGAGAGGGCGTCGCCGCCGACGCCGCGGGCCGAGCGCATGCCGTTGACCGGGAAGAGGTCCAGGTAGCGGGCGAAGACGATGATGACGATCATGCCGAGCCAGAAGGTCGGCGCGGACCACAGGGCGAGGGAGAGGCCGACCTGGACGCGCTCGAAGCGGCTGCCCTGTGTCCAGCCCGCGCGGGCCCCGATCCACACCCCGAGGCCGGCCGCGACGGCCAGCGCGGTGCCGGTCAGCAGCAGCGTGGCCGGCAGCCGGTCCCACAGCAGGGCCGTCACGTCCTGGTTGTTGACGTAGGAGGTGCCCCAGTCGAGGGTGAACACCGACCGCAGGTACTCCCAGAACTGGACGCTCAACGGCTCGTTCAGGCCCAGCCGTTCCTCGATCTCGGCGCGCTGCTCGGGGGTCATCGCGGAGTCGCCGCCGATGGCCTTGACCGGGTCGCCGCCGATGACGCGGAAGATGAAGAAGGCGCTGAACAGCACCAGGACGAGGGAGACCGCGGCGCCCGACGCCTTCAGGGCGAGGAAGCGCCAGAAGTCGCCGGCCGCACCGGCCGGGCGGTGGCGGGAGTCCCCACCGGGGGTGCCGGACTCGCCGTGCGGCGGTGCCGGCACCCCGGTGGTGGGCTGGATGTCCATCGGGCCGGTGGTTCCTTACTCCCGCTCGTCGGCGGTCTTGCGGCGCTGCACGAGGTAGTAGCCGCCGCCGGCCAGCAGCACGACCACCAGGCCGCCCAGGATCCAGGGCATGGCCCCGGAACCGGAGTCGTCCCCTCCTGCCGCGCCGTCGGTGTCCGCCGAGGCCCCTGCCGGGACGGCCGACTGGTAGCCGAAGGCGCCCTGCTGCTCGCGGATCATGCCGCCGGCGGAGGGCTGGGTCTCGAAGCCGCTCCAGCGCTCGGAGCTGTACGCCTCCAGCTGGTTCTCGTAGTACATCTGGATGGCGGGGGTCTCGTCGTAGAGCAGGCGCTGCATGTCCCGGACGATGTCGCCGCGGGCGGTCAGGTCGGACTCGGCGAGCTGCGCCCGGTACAGCTCGTCGTAGTCCTCGTCGCAGTAGAACGAGAAGGTGAGGTCGGTGGGCTGGGCCTCGTCGGGCAGCCGGTCGCAGGTGTGGTAGGCGAGGGTCTCGCTGGGGTCGGGGCCGACGTTCCAGGTGCCGAAGGCGATGTCGAAGTTCCCGGCCTCGCTCTCCTCGTTGAGCGGGGTGGTGTCCATCGCGACGGCGTTCAGGCGGATGCCGAGGTCGGCGACCCAGTCGACGACGAAGTCCTGGATGATGGCGTAGGACGGGCGGTCCGAGTGGTAGAAGAGGCGGAACTCCAGGGGGAGTCCGCTTTCGGGGTCGACGCGGATGCCGTCGCCGTCGCGCTCGTCGTAGCCGGCCTCGTCGAGGATGCGGTTGCCCTCCTCGGCGTCCGGCGCGATGCGGTCCGCACCCGGGTCCCAGGCGAAGTCCGAGAAGATCGGCGGCACATAGCTGACGCCGGGAACTCCGTGGCCGTCCATGACGACGTCGACCAGGTGCTCCTTGTCGATGACGTGGTGGATGGCGCGGCGCACCTCGGGGTCGCGCAGCGCGGGGTGGCCGTTGCCGAACTCCTCGCCGTCCTTGGTCCGCGCGCCGGTGTTGAAGGTGAGGGACTGCAGGCGGCGGCCGGGGCCGGTGCTGGTGGTGATGGAGTCGGCGGCCTCCAGCGCGGAGTACTGCTGCGGGTTGAGCCCGCCGACGAGGTCGACCTCGCCGCTCTGCAGCGCCTGCACCATGGCCTCGGGGGTCTCGAAGTTCTGCAGCACGAACTCGTCGTAGGCGACGGGCCCGGCCCAGTAGTCCTCGTTGGCGGTGAGCACCACGCGTTCGCCCTCGCGGAACTCGGCGAGGCGGAAGGCGCCGGAGGTCGGCCGGCCCGGCTCGGCGAAGTACTCCTCGGGTGCCTCCAGTTCGCCCCAGACGTGCCGCGGCATGATCATGATGCTGGTGCCCTTGAGGTGCGCCATGGTGGCGCTGGGCCGCTCCACCTCGATGACCAGGGTGTGGTCGTCGGGGGCCTCGACGGACGCGAAGTTGTTGACCAGGTCGCCGTGACGGCTGTTGAAGACCGGGTTCTCGATGAGCAGGTCGTAGGTGAACTTCGCGTCGTGGGCGGTGATGGGCTCGCCGTCGGACCACCGGGCGTCGGGGTCGATGCGGTAGGTCCAGGTGAGCTGGTCCTCGGAGTGCTCCCAGGACTCGGCTATGCCCGGCGAGGGGCTGTAGTCGTCCTGGCCCCAGCGGATCAGCGGGTCGTACATGAGGTTGTTCAGTTCGCCCTGGATGAGCCAGCCGGAGTCCAGCGGGTTCATGTGCGGGATGTTGTCCAGGCCGGACGTCCCGACGATGAGGGTTTCCTTGCCGCCGTCCTGTCCTTCGGCCCGCGCGCTCTCGGATGCCACGAGCGCCAGGGCCACGCCGCCGGCGAGCGCGGTGGCGGTGGTGCGCCGCAGCAGCGCGCCAGGAGATCGTCTGCCCACGGGGTTCTCCTTCTGTCCAGGACGGTTTTCAGGCTGAGCCCGGTCGAATGCGGAGAACTGTCCGTGACAGGTGAACGGCTGTCAATGGACGGCCCGGGAACTGCCGGCGAGCTGAAAATTACACCTTGTCACCATGACATGACATCACCGCAAACCGGGACAACGGGCTGCGAGTTGCTGTCCGTTCCGTTACCTCTCGCCAGTTGTGGCACCACTGGAGAACTGCACGTGCGGACGGCTTCGCGCTCTTGCGGAAGGCGCTAGCGTGGAGGGCCGGAAACGGTCCGCAGGGGACCGGTCACAGGAAGGGGTGGACACGGCCATGCCGGAGATCAACACGGAGGGGCTGGACTGGATCCGGGCCGAGGTCGAGGACGGCAGCGACGAGCACTGCTTCGAGGTCGCCGCCGGGGAGGGCGACCTGATCCACATCCGGCAGACGGACGAGCCCGACAAGATCGTCACCACCACCCGGGCCAAGTGGGACGCGTTCGTCCTGGGTGTGCAGAACAACGAGTTCGACCACTTCGTCGAGGACGTCCCGCCGCCTCCTGCCGCCGCCGGCCGGCCCGGGCAGTGAAACACCGGAGCATCTCGCGATGGGCGGCATCAGGGATCCCGGACTGGAGCTGTACGAGCGCCTGGGCCCGGTCGAGGGCTTCTCCATGGAGTACGTCCGCGGCGACATCGTCCTGACCGCGATCCCGGACACCGTGCACAACCGGATCGTCCATCTGGTCCGGGGGTGCTTTCCCGGCGAGCGCTTCGCGCCGTGGAGCACACAGGCGGTCGCCATCACCGCGCAGACCGACCGTCCGGATCCGGACCTCACCGTCACCCACGCCGATCACGGTGACGACTACTTCACGGCACTGCCCTCCGCACTGGTGCTGTTCGTTCTCGAAGTGGTGTCCACCACCCGGCCTGCCATCCGCCGTGACTACGAGGACAAACCCGAGATCTACGCGCAGGGCGGCATCCCGGTCTACCTGCTGGTCGATCCGAACGACGGAACCTGGCGGCTGCACACCGATCCGGAGGGCACGGAGTACCGGACCGTGCACAAGGGCGTCTTCGGCGAGCCGGTGGTGGTCCCCGCGCCGGTCGAGGTCACCGTGCCGACCGGGCGGTTCCGGCGCTACCCGTGACGGCCGCTCCGGACGGCCGGGCGGGTCAGACGGTCAGGCCGCGGGAGATCAGGTCCAGCAGGGCGAAGAGGAAGAGGCTGATCCCGACGAAACCGTTGACCGTGAAGAACGCGCGGTTGAGCCGGGACAGGTCCCCGGGCCGCACGATGCCGTGCTCGTAGACGAACGCCGCCGCCACCACGGCCAGCCCGGCCCAGAAGAACGCCCCGGCGCCGGTGACCAGCCCGAACCACACCAGCAGGCCGAGCGTGACGGCGTGCGCCCCGCGCGCCCCGTACAGGGCGGCGGCGATCCCGAAGCGGGCCGGCACCGAGCGGACGCCCTCGGCCCGGTCCGCGGCCACGTCCTGGCAGGCGAAGATCAGGTCGAAGCCGCCGATCCAGACGCCCACCGCGAGGCCGAGGATCACCGCGTCCCAGGACCAGCTTCCGGTCACCGCCAGCCACGCGCCGATCGGGCCGATGGCCTGGGCCAGCCCGAGGATGGCGTGCGGGTAGTGGGTGAACCGCTTGCCGTAGGGATAGACGACCATCGGCACCACCGCCACCGGCGCCAGCGCCAGGCACAGCGGGTTGAGCAGCGCGCAGGCCGCCAGGAACACCGCCAGCGCGACGGCGGCGCCGGTCCAGGCGGTGCGCACCGACACCGCCCCGGTGACCAGCTCCCGGCCCGCGGTGCGCGGGTTGCGGGCGTCGATCTCCCGGTCGATGATCCGGTTGGCGGCCATGGCGAAGGTCCGCAGCCCCACCATCGCCACCGTCACCAGCAGCAGGACATCCCAGTGCACAAAGCCGTCCGCCAGGAACATGGCGGTCAGCGAGGAGATGTAGGCGAACGGCAGGGCGAAGACCGAGTGCTCGATCATCACCAGCCTCAGGAACGCGCGGACCCGTCCCCGGCGGGCGGAGACCGCCTCCGGGGCCGTGCTCACAGGCCGTACTCCTTCCACCGCCGGGTGACCAGCTCGGCGGTGTCCGGGTCGGACACCACCATCCGCGGCCAGCCGCCGTCGCGGGTGTAGCCCTCCTCGGGCCACTTCGCGGTGGCGTCGATGCCGGCCTTGCCTCCCCAGAACTGCTGGTAGGAGGCGTGGTCGAGGTGGTCGACCGGGCCCTCGGTGAGCAGCAGGTCGCGGGCGTAGTCGACGTTGCCCAGCGCCCGCCAGGCGACCTCGTGCAGGTCGTGGACGTCGCAGTCGGAGTCCACCACGATGATCAGCTTGGTCAGGGACATCATGTGCGCGCCCCAGACCGCCGACATCACCTTCTGCGCGTGCTTGGGGTACTTCTTGTCGATCGAGAGGATCGCGCAGTTGTGGAAGCCGCCGGCCTCCGGCAGGTGGTAGTCCACGATGTCCGGGATGATCACCTTCAGCAGCGGCAGGAAGAACCGCTCGGTGGCCCGGCCCAGCGGGCCGTCCTCCGTCGGCGGGCGGCCGACGACGATCGACTGGAACAGCGGCCGCTCGCGCATGGTGACGCAGTCGATGGTGAGCGCGGGGAAGGGCTCCTGCGGCGTGTAGAAGCCGGTGTGGTCGCCGAAGGGGCCCTCGGGCAGCATCTCGCCGGGCTCCAGCCAGCCCTCCAGGACCACCTCGGCGTTCGCCGGGACCTGCAGCGGGACCGTCTTGCAGTCCACCATCTCGATCCGCTTGCCCTGCACGAACCCGGCGAACAGGTACTCGTCGATGTCGCCGGGCAGCGGCGCGGTGGAGGCGTACGTCACCGCCGGGGGGCAGCCGAAGGCGATCGCCACCGGCAGCTTCTCGCCGCGCCGGGCCGCCACCTGGTAGTGGTTGCGGCTGTCCTTGTGGATCTGCCAGTGCATGCCGATGGTGCGCTTGTCGTGCCGCTGGAGCCGGTACAGGCCCAGGTTCCGCACACCGCTGTCGGGGTCCTTGGTGTGGGTCAGGCCGAGGTTGAAGAACGAGCCGCCGTCCTCGGGCCAGGTGAACAGCGCGGGCAGCCGGTCGAGGTCCACGTCGTCGCCGCGCAGCACGACCTCCTGGACCGGGCCGCTCTTGACCTTCTTCGGCGGCACGTGCGTCATGGCTCCGAGCTTGGCGAACGCCTCCCGCATGCCGACGAAGCCCTGCGGCAGCTCCGGCTTGAGCAGCCCGCCGATCCGGTCGCTGATGTCCCGGTAGGACTTCAGCCCCAGCGCCTTCAGCAGCCGCCGGTCGGTGCCGTACACGTTCATCGCCAGCGGGAGGTCCGAGCCCTTGACGTTCTCGAACAGCAGCGCGGGGCCACCGGCCTTGTTGACCCGGTCGGTGATCTCGCCCACTTCCAGATACGGATCGACCTCGGCCCGCACCCGCCGCAGGTCCCCGTCCTTCTCGAGGGCGCGGAGCAGAGAGCGGAGGTCGTCGTATGCCATGCCCCCCAGTATTCCGGACGCATTACCCTGGCCTTGTCAGGGGGCCTCCTCCCGGCCCGGTTCACCTCTCCCAGGGGGACAAGATTCATGCTCAGGGTACTGATGATCCTGGTACTGCTCGGGTTGACCATCTACGCGGTCGTGGACTGCGTCACGACCAAGGACGAGGACGTCAAGCACCTGCCGAAGTTCGTCTGGCTGATGGTCATCGTGCTGGCCTGGGTGATCGGGCCGGTGGCCTGGCTGCTGGTCGGCCGCAAGCGGCGCCTGCCCGGCCGCGCCGGCGCCCCCGGCCGCAGCCCCGCCGGACGCCGCCCGGGCGGCTGGCTCGCCCCGGACGACAACCCCGACTTCCTGCAGTCCATCAACGAGGACAAGCTGCGCGAGGAGAACCAGCGCGACAAGGAACTGCTGGAGAGCTGGGAGGAGGACCTGCGCCGCCGCGAGGAGGAACTGCGCCGCAACGACGGCGACGACGGCTCCCCGGACAGCAACCCGCCCGGCAAGGGCTGAGTCCCCTGGCTCCCCGGGCACGGCCCCCTGACAGCACGGACCTCTGACACGACGCGGCCCCCGCCCTGACCGGGCGGGGGCCGCGTCGTGTCCGGGCGGGCCCGGCGGCGCCGTCAGTCGACGCCGGCGTAGGAGTGCAGGCTGTCGACGAACATGTTGACGCCGTAGTAGTTGAAGAGGAAGGTCGCGAAGGCCACGATGGCCAGGTAGGCGGCCTTGCGGCCCTTCCAGCCCGCGGTGGCGCGGGCGTGCAGATAGGCGGCGTAGGCGACCCAGGTGATGAACGACCACACCTCCTTGGGGTCCCAGCCCCAGTAGCGGCCCCAGGCGTTCTCCGCCCAGATGGCGCCCGCGATGATCGTGAAGGTCCACACCGGGAAGACGGCCGCGTTGATGCGGTAGGCGAACCGGTCAAGCGACACCGACGACGGCAGCCGCTCCAGCACCGAGGTGGCGAACGCACCGGGCACCTTGCCCGCGGCCAGCTTGCTCTCGTAACGGTCGCGGAACAGGAACAGCACGGTGGCGACCATGCCCAGGTAGAACAGCGCGCCGCAGACGATCGCCAGCGAGACGTGGATCCACAGCCACACCGAGTCCAGGGCGGGCACGAGCTGGTCACTCTCGGTGTACAGCACGGTGACGGCCAGGCCGAGGTCCAGCAGCACCGTGGTGACCAGCGGCAGGCCCAGCCAGCGGACGTTCTTCTTCAGCAGCAGGAAGCCGAGGTAGGCGCCGACCACCACCATGGAGAACGCGGTGGAGAACTCGTACATGTTCGCCCAGGGGGCGCGCTGCACCGAGAAGGCGCGGAACAGCACCGCGCCGAGGTGCATGGCGAAGGCCAGCACCGTGAGCGAGACGGCGATCCGCCCGTACAGGTCGCCCTGCTCGTCGCCCCCGGCCGCGCCCGGGCCGTCCGGGATGACGTCCCGGTCCGGGGTGCCGGAGCGGGTGCTCACGACCGGGCGCTCCAGCACCGAGGTGCCGGACGCGGTGCGGACGGTCACCGCGGGCGGACCGGCCGCGGCGGCGTCCGCGTCCCGCTGTACGGTCCCGTCGGCCTCCCCGGCGCCCAGCGCGGCGGCCGTGCGGGCCACCTTGCTGCGGCTGCCGAAGATCCACTCCGCGATGTGCGCGAGGAAGGCCAGGGCGTAGACGGCCATGGCCGAGTAGATCAGCAGATTGCTGAGGTCGGCGATGTTCTGTTCGGTGGTGGCGGCCAGGATCACCGGCGTGCTCCTTCGGCGGGGTCATCGGCTGGGTCGGAGGCAGGGGCGTCGGCAGAGCCGTCGGCCTGGTCGGAGGCGGGGGCACCGGCAGGGTCGCCGGCGGTGCCCGGGGCGGGGTGCGGTCCGGGCAGGGCGGGCGCGATGGCGTGCAGCCGGGCCGCCAGATCCGCCAGCTCCTCGGGGATCCGCGGCGACTCGGTACGGCCCAGGGAACCCATCTCCACGATCGTGCGTCCGTCGGGGCCCTCGGTGGCGCGCACCCACACCCGGCGGCGCTGCAGCAGCAGGGAGGCGGCCAGTCCGACGACGGCGGCCATGGAACCGGCCAGCGCCCAGCCGGTGCCGGCCCGGGTGGAGATCTGGAAGCTCGCCCACCGCTCGTACCCGTGGAAGGTCAGCGTGCCCTTGCCGTCGGGCAGGTCGAAGGACTCGCCCGGCAGCAGGTCCTGGCGGAACAGGTCGCCCTCGCCGTCCTCGAACTGCTCCATGTTGGTGGTGTCGAGCTGGTAGACGTTCTGCGGCAGCCCCGAGTCCAGGCCCAGGTCACCATGGAAGGCGTTGAGGGTGAGCACCGGGAAGTCCGGGTCGGGGAACGTGGAGTGCGGTCCCCGCTCGGCGTTGATGCCGTACGTGGGGTTGAAGAAGCCCTGGAACCCGAGCTGGCCGGGCTCACCGTTCTCGTCCCGGTAGTCGGTGACCTTGATGACGCCGGTGGAGTGCAGCGCCTCGTCCTGCGGCAGGAACGGCACCGGCCCGGTGAAGGCGGTCTCGCCCTGCCCGTCGGTGACGGTGACGACGGGCGCGAAGCCGTGGCCGATCAGGTAGACCTTGGCCTCGCCGACCGTCAGCGGGTGGTTGACCTCGATGGACGTGGCGGTCTCGGTGTCCTCCCCGGCCCGCCAGTAGGTGATGTCGGCGCGGAACTCGCTGGGGCTGCCGAAGTCCGGGCCGGGCTCGCGGACGAACGCGGCGTGGAACTCCTCCAGGGTGAAACCGAACGGCTCCAGCTCGTTCACGTCGAACAGCACGCCGGAGTTGAAGTCGTCGTACTGGGTGAGGGTGTTGGTGAACCCGTCGCCCTCCACGACGAGCTTGCCGCCCTCGGACCTGTAGAGCTGGCCGGCCGCGAAGGCGACCAGCATCACGATCAGCGCGACGTGGAAGACCAGGTTGCCGGCCTCCCGCAGATAGCCCTTCTCGGCGGCCACCGAGTCCTCGTCGCGGGCCCGCCGGAAGCGGCGCGAGCGCAGCAGGCGCTCCGCGGAGTCCAGCACCTCGGCCGGCGGGGTCCGGGTGCGCCAGGCGGTGTGCGCGGGCATCCGGGACAGCCGCCGGGGGGCGCGCGGCGGCCGGCCGCGGAGCTGGAGCGCGAACTGCCAGGTGCGCGGCACGATGCAGCCGATGAGCGAGACGAACAGCAGCAGGTAGATCGCGGAGAACCACACCGACGAGTACACGTCGAAGAGCTGCAGCCGGTCGTAGACCTGGGCGAGCGTCTCGTTGCGGGCCCGGAAGTCGGCCACCAGCGTGGCGTCCACACCGTTCTGCGGGATCAGCGAGCCGGGGACCGAGGCCAGCGCGAGCAGGAACAGCAGGATCAGGGCGATCCGCATGGACGTCAGCTGCCGCCAGAACCAGCGGCCCCAGCCGATGGCCTCCCGCGCCGTCCAGGCCGCCGCGCCGCGCGCACCGGGCGCCCGCACACCGCCGAACGAGCCCGGGACGGCCTTGCCGGCGTCCGCCTCCTCCGGGGAGGGCGCCGTGGACAGGCCGGCCCCGGCCGGGGCGTCGGCATCCGGGCCGTCGGCATCCGGGCCCCGGCCCTCCGGCTGCCGGTTCCGTACGTCGTCGGTCATGCGCGCATCCCTCAGATGAAGACGGTGAACTCGGACGACCACACCTGGAGGTCGTAGACGATGCGGTCCCACAGGCCGGTGACCAGCATCAGCCCGGTGAGGATCAGCAGCCCGCCGCCGATCCGCATCACCCAGGCGTAGTGCCGCTTGACCCAGCCGAACGCCCCCAGGGTCCGCCGGAACGCCAGTGCCGCGACGATGAAGGGCAGCCCCAGGCCCAGGCAGTAGGCGACGGTGAGCAGCGCCCCGCGGCCGGCGCTGGCCTCGTTGAACGCCAGGGCGTTGACGGCCGCCAGGGTGGGCCCGATGCACGGGGTCCAGCCGATGCCGAAGACCACGCCCAGCATCGGCGCCCCGGCCAGCCCGACGGCGGGACGGGTGTGCAGCCGGAACTCGCGCTGCGTCAGCCGGGGCACCAGCCCCATGAAGAGCAGGCCGAGCGCGATGGTCAGCCCGCCGAAGATCCTCGACAGCAGTTCCCGGTGCTCGTGCAGCGTGGCGCCGAAGCCGCCGAACAGCGCGCCCCCGGACACGAACACGGCGGAGAACCCGAGCACGAACAGCGTGGCGCCCGCCACCATCCGGCCGCGCCGGGCATCCTGCAGGTCGGCGCCGCCGACGCCGGTGACGTACGAGAGGTAGCCCGGCACCAGCGGGAGCACGCAGGGCGAGAAGAAGGAGACCAGGCCGCCGAGCGCCGCCAGGGGCAGCGCCAGCAGCAGCGCTCCGCCGAGCACGGTCTGGTTGACGTCGGTGACCGCCGCGAGGTACTGCATCAGGGGGTCACTTCTCCGCGATCACGGGGTCGAGCGCCGCGCGCAGATCCTCCTCGCTGAGCGGCTTCAGCGCCCGGACGGCGATCCGCCCCTCGCGGTCGATGATCAGGGTGGAGGGGATGGCCTGCGGGGAGAGGCTGCCGCGCGGGAACTCCAGGATCAGCCGCCCGCTGGGGTCGAAGAAGCTCGGGTACTCGATCCCGAACCGCTCGTCGAAGCGCTGGGCGTTGACCACGTCCCGGTCGCGGGTGTTGATTCCGAGGAACTGCACGTCCTGGCCGGCGGTGTCCGCAGCGACCTTGGCGAGGTTCGGGGCCTCGGCCCGGCAGGGCGCGCACCACGACCCCCAGACGTTGAGCACCACGACCTGCCCGCGGTAGTCGGCCAGCGCCAGCTGTTCGCCGTGGGTGCCCTCCCCGGTCAGGTCGGGGGCCTGCTGCCGGTCGGCGGCGGCCACCCGGGTGATCTCACCGGTGCCCTGGACGATGTTGCTGTCGCCGCCGGAGGGACCGGCCTGCTGGCCGGTGCACCCGGCCAGCGCCAGCGTTCCGGCGGCCAGGGCCGCGGCGAGGACGGCGGCACGGCGCGGGACACGGCGGAGGGAGGCGCGGCTCGGGCTCATGTGAAAAGTTTCCCATGCGCCCGTTCGTGATCTTCCGCGCCCCCCTTGTCCGGAATTCCCCGCTGCTCAGGCACCGGCCTTCGGGGCGCCCTTCCGCTGTCTGGCCCCCGGCAGCAGATGGGCGGGCACCAGATCGCGGGCCGGCTCGCTGTAGCCGACCGCGACGATCTCGTCCCCGTGGTAGGTGAAGCTGGTCAGCGACGCCAGGCTGCACTGCCGCTTGCGCGGGTCGTGCCACAGCCGGCGGCGCTCGACGAAGCTGCGCACGATCCAGATCGGCAGCTGATGGCTGACGCACACCGCCTCGTGGCCGCGGGCGGCGTCCCGGGCCGCGTCCAGCGCGGCCTTCATCCGCACCACCTGCTCGACGTACGGCTCGCCCCAGGAGGGGCGGAACGGGTTGCGCAGGTGCGGCCAGTTCCGCGGCTTGCGCAGCGCGCCGTCGCCGACCCCGAAGGTCTTGCCCTCGAAGACGTTGGCGGCCTCGATCAGCCGGCCGTCGATGACCGGCTCCAGGTCCAGCGCCCCGGCGATCGGCTCGGCGGTCTCCCGGGCCCGCTCCAGCGGGGAGGACACCAGGTGGGTGATGTCACGCCCCTCCAGGTGCCCGGCGACCCGCTCGGCCATCTTCCGGCCCAGCTCCGACAGGTGGTAGCCGGGCATCCTGCCGTAGAGCACGCCACCGGGGTTGTCGACCTCGCCGTGCCGCATCAGGTGCACGACGGTGATGTCCGAGGCGGCCTCGCCGTTGGTCATGTCACTCATCCTTCGGTGGCCTCGGCGGCGGCGCGCGAGGCGGCGGGCAGGGCTTCGGCGATCCGCTCGACGGCCCGGTCGTCGTGGGCGGCCGAGACGAACCACGACTCGAACGCCGAGGGCGGCAGGTACACGCCGCCCTCCAGCATCGCGTGGAAGAAGGCGGTGAAGCGGAACGCCTCCTGGGAGCGGGCCGCATCGTAGTCGGTGACCTCGCGGTCGGTGAAGAACACCGAGAACATGTTTCCGGCACTCTGCACCCGGTGCGCCACGCCCTCCTTGGCCAGCGCCTCGGTCACCAGCGACCGCACCCGGTCCGCCGCGGTGTCCACCGCCGCGTAGGCCGCGTCGTCGAGGTGCCGCAGCTGGGCCAGGCCGGCGGCGGTGGCCACCGGGTTGCCCGAGAGAGTGCCCGCCTGGTACACCGGCCCGGCCGGGGCGAGATGCGCCATCACGTCGGCGCGCCCGCCGAACGCGGCGGCCGGGAAGCCTCCGCCCATCACCTTGCCGAAGGTCATCAGGTCCGGCACGACGCCGTCGATGCCGAACCAGCCCTGGCGGCCGACCCGGAAGCCGGTCATCACCTCGTCGGAGACGAACAGCGCGCCGTGCTCGGCGCACAGCTCCTTCAGCCCCGCGTTGAAGCCCTCCTCCGGCGGGACCACTCCCATGTTGCCCGGCGACGCCTCGGTGATCACACAGGCGATCTCCCCGGGGTGCGCGGCGAACGCCGCCCGCACCGAGTCCAGATCGTTGTACGGCAGCACCAGCGTGTCGCCGGCCTGCGCCCCGGTGACGCCCGGGGTGTCCGGCAGCCCGAACGTCGCCACGCCCGAACCGGCCGAGGCCAGCAGCGCGTCGACGTGCCCGTGGTAGCAGCCGGCGAACTTCACGATCTTCGCGCGGCCGGTGAATCCCCGGGCCAGCCGGATCGCGGACATCGTGGCCTCGGTCCCGGAGGAGACCAGCCGCACCTGCTCAACAGGGGGAACGCGGGCGACGATCTCCTCGGCCAGTTCGACCTCGCCCACGCCGGGGGTGCCGAAGGACGTGCCGTGCCCCACGGCCTCCCGGACCGCCTCCACGACCGCCGGATGGGCGTGGCCGAGAATGACCGGCCCCCAGGAGCACACGAGGTCCACGTACTGGCGGCCGTCGGCGTCGGTCAGGTACGGACCGGTACCGGACACCATGAACCGGGGCGTTCCGCCCACGGCGCGAAAGGCGCGTACCGGAGAGTTCACGCCTCCGGGCGTTACTGAGGCAGCGCGGTCGAAAAGTGTCTGCGAGACTGGGGCGTCGTAGGAGTAGCTCACGCGGTCCATGGTGACAGAGACGGATTCCTGGTCCCGGTGCTCCTCCCGTCCGTCAGGACAGAAGGGCCCGGCCCGGGCGTTTTCCTCCCTGTCCGGCGGGGGAAGTCTCTGAGACGATGATCGGGTCACGCGACGGGGGTCGCGAGTAGTCGGGTGGTGACATGCAGCGCGGTGGCGGAGTTGGTGAGGGAACCGGGGATCTCGGACCGGAGCCTTCCTCACGCGCGCGCTCACGCCGCGGACGTCATCGCCGCAAGGCGGAGGAGAGCGCCAGCAGCGAACTGCGGAGCACCGGCCGGATGGACGTGACGTACAAGTACTTCGGCGCTCCCAACGGCGCGACGGCGGCACGGGTGCCGCTGTCGATGCGCCCCGAGGAGCTCGGCGGTGACGAGCTCGGACAGGGCATGTTCACCCGGATCAAGCCGGAGACCATGGCCGCCATGGTGCTGACCGGCATCGAGGGGATACCGCTGCACCGGGTGCCGCCGCTGGAGCTGGTGGTCCTCCACTCGGACTACGCGGTGGTGAAGTTGCCCACAACCGTGGTGGACCCGCTGCGCGGGGTCGGCGACGAGACGGTGGGCGCCGCGGCCTTCATCTGGTCCACGGTCCCCGACCGCAGCGGCCCGAGCGACGCGTTCGACGTCTACCGGCTGCTGAACGAGTGGCAGGACTTCTCCCGCCGGCTGCACGAGGCCGGCCACCAGCCCTACTGCCTCGTCTGGCCCTGAGCGGCTTTCCCCCCACCCCGCCCGCCCCGCGCCTCCCCAGCCCGCCCCGCGCGGCGCACATTGCGGACCTTTCCGCCCAAGGGGCACCGGCGACCGGACGCGGCACGGCTCTCTGCGGTAGACATGGTGCGTTCCGCCGTCACCGATCCGAGGGAGCCGACAGGTGCAGCGCAGGGTCACCGCGGCGCGTGCCGCTCTCGCGGTCGCGCTGTCCGGCGCCGTGGCCGTCTCCTGCACCGGGAGCCTGACCGGTGAGGACACCGCGGGAGGCAACGGCGCGGCCGGGGCCGCGTCCACGACGGCCGCGCCGGGCAGCCACTCGGTGCTGCCCGAGCCCTGCGGCGCGGTCCCCGAAAGCACTCTCAGCGGCCTGCTGCCGGACGCCGCGCCCCAGGCGCTGGACGGCGAACCGGCCCTGACCTACGACATCGGGCGCCGGGTCGGCTGCACCTGGCGCAGCCCCTCCGACGCGGGCACCCACCGGCTGGAGATCGACTTCGAACGGGTCGTCTCCTACGTGCGCGGCACCAGCGACGACGACCAGGCCGCGCAGGACTTCCGGCGGCGCGCCGCCGATCTGGGCATCCGGCTGGACCCCCGGGAGGGCACCGCGCCCGCCGGCCCGCCCCCCGAGAGGATGCGGCCGGTCCCCAGCGACGCGCCGGCCGGCGAGTTCGCCCCGCGGGCCCTGGAAGGCATCGGCAACGCCGCCTACGTGGACGACCGGCTGACCACCACTCAGTCCGGCGCCCGGCGGGACGTCACCCTCGCCTTCCACAGCGGGAACGTCATCGTGACCGTGCGCTACGCGCAGGCGGTCACCGAACCCGCCCGGTCCCCCGGCAGCGCCGGCCTGCAGGAGGGCGCCACCGAGGTGGCCCGGCACCTCGCCGAGCGCTTCTCGTCCTGACCTCCCCCGGGTGACACGGCCCGCCGGGGTTCGGGCGGCCCGGCGGCCGGGCCGCGTACCGTTCCTCCCAGCGGGGACGTACGGTGTCCCCCGACCATCCGGAAGCGAAGGAACCATGGACCGTACCGTCTCGCGACTCGCCGTCCGTGCGCTGGCCTGGGCCGCGGTGCCCGTGCTGCTGGTCGCCGGCTGCTCCTCGGACACCGGCGGCAGCGGCACGCCGGACGAACAGGCCCCCGCCCCCGCGCCCTCCCAGCCCGCGAAGTACACCGGGCTGCCGGACCCGTGCTCCACGGTCGGCGCCGACACGGTGGGCGAGGTGGTGCCCGAGGCCGACCAGGAGGGCGGCCAGGCGCTGAACTCCAAGGACACCACGAGTTCGGGCACCTGCCTGTGGAACGGCCTGGACGGCTACCAGTTCCGCTCCCTGACGGTCTCCCTGAAGCGGTTCGACTCCGACACCGCGCTGGGCCACGGCGACGAACGCGCCGCCGACTACCTGCGGCAGCAGGTCGCGGAGATCACCGGCGACGAGGAGAACTCCGAGGTGGAGGACGCCCCCTGGGGCGGAGCCGGCGACGAGGCCCACACCCTCGCCTACACCGTGACCAAGTCCGGCGACGACGACGAGGACGGCCAGGAGTACCGCCAGCACCGCGTGGTGGCCCGCACCGCCAATGTGGTGGTGACCGTCGACTATTCGGGTGCCGGTTTCGAGGACGCCAAGACGCCCGGCGCCGAGGACATCCAGGAGGCGGCGGAGGCCGTCGCCGAGGAGGCGGTCGCCGCGGTGGACGCCACCGCTCCCACCGGCGAGGACGGTGGTGAGACGGACGGCGAGGACGCGGAGGACGCGGAGGACCCCGACGGCGAGGAGGCCGACGCCCGCCGGGGCGAGGACACCGAGGGCGCCGGCACCGACTCCTGAGCCGCGCCCCGCAGGCAACGATCGCGAGCCCGGTTCCCCCGGATACCCGGAGGAACCGGGCTCCGGCGCGTACACGACCGCCCGGCGTGTGCCAGGCTGGGCCCCTCCAGAACGCCAGTTCCCATCCAGGAGGGTCCGCCGAGTGGCCGCGATCAAGCTGACACGTTCGCACCGCATACTCGTCGGCATCGTGCTGGCCGGCGCCGTGGTGATCGCCACCATCGGCTTCGTCGGCTCCTACGCCGCGGTGCGCGAGCTGGCCGAGCGCAAGGGCTTCGGGCAGTTCGCACCGTTCTTCCCGATCGGCATCGACGCCGGCATCGTGGTGCTGCTCGCCCTGGACCTGCTGCTGACCTGGCTGCGCATCCCGTTCCCGCTGCTGCGCCAGACCGCCTGGCTGCTGACGGCCGCCACCATCGCCTTCAACGGCGCCGTCTCCTGGCCCGACCCCCTCGGGGTCGGCATGCACGCCATCATCCCGGTGCTGTTCATCATCACCGTCGAGGCCGCCCGGCACGCCATCGGCCGCATCGCCGACATCACCGCCGACCGGCACATGGAGGGCGTCCGGTTCTGGCGCTGGTTCCTCTCCCCCGTGCCCACCTTCCGGCTGTGGCGTCGGATGAAGCTGTGGGAGCTGCGCTCCTACGAGGAGGTCATCAACCTCGAACGGGACCGCCTGGTGTACCAGGCGCAGCTTCGGGCCCGCTACGGCCGGGCCTGGCGCCGGCGGGCACCGGTCGAGGCCCGCATGCCGCTGAAGCTGGCCCGCTACGGCGTCCCGCTGTCGGAGACCGCCCCCGCCGGCACGGCCGCCGCGGCCGCGGGCCGCCGTGCCCCCGCCCCGCAGCCCCGGCACGAACTCACCGACCACACCCCGGGGCCCGCGGAGCGGCCCACGGAGCCGGCCGCGCCGCAGCCGGACCCGCACCCCGGCGAGCACACCACCGGACACGACGCCGCCCCCGGACACGACACCGTCCCCCGGCAGGCCGGCGCCCATGACGGCCCCCCGCCGCACACCGCCGGGCCGCGGCCCCGGCCCGCACCCGAACCCGCGCCGCGGCCCGCCGAGGAGCACCAGCCGCTGCCGGTCTACGCCGCCGGACCGCGCGCCGGCCGCAAGGAGGTGACGGTCCCCGTCGTGCACGGCGGCCGGCGCCGCAGCCTCGGCAACGCCCCGGCCGAGGCCGCCCCGCTCCCGGCGCCCGCACCGGAGCCCGCCCCGCCCGCACCGGAGGAGCCCCTCCCGGCCGTCGAGCCGCGCGGGCTGCCGCGGGACACGCCGCACGGCGACGCCTTCTACGCCGCCTACCGCGAGTACGTGCTGGAGCAGGGCGACTTCCCCAACGCCCGGCAGCTCTCCCGGTTCCTGCACGAGCGGCACGGCGTGACGGACGCCGACGGCTCGCTGCTCACCGAGTCCTATCTCCGCGACTACCTGCGCGAGTGCCGCATGCGCTACCGAGCCGAGATGGGCACCGCGGGCTGAGCCCCCGCCGGCCGCCCCGCCCCGTCAGCCGCCCAGCAGCTTGCGGACCCGGCCGGCCCCGACCGCCAGCAGCAGGGTGGGCAGCCGCGGCCCGGTGTCCTTGCCCACCAGCAGCCGGTACAGCAGCGCGAAGAAGCCGCGCTGAGCGGTCTTCAGCTCCGGCGTCGGCCGGGCGTCCGGCGCGAGCCCCACGCGCACCTTCGGCACCCCGTAGACCAGGGTGGTCAGCCCGTCCAGCGACCAGTGCTCGTCCAGCCCTTCCAGCAGCAGCCGCAGCGACTCCCGCTGCTCCTGGTCGAGCGACTCCAGCAGCTCGGTGTCGGGCTCCTGGCGCACCCGGGTGCGCTGCTCCTCGGGCACCTGGGTGGACACCCAGTGCGCCGCGCGGTCCAGCCGCGGCCGGACCTCCTCCAGCGAGCGGACCGGCTGCTCCGGGTCGAGCTCGCTCAGGATCCGCAGCGTCTGCTCCGCGTCGCCGGTGGTGATGTCCGCCACCGACGCCAGTGTCCGGAACGGCAGCCGCCGCGGTGTGGCGGGCAGTTCACCGGCCGCGGTGCGCACCGCGCGGCTGTAGGCGGCGGAGTCCGCCGGCTGCGCGGTGCCCTCGGCGACCTTGCGGGCCAGCGCGTCCCACTCGTCGTAGGTGCGCTGGATCTCGCTGTCGAAGGCGACCTTGAAGGACTGGTTGGGCCGGCGGCGGGCGTACAGCCAGCGCAGCAGCGGCGCCTCCATGATCTCCAGGGCGTCGGCCGCGATCGGCACCCCTCCCTTGGAGCTGGACATCTTGGCCATGCCGCTGATGCCGACGAAGGCGTACATCGGGCCGATCGGCTGCTCGCCGCCGAAGATCTCCTGGACCAGCCGGCCGCCGACCACCCAGGAGGATCCGGGCGAGTGGTGGTCCACCCCGGCCGGCTCGAAGATCACGCCCTCGTGGGCCCAGCGCATCGGCCAGTCGACCTTCCACACCAGCTTGCCGCCGGTGTACTCCGTGAGACTGACGGTCTCGCCGTGCCCGCAGGCGCAGGTGTAGGACAGTTCGGTGGTGTCGTCGTCGTAGCCGGTGACCGTGGTCAGGTCACGGGCGCAGACCGAGCAGTACGGCTTGTAGGGGTAGTACTCCCCGCCCGCCGCGCTGCCGTCGTCCTCGGCCGCCGCGCCGGACCCCTCGGCCGCCTGCACCTCGGCCTCGTCCAGCGGCTTGGCGCCCTGCTTCCGGCCGCCGGCCGCCGGGGCCGCCTTGGCCTTGGTCCGGTAGCGGTCCAGCACCTCGTCGATGCGCCGCCGCTCGCGCATGGCGAACAGGATCTGGTCCCGGTAGGCACCGGCCGTGTACTGCTCGGTCTGGCTGACGGCGCGCACCTCGACGCCCAGTTCCGCGAGCGCCCGCGTCATCGGGGCCTTGAAGTGCTCGGCCCAGTTCGGGTACTCGCTGCCGGGCGGCGCGGGCACCGAGGTCAGCGGCTTGCCGATGTGCTCGTTCCAGGACGGGTCGATCCCGGCGGGCACCTTGCGGAAGCGGTCGTAGTCGTCCCAGGACAGCAGGTGGACGCAGTCGATGCCGCGCCGCTTGATCTCGTCGGCGACCAGGTGCGGCACCATGACCTCGCGCAGATTGCCCAGGTGGATCGGCCCCGACGGGCTGAGCCCCGAGGCGCAGACGACGGGTTTGCCGGGGGCGCGGCGCTCCGCCTCGGCGATGACCTCGTCCGCGAGTCGGGAGACCCAGTCGGTCTCCGGGGTGGTCCGCTCCACGTGAAGCACGTCCTTCTTCGCTGTGCTCTGCTGCGCTCGTAAGCCTGGCGGCTCCATTGTGCACCTGCGCGGCGTCCCGCCATGACCCGCTAGTCTCTGACGGGTACAGCCACGCGTGCAGCGCGTCCGTCCCGACGAAACGGTGCCCCCTCCCATGGCCGCGGTTCAGTCCCTCGCCTCCCTGGTCGACCAGCGCCTCGCGGACGCCCTCGCGGCCGTCCTGCCGGAGCGGGAGGGCGTCGCGGCCGACCCGCTGCTGCGCCGCAGCGACCGCGCGGACTTCCAGGCGAACGGCATCCTGGCGCTGGCCAAGCGGCTGGGGCGCAACCCGCGGGAGCTGGCCGCCGAGGTGGTGAAGCGGGTGCCGGCCGGCGACGGCGAGGTGATCTCGTCCGTCGAGGTCTCCGGCCCGGGCTTCCTGAACATCACGGTGTCCGACGAGGCGCTGCTGTCCACGCTGGCCGAGCGGGCCGCGGACGACCGGCTGGGCGTGCCGTTCGCGCAGCGGCCCGGTGTCACGGCGATCGACTACTCGCAGCCGAACGTGGCCAAGGAGATGCACGTCGGCCACCTGCGGTCCACGGTGATCGGGGACGCGCTGGTGAAGATCCTGGAGCACCGCGGCGAGAAGGTGATCCGGCGCCATCACATCGGCGACTGGGGCACCCAGTTCGGCATGCTCATCCAGTACCTGACCGAGCATCCGCAGGAGCTGGACCACGGCGGGGAAACGGGGGGCGGCGAGGACGGCGGCGAGGCCGCGATGTCCCGGCTGAACCGCCTCTACAAGTCCTCCCGGGCGCTCTTCGACTCCGACGAGGGTTTCAAGGAGCGCGCCCGCGCCCGGGTGGTGAGCCTGCAGGCCGGCGACCGGGAGACGCTGGACCTGTGGCACCGGATCGTCGACGAGTCCATGATCTACTTCCGGGCGGTATACGACCTGCTGGACGTGGAGATCGAGGAAGCCGACGTGGTGGGCGAGAGTGCCTACAACGACATGCTGGACGAGACCTGCCGGCTGCTGGAGGAGTCCGGGGTCGCCGAGATCTCCCAGGGCGCGCTGTGCGTGTTCTTCGACGACATCAAGGGCCAGGACGGCTCGCCGGTCCCGCTGATCGTGCGGAAGGCCGACGGCGGCTACGGGTACGCGGCCACCGACCTGTCCGCGATCCGCGACCGGGTGGGCACGCTGGGCGCCGACACCCTGCTGTACGTGGTGGACGCCCGGCAGGCGCTGCACTTCCGGATGGTCTTCGAGACGGCGCGCCGGGCGGGCTGGCTCCACGACGAGGTGAGGGCTGTCCATCTCCAGTTCGGCACGGTGCTGGGCAAGGACGGCAAGCCGTTCAAGACCCGGGCGGGCGAGTCGGTCCGACTGATCGACCTGCTGGAGGAGGCGGTGCGCCGGGCGGCCGGCGTGGTGGCGGAGAAGGACCCGAAGCTGACGGAGGCGGAGGTCGCCGAGCGGGCGGCGCAGGTGGGCATCGGCGCGGTGAAGTACGCCGACCTGTCCACCTCGATGTCCCGGGACTACGTCTTCGACCTGGACCGCATGGTGTCCCTCAACGGCGACACCAGCGTCTACCTGCAGTACGCCTACGCCCGTATCCAGTCCATCCTGCGCAAGGGCGCGGACCGGGGTGACTCCGTGCGTCCGCTGGCGCATCCCTCGCTGACGCCCGAGCCGGCCGAACGGGCTCTGGCGCTGCACCTGGACGAGTTCGACCAGACGCTGCGGTCGGTGACGGAGACCTACGAGCCGCACCGGCTGGCGGCCTATCTGTACACACTCGCGTCGCACTTCACGACGTTCTACGACCAGTGCCCGGTGCTGACCGCCGACAGCGAGGCGGCCGTGCAGAACCGTCTGTTCCTGTGCGATCTGACGGCGCGCACGCTGCACCGGGGCATGGCGCTGCTGGGCATCCGGACGCCCGCCCGACTGTGACGGAGTGGATCGGACCGCTCACCGTACGCACTTGACGTCCCGTCATGCGCCGCGGGTGTGGCGGTTCGGTGTGAGATTTGACGTTGCCATGTCACGCACATGTGACATGTACGTGTCCAACGCGTCGGCCTCTTGCCGGATTCCTCTGGGTCCTTGAATCTTTACGACGGCAGCGGTCGTGAACATGTCCATGACCGATGCGCATCGTCCCCCACGTCAGCGCATTACCTCTGAGGAGGACCCCTCGATGGCAGCGATGCGTCACCCCCGCACCCCCCGCCGGAGAAGCGTGGCAGCCGTGGCAGCCGCGGCAGTCGTCGCGCTCGGCGTCGGCGCCGCACTCCCCGCCGCCGCGTCCGCGGCCCCGGTGGAGCCCACGGCGTTCATCGCCAACGCGGACTCACCCGACGCGATCGACGGCAGCTACATCGTCACCCTGCGCGACACGGTGATGACCGCGGACTCCAAGAAGGCCGAGAAGCTGGCCGACAAGTACGACGCGGAGATCACCGAGACCTACACGCACGCCCTCAACGGCTACGCGATCGAGGCCGACGAGAAGCAGGCCATGGCCCTGGCCGCCGACCCGGCGGTCGAGTCGGTGGTCGCCAACGAGACGGTGTCCATCACCGCCACGCAGACCAACCCGCCCTCCTGGGGCCTGGACCGCATCGACCAGC
>NZ_BAAAMJ010000069.1:0-1225 GCF_039529215.1 Streptomyces sodiiphilus | reverse complement strand
GCGTGCTCGACGAGGGTGATCAGCGCGCTCTTGGCCTCGGCCCGGTGCCGGGCGTCGGTGGTGATGATCGGAGCGTCCGGACCGATCTGCAGCGCCTCCCGCACCTCCTCCGGCGAGTACGGCTGATGCCCGTCGAACCCGTTCAGCGCGATCACGAACGGCAGACCACTGTTCTCGAAGTAGTCCACCGCCGGGAAACAGTCCGCCAGCCGCCGCGTGTCGACCAGCACCACCGCACCGATCGCACCACGCACCAGGTCGTCCCACATGAACCAGAAACGGTCCTGCCCGGGCGTACCGAACAGATACAGAATCAGATCCTGGTCCAGCGTGATACGGCCGAAGTCCATCGCCACCGTCGTGGTGGTCTTCCCACCCGTATGCGTCAGATCATCGATCCCCGCCGACGCCGACGTCATCACCGCTTCGGTCCGCAGCGGATTGATCTCCGACACAGCACCCACGAACGTGGTCTTCCCCACACCGAACCCACCCGCGACCACGATCTTCGCGGACGTGGTGGAACGTGCGGGTCCCGGCCCGCCCGCGCCGCTAGAGCTTGCGAAGTCCACTGAGCACCCTTTCGAGCAACGTCACATCCGGCTGGNCGGCTTCGGCCAGATCGGCCACCAGAATCCGGGCCACACCGAGGGGAATGGAAAGCAGGGCTGAGATCTCGGCGACGGACTTGACCTCATAGCACAGCTGGCAGATCCGCTGGTGCTCCGGGAGCTGGCCCTGCAGCCGGGCGGGCTCGGCACTGGTGCTCACCAGCGCCTCGATCGCCAGCTGGTACCGCGGTTTGGTGCGTCCGCCGGTCATGGCATACGGACGCACCAGCGGCTGCGACTCGCCGTCCACCGGGCCGCGCCGGCTCTGGTGCCGGTCCGGTTCGGGGCGGCGCGCGGGCGAGGACGGCGCGGGCTGCTGCCTTCCGGCAGCGCCGCCCGGAGCCTCCCGGCCCGGCTCGCGACGGCCGCCGCTGGGCGCCGAGGGGAAGTTGAACCGCCCCGTCGCGCCGCTGTTCTGCGGCTGCGCAGGATACTCGTTGCCGTACGGTCCGCCTGGGGGCATTGCCACGTCTCCTCCTCCGACTGCCTTCGCGTGCCGGCTGCTGTCACGCCCGTCGTGTCGCGCGTCCTCGAACTTTAAGGCTCGAGCCCGCAAAGCGCACGACGTCCCCGCTAGTTGAGCATGCTGCCCTGGAGTTCGGCACGCAGGTCGG